>NZ_JBGBDC010000007.1:0-380833 GCF_041107495.1 Comamonas sediminis
CTCAGGTCGGTGTTGCTCTCCTGGTACTCGCCATTGATCCAGTTGATGCGGGGCTCGCCGGCTTTGGCGACTGGGGTGAAGCCCAGCTCGGTGTTGGGGACGAAGGCGCCGATGCCGGAGATGCCTTGGGCGGAGGCCCAAAATGCGCTGGACAGTAGGTAGGCAAACAGACTTCCTCGTATCCACGGACGAGAAGCCGAGGTGATGGGCGGCTTGGCCGGTGGCTTTGTTCTTGGGCAGCAGTGCATGGCGCTAGGCATGTGTAGATCCCTCCCAACTTTGTTTTTGGTTTTGCATTCATAAGGCGCCATCGCTGGAATCGCTTGCGACTTAAAAACTATCAATTAATCAAATTTGATAGTTTTTACATTTGATGCAGCAATGCTTACGCACAACTGACATGTCAGTGGAAATGCAACACAGAACAAATTGAAAAGGGAAGCGCTCGCGCCGAATCTGCTGCTTCTCTAGGCAGTAGCCCGTTAGGTGGTCATCCCGATGGAGCAGGTGAAGGTAAAGGTGAACTGCCTTGCGCACACCCCCCAGCCTTTCGCAATCCCACCCCCGCCATAGCCACACCCCAACCAGGGATTGCCACCCCGCCCTAGCCACAGGAATGGTTCTCATTTAAGATAAAAGATATATCTTAGAAACGGATTGAACACACCATGCCCTTGCAACTGAGCCTTCCCACGTCCCCTTCTCCCGAGCTGCTGGCTGCGCGTGCGCCTGAGCGGGCGCGCCATGAGATCAAGCTGCGCCGTACCACCGTTGCATCGGTGGAGCAGCTGACGCCACATATGCTGCGCATCCGTTTGCAGGGTGCCGACCTGGCGGGATTTACCAGTCTGGGCTTTGATGACCATGTGAAGCTGCTGTTTCCGGATGCCAATGGCGAGCTGCAGCTGCCGCCGCCCGGCAGCGATGGCCTGCCGCCCGCGATGCGCGAGGCGATGCGGGACTACACGCCCCACTCTTACGATGCCCAGGCGCAGACCTTGGCGATTGACTTTGCGGTGCATGAGGCCGGCCCTGCCACGGCCTGGGCGCTGCAGGCGGCCGCGGGGCATGCACTGGGTATTGCGGGGCCGCGTGGCTCCTTTATCGTGCCCACGGCGTTTGATGGCCACCTGCTGATTGGTGATGATGCGGCGCTGCCAGCGATCACGCGCCGCCTGCGCGAGCTGCCTGCCGGCACCCAGGCGGTGGTGGTCGTGGAGGTGAATGACGCGGCCGACGAGCAAGCGCTGGACAGCGCTGCCGATCTGCAGGTGCACTGGGTGCACCGCCAGGGCCAGCCGGCCGGCGATGCGCAGCGGCTGCTAGCGGCTTTGCACCAGATCGATGCGCCAGCCGGCGATTACTACAACTGGGTGGCGCTGGAATCGGCGGCCGCCAAAGCGCTGCGTGCGGCGCTGATTGCCGAGCATGGCGCCCACCCCAAATGGACCAAGGCAGCGGCCTACTGGAAGCGCGGCAGCGCCGGTGTGCATGAAGTCATTGAAGAGTGACCGCACACATCCGTCATCAAGGATAGGAGCGTAGATAGTCCAGCAGCTGGACGATGCGCGCCTTGGTGACGCGGTTGCGGTACTCGCTGCGTGACAGCGCGGAGGTGCTGCCGAAGTCCTTGGCGTTCCAGGTGCCGTCGATAAAGGCGGCCTCGGTGGTCATGAAGGCCAGCCAGTTACGCTGCGAGGCGCGCAGCTTTTGCGCGCCGTTGGCGCCGACCTTGGCCATCAGCTCACGGTAGGTCTGGTTCAGCTCCACATCGAGCTGCTTGGCATAGGCGCTGCTCGCGCGCAGCATGTCTGCCGTCGTGTTCTGGTTGCCGATGGCGGCCTCCAGCGGTTGTATGCGCTGCTCAAAGGCAGCCATGCGGTCGGGGGCATCGGGGTTGTCCACGGCCATCGCGGCGGTCGATGCCAACATGGCAGCGCCCAGGCATGCGGCGCGCATCCATTGCCAGCGGGTCTGGCGGCGGTGGTTGAAGACCATGGTTTACTCCTTAAAACTGCTTAAAAACTGGGCAATGGGATCAGTTGATCTCGCTGGCCGCAATCCCTGCATTGCCGGACTGCGGGGCCGCCGCGCCAGACGGCGTCGCCCGGCGCCAGACCATGCCGCCATCGGCCGTGGGCACCGGTTGGCCCACGCTGCCGGATGACACCGGCGAGACGACCACGCCGCGCTCGATCGGCGGTGGGTTGCCCGACGGCTGGCTCTGGGGTGCGCTGGCGCTACCCGGGAAGGCCGGTGCCGCCGTTGCCGGGTTGGATGGCACGGGGTTGGACGATGGGCCAGGCACCACGACACCGGGTTGCGGCTGGCCCGCATCGGCCGGGCGCTGCGCGGGCATTTGCGGCTGCTGCGCTGGCGGTGGGTTGTTCTGGAAGACGGGGTAGTCGCCCTCACCACTCGGGCCGCGCGGGCCCGCGCCGCTCTGGCCTATCGGCCGCGCTTCGGGGTCGTCGATCACAGGCGCATCCCCGGGGTTGCCGCGATCGGGCAGCGGCTGCATTGCAGGCGGTTGCTCAAACGGATCGACCGCTGGCTTGTTGTCGCCAAAGCCCAGCATCCAGCTGCGCAGGCGCCGCACAAAGGTGTTGTTCTCGGCCGGCATCTCAAAGCGGGCCTGTGCCTGCACCAGCTTGGCGCGCTGCGATGCGGCAGCCACCTCGGCGACGACCGGCAGCGCACTGTGTGCGCCCTGGCCCCAGTAGTCGTTCAGCTGCACGCGGCTGTCGTTGAAGCCGACCCAGGCGCCGCCCACCCAGTCGGGGTGCGCCAGCATGAACCAGCCGTCGGCATTGTCCTGCGTGGTGCCGGTCTTGCCGATCCAGTCGCCGCTGACGCCATAGCGCGCCACCCCCCGGCCGGTGCCCTTGGTGATGACGCCACGCATCATGTCGATCAAGCCATAGGTGACGCCGCTGTCCAGCGCCAGCTCGGTGGCGGGTGGCTCAAACTCGGCCAGTACCTTGCCGTCGCGGTCGCTGATGCGGGCGACCATGACCGGCGCGCGGTAGCCGCCGCCATTGGCCAGGGTGGAATAGGCGGTCACCATCTCCTGCAAGGTGACCGGGCTGGTCCCCAGCGCCAGCGACATCACATCTTCAAGCTTGCTGTCGCGCACGCCCAGCGCCCGCGCCAGCTTGGCCACCTTGGCGGGGCCGACCTTGGCCATTACCTGGGCGGTGATGGTGTTCTTGGAGTAGGCCAGGCCATCGGCCAGGGTCATCGGCTGGTCGGATGGCGGGCCACCATCGGTGGGGCGCCAGAACTGACCGCCGCCCAGCGGAATGCGCACAGCCTCGTCCATCAGCTGGTCGCTGGGCAAGGCGCCGTCCAGCAGTGCGGCGCCATAGACAAAGGGCTTGAAGGTGGAGCCGGGCTGGCGGCGCGCTTGCGAGACATGGTCAAACGGGTCGATGGCAAAGTCGCGGCTGCCCACCCAGGCCAGCACATGGGCACTGCGCGGGTCCATCGCCATAAAGCCCACCTGCACGCGCACCTTGTCCTGGCGCAGGTTGGCCATGAAGTCGGCATCGGCCAGCAGGCGCTGCAGCGCTTCGTCCTTGTCCTGGCCATCGGCCACCGCCTGGCGGTAGACGGCGCTTTCGCGCACAAAGCTTTGCACCAGCGGGTTCTTGGCGGTCCATTGGTTGCGGTTGCTCCACAGGCCATTGGCCGTCACCTGCAACTGCCGGCCCTGGCGCGCTACGGCCTGGTTGGCCCATTGCTGCACGCGCGAGTCGATGGTGGTCTGCACCACCAGGCCATCGGCGTAGATGTTGTAGTCGTTGGCATCGGCCCATTCGATCAGCCATTTGCGCAGCGCCTGTGCAAAATGCGGCGCCATGCCCACGGCCTCGTCCTGGCGCTCAAAATCCAGCTTGATGCCGCGTTTTTTGAGGGTCTCAAAATCCTGGTCGCTGAGCTTGCCGTGCTTGTTCATCTGCGCCAGCACGGTGTTGCGGCGCTGCTGTGCCCGCTCGGGGTTTTGCACGGGGTTGTAGTAGCTGGTGCCCTTGAGCATGCCGACCAGGGTGGCGGCTTCGAGCACGCTCAGCTTCTGGGCGGGCTTGTCAAAGTAGGTGCGTGCGGCCATCTCGATGCCAAAGGCGTTGTAGAGAAAGGGCACGGTGTTGAGGTAGGTCTCCAGGATCTCGTCCTTGGTGTAGGCCGATTCGATCTTGTAGGCCGTCACGGCCTCCTTGAGCTTGCGGTTGAGCGAGCGGGCGCGGCCGATTTCCTCGGGGAACATATTGCGCGCCAACTGCTGGGTGATGGTGGAGCCGCCCTGTGGCCGGCCCATGGCCGTGTGCAGCACCGAGCCAAAGGTGCGGCGCCAATCGAGCGCGCCATGCTCATAAAAGCGGTGGTCTTCGGTCGCGATCAGCGCGTTGATGACATTGGGCGAGATGTCCTTGAGGGCTACCCATTCGCGGTTGGAGCGCTTGTACTGCGCAAGCACCTTGCCGTCTGCCGACAGCAGCTGGGTGGGCGCCTCGACCTTGTTTTTCTGGATATCGCCGATCGACGGCGTCAGCGGAATCAGCAGCAGCACATAGAGCAGCAGCAGCACCGGCAAGGCCGCCACCGCCAGCAGCCATTGCTTTTTGCTGCGCGCGGCCAGCCACTGGCGCAGGCGCCGCGCCAGCACGGGCAGGGCGCTCGCTGCGCGGCGCACGGTCGTTGTCAAAGCGGAAATAAGGGGTATCGCCATGGAAAGAGTCTGCAAAACCTGGGCCGGCATCGCGCTGCGCGCAGCGCTGCTGAGGCCAATCCGCCATTGTCGGGCAGGCGGGGTTTCCCCGCCTGCCGGCTGTGCAAAGCAGACTGCAAACCATGTAACAAATGTGGGCTGCTGCCAACGTCAGACGCGGCGCCTACAGCGGAATTTCAGCGGTTTTGGCTGATTTAATCATCAGATTAACGGCGGATAACGCCTGGCAGCCCGCGTCCCCCAATGCTTTGTGCCTGGAGCGTTGCCGCAGACCGGTATCACTCCATGAACCAGCCGTGGCTGACGATCAGGGACTGCCCTGTCAGCGCATTGGTGGGAAAGGCCGCAAAGAACAGCGCGACGCGCGCCACATCGTCCACGGTGGTGAACTCGCCATCGACGGTGTCCTTGAGCATCACGTTCTTGATCACATCGGCTTCGCTGATACCCAGCTCCTTGGCCTGCTCGGGGATCTGCTTGTCCACCAGGGGCGTGCGCACATAGCCCGGGCAGATCACATTGGCGCGCACGCCTTGTGGTCCCCCCTCCTTGGCGACCACTTTGGCAAGGCCTTCGAGCCCATGCTTGGCCGTCACATAAGGGGCCTTGAGCTTGGAGGCCTCTTTGGAGTGCACCGAGCCGGTGTAGATGATGCTGCCGCCACGGCCTTGCGCATACATGTGCTTGATGCAGGCGCGGGTGGTGAGGAAGGCGCCATCGAGCTGGATGGCCAGCATTTTTTGCCACTCCTGCAGGCTGAATTCCTGCACCGGCTTGACGATCTGGATGCCGGCATTGCTCACCAGGATATCGATGCCGCCATAGGCCTTCACCGCGGCTTCGACCGAGGCGTCCACCTGGTCTTCCTGCGTCACATCGACCGCCAGCCCCAGGGCGGTACCGCCCTTGCCTGCAATATCCTTGGCCGCCGCCTCGACAGCTTCCTGCTTCAGATCGGCGATCACCACCTTGGCGCCCTGCTGCGCATACAGATCGGCGATGGCCTTGCCAATGCCACTGGCGGCGCCCGTCACATAGGCCACCTTGCCTGCGAGTTGCTGAACCATTTCTTCTTCCTTTCGACCGCAAAAGCGGTCACAAATCCCAAGTCTCGCGCTGCACTGCAGCATGCATCCGTAGGAGAGCAAGCCGTTTGCATGACAAGCGCCAAACCCTTGGCGCGGCCCCTGCCATCCGGCCCCGCGATGGAGCGCAGCGGCGGCAAGCCCTACACTTGCGGTTTTGCCAGACTCTTCGAACAAGACCATGAACATCACTAAAGACTGCGCCGTCACCATCCAATACAAGGTGACCGATGCGCAAGGCAAGCCGCTGGACAGCGGCAACCTCGCCTACCTGCATGGCGGCTATGAAAACATCTTCCCCAAGGTGGAAGCCGCTTTTGAAGGCCAGGCCGTGGGTTTCAGCACCAGCGTGGATCTGGCGGTGGAAGATGCCTTTGGCGAACGTGACGAGAGCCTGGTGCGCGTCATCCCCAAGAGCGAGTTCCCACCGGGCGTGAAGGTGGGCGGCCAGCTGCGCGGCGCCAATGACCGTGGCGAGCCCCAGGCCTTCTACGTCAAGAAGATCAAGGGCCCGGAAGTGCACCTGGATGGCAACCACCCGCTGGCCGGCCTGGCGCTGCGCTTTAGCGGCAAGGTGGTCGATGTGCGCGCGGCCAGCGAAGAAGAAATTGCCCACCGCCATGTGCATGGCGCGCACGGCCACCACCATTGATACCCGGTGCAGCAGGGCGCTTTAGAGCCCGCTGCGCCTGGCATTGTTGATCATCCCAGCGGCTCACGCAGATGCCTTGCGTGCCAGCCGCTTTTTCATTCATGAAAGCCACCCATGACCGCCCCCCTGATCGAGCCCCGCACCGCCCGACTGCAGCTGCGCCAATGGCAGCCGCAAGATAGGGAAGCCTTTGCCGCGATGACGGCCGACCCCGAGGTGATGCGCTACTTTCCCGCGCCGCTGACCCGGCCGCAAAGCGATGCGATGGCGGACCGCTGCGAGGCGCTGATGGCAGAGCGCGGTTGGGGCGTCTGGGCGGTGGAACGGCTGGAAGACCAGCAATTCATTGGCATCGTTGGCCTGCATGTGCCGCAGGCCGACCTGCCTTTTTCCCCCTGCGTCGAAATCATGTGGCGCCTTGCGCGCCATGCCTGGCACCAAGGCTTGGCCACCGAGGCGGCGCAAGCAGCACTGGCCGTGGGCTTTGGCCCCTTGCAGCTGGCTGAAATCGTGGCCTTCACCACCACCAGCAACCTGCCATCGCAGGCGCTGATGCAGCGCCTGGGCATGGAGCGCGACCAGGCGGGAGACTTTGAACACCCTGCCCTGCCCGAAGGCCACCCGTTGCGCACCCATGTGCTGTATCGCCTGCCCGCTTCAACATTTGCAGCAAGCTAAAACGCGCAGCGCCCTGCAGCCAGGGCCGTCTGCTGGGGACGGTCCGCCGCGTTTCAAGCCCATCGCTGCCCCGCCCGGCCGTCCGAACGCCTCCCCTTGGGGCTGTAGGACGCTTGATCTTTCTCAGGGCTTTTACGCATATTGACCATGTCGCGGTCTGAGCTGCAGTTTTGCGCGTTAGGATGTATCTAACTCAATGCCGCAAGGCGATGGCCTTCGCGGCATCCGGTTGTCAAAGCTGGGCCGCCCGCCCAGCAAGTTCGAGAAAGGAGCACATCCATGCAAGTTCAAGTGCACGCTGGTGACAATGTTCAAGGCGGAGAATCTCTCTCCCAATGGGCACAGACCGAGGTACAAAACAAGCTTTCGCGCTTTCGCGAATATGTGACCCGCGTGGAGGTTTACCTCACCGATGTGGACGCGCTGAAAAACGGCGGCAAGGGCAAGCGCTGCGTCATGGAGACACGGGCCAACGGGCGCCAACCCCTGGCGGTCAACGCCGAGGCCGAGAAGGTTGCCGAGGCCTTCAATGCGGCGCTGGAAAAGCTGCACCGCGCGCTGGATACCGACGTCGCCAAGATGCGCGACAAGAGCAACCGCGAAACCATCCGCACCGCCACCGACGAAGACGCCGATGCCTGAGGGCTGAAACGGGCCTGAAAAGGCCCTTCTCCTGAACAAAGCACCGCCTGGCGGTGCTTTTTTGCGTCTGGGCTGATGCGTTTTGCTGGTCATGCGCCTGGAGCTTGGAGGTTTGCTCCCGGCCCGCTGTGGCGCTCTGCAGCGCGGCCCGCATACAAGATCCCTTTGCACGAACGAGCGCTGCAGCGATGGTTTTTGGGTGACGGGCCGGCCGCACCCGCACCCCGCGCCCGCATTTATCGCGCACCCGCACCCAGACACCTGGGGGCGGAAAGCGCATCGCTTTGCAGCGTGTCTATCTGCCGCTCACCAGCGCCTAGAGCGGAAGGAAGTGGGTCAGGAGTAGCTGCTGGCTACCCTGGCGTCCGCCTCACAGCATGTTCGCGGCATCTTCGTGGCCTCTCTTCCCACCCTGCTCAGCTGCGCCATCACCTCCCCAGGCGCAAACAGCCCTGGGTACGCATCTACCAACGCTCGATAGCGGTCATTCGAATTGACTGAATGCACCGTGCCGGTGGTGTCTTGAGACGCTGAAAAACCGGTGGATATCTTCATGTGTTCAATGGATAGATCTATGCACAAGTTATACACATGTGACAAAAATCCATGGCTCTTGTTGCTCTCATAAAAGATATTCACAGGCTCATACCACTTTTTGAAAGCACGTGCTTTGCCGCAAAAAGTACGTAAAATATCTATTTTTGGCACATTGCTTCGCAACATACGGCTATTTCCTATATCTCACGCCGAATGTGTGTCCAACAGTCATCGGCACCAGGTACAAACAATACACAACTTTTTCCACAGTTTTTGACTTGTTTTGCTGATTTTTTAGGCAATCTTCTTAAAGCAATTTATCCATATCCGATTGTGGATAAAGCCACAGGCAGCTAGTTTCTAACCAAAAATTCCCTCTTTTCTGTGCATAACTCATCTAAAACCAGATCGATTTATCCACAGGATACATCGGGGACATGCCAGCAAGTCAATTTGTGGATAAGTGAAATCAGAACAGGTGTCTGTCGTTTTAACGCATAAGTGCTTTACTTATCTACAAATTTGGGCCATCGTATAGCGGGATGCCGGTCAGAGAGATGTGTATAACTCTTCCTCTTCCATTTTCACAGTGTGGAATTTATCACGATGTGAAAGATTATTCACAAGCGTGTTCAGGATAACTTGTTGACAAATTGCACCATGTCACGGTCCATTTTGCATAAAAAAACAGCATTTATCGATTCATCTGTTGATAGCATTGGGATAGCAGATATGAAGTGAATGGCTTTTGATTTCAGTTTATTTGAATCATTCAAATTGAAATTTTGGATTTGACGCGGGGAGGCTGGGGGGCGGTGCCGTCTGGTTTGAAGAGGGCTCGACCGCGTTCTTGATGCCGTATGCCGCGCACAGGCCACGTGGCAAAAAAAATCAGCCGAGTTGCATCGGCTGATGAGTGCCGGCGCACGGGGGTCCGCCCTGCGGTGTTGGCCGTAATGCGGAGGGCGTTCCAAACATGCAGGTGCGATCCAAAAAATGGACTTTGGAGCTCGGGAATTGGTATGCGCCGTCCCATCGCGCAGGGGCTCAACGGCTACTTCCAGCGTTTACAGCCAAGCCTGTAGCGCCAGCGGCTTGGTCTGATCGTCTGGAGTGACGGAAGGGAAGCAGAAAAGACCAGCACGGCACGTGATGGACATCGACGGCGCCCGGCGAGCGGCGCACCACAGAAGTCATGGGGATTAAGGCGCCAAGCCGAGCCTAGCTGCGGCTCCATGGATGCGAGATGTCCACAGGCGGCACGCTCCCCTCCGTCAGCGGCGCCGAGTCATGGATATCCACTCGCAGCCGTGACCGCACAGAAGGCGCGGAGACCCGCGTTCTGCACATGCCGATTTTTTTCACCCAAAAGGCGCATTGCTGCCCACAAGACAGCGCAAGAGGCTTGGGTGCACACACCATCCATCTCGGCGAAATGACAGCAATCCATTGTTTTTCCTGGTTATTTTCAGATTCACAGCCTTACCCACAGGCGATGTCATCGGAACTGCAGACCCAGGGCCCCAAAAGAACTGTGGATAACTTTTGGGATAAAGCAACAACAACCCATTAGTTATTCACAGACATGCCCCTGTCCAGAAACTTGCTCCCCTCTCATGCACCGGCAATAAGGCCTGGTGCACACAGACCGATGGCGTGATAGAGGACTGATTTATCGTTAAAAAAAACTTATCCACAGATTTCTCAGCTACATCGTTCAGCGCCAAAAACCTCCAATGCTGCCCTGGACGTTGTGGGTAATTTTTAGCACTCACGCATTCATACGCACAGCAGACGGCAGTAGGCACGCCATCTGTGGGGACAGCAGAACATATGTGGATAAGTTATTATTTATCAACCACTTGTCGAAATTTTGACGCGGCAGAATGTGTGTGGATAATGCATGCGCCCAAACCAACTTATCCACAGAAATAACCCATACCCTCTACTTATCCACTTTGCAGTGACAAGCGTAGACGGGTACCATCAACATGGTTGGGAAAATTTCAAGCTTTTGAAAATTTTTGCTTTATTGCACTTATCCACAGAAGTGGGGGCCCTTCTACTACTACCTACTATTCTTTTAAAGAAAATAAAAGAAAAACCAAAGGCAAGCTCGGCAAGGTTTCATATCTTGAAATTTTTCAGACTGTGAAAATTCAGACAGCCAGGGGGTAAGAGACGTCGCGCTGAGCGCTTCCAAAAAGTGCCTCAGGCTTCCCGCCACATCCTGAACGCAGAGGGAAGAAGGGCTTCGCCATTCCGTGGCTTCGTCAGCGAGATCCTGTCGCTCTATTCGAGAGTTCCTGCCCGGGAGATGCACTGTGCGCAAATGCACAGCCCAACATAGGTGTTAGCTATACTTTTGGATGCGTGTCGCTAACGGTGATGCCGCTTAGCAGGGAATGGAAGAGTGTTGTTGACCGGGTATCGCGCATGGCGTCGTGCTGCGGGTAGCAGGGGATTCGCTGGTCGGCGGCGCAAATCTCCATCGGTTACCGGGCTCGGCTCCAAGAAAGCCGTCTACCGCGCACACGGAGCCTGTGGGCGCCTGGGAGGTGGGTGGGTAGGGCAAGGGGTTGGTAAAGCGTCCAGCGCACCTCCTGCGGGCCCTGCTGCCGTTCAAACGCACTTGCTGGCGAACATCCATCGGCTATGGGCGGCCGCCCTGTAGCACAGGCCACTGCGCTATTTCTTTGATACTGTATGTTTATACAGTTATTGACTGGGTACTTGCTCTGGCCGTGTTGAACTGGCCGCTACGGCATACAGGCTCTCCAGGCTGCCCCGGCAGCTCCACTCTACGTTAGACGCCTCCCTGATCACCATCCCCTGCGCCAGGCAAAAAAATACCGCCAGAAGGCGGTAGCAAGGGGAAGAGGGGGATTGAGGGGATCAGAAGTGCCTTGCGTAGCGCAGTTGCACAAAGTTCTCGCCCGGGTTGGGGCGCTTGATCGACGCGTTGGAGAGATGCTCCAGGCGCACGGACCATTCGTTTTCGCGGCGCATGCCGGTGAAGTAGCCCACGCCGATATGGGTACCGAAATTGAACGCGGTCGAAAAGCGCTTTTCACGGCTTTCGTACAGCTTGCTGGAGACGTAGCCGCCCAGACCGGCTTCGACGAACCAGGGGTACTGGCTCTTGCTGTGGAAGCGCAAGGTGGGCACCAGACCGACGACCGCAATGGTGCGGCTGCCTTCGCGTTCCATGCGGTCCGAGTTCCAGGCCGACAGGCTCATGTCCCAATGGGCGGTGACGGGATGGCCCCACCAGAAGGTCTTCCAGTCCATCGGGATGGTCGAGCCAATAGTGAGCGCACGTGCGTCACGCTCGGCAACACCGGCTTGTAGGTACAAGGTGGCGGTGTTGCGCTTATCGGCGAATTGCGCATGGGCAGAAGCACTCCAGACAGTCAGCGCGCACAAGCCGACAGCGGAGAGGAGAGGGCGGTATTGCATCAAATAATGTTACACCTGGTCAACTCTTGCTTCTGTCAGCAAAAGCAGGTTGTTGTCTGTATGCAACCGCTGACGAGACCACCAGCAAAAAAAGCGCAGCTGATGACAGCTGCGCAAGAGGGGATGGAGAGCGATCCGAGGGGGGAGGGGGTGTCCGCCTTATTTACTGTCGATAGGTGGAACAGTCTGTTTCGCATTTGGGCCTTGATGGCGCTGGCCATGGGGCCCCTTGCCCTCCGGCCCGTGCCCACGGCGTTCATGCATCTTCAAGGTCTCCGCATCAAAGGTCTTTTGCTGCTCAGGCGTCAGCGTCGCATAGAAAGCCTTGGTCGCCTGGTTGCGTTGGTCCATGGCCGCCTGGTGCTTGGCATGCATGGCCTGCATTGCGTCAATGCGCTCTGGGGTGGTCAACTTGGCCAGATCAGCACGCTCAGGGCGCTCACCCGGGGCCGGGCGCTGGGGCTTGATGGCCGCCACATAGCTGGTCCAGGCTGCTTCCTGGCTGGCATTGAGCTTGAGCGAGGCCTTGAGGGCCTGCATGCGCTGGGCCATGCGGGCCTCGCGCGCTTCAGGACCATGGCCCTTTTTGGCGGGGGCGGGGGCGCTTTGCACGGTAGGGGCTGCTGCTGGCGTGCTGGGGGTCTGGGCAAAGCTGGAAACTGACAGGCTGGCCAGCATGGCGGTCACGATGGCGCTGCGTTGCAAGAGAGACATGGTATTTCCTTTCCGGGTTGTGATGTCTGATGCGATGTATGCAGTGTCCGCCTGCCATGTAAGAGCCCCGTCACCGCCCGGTATGGCTGTGTAAAGAATTACCAATTTTGGTTGTTCGGCTTCGTGGAAATGCGCTGCTGGCAGCCGGTCAACCCATCCAAACCCCGGCTTTTTTGCCCGGTTCATCGCTCTGGGGCAGGCCCGATTCGCGGCACAATGGACAGCAGATCAGTGCGGCACACCAGGGCCGCTTGTGTTTTTTAAAGGGCTGCCCAGCAGGTTGGCAGCCTTCCAGAACAAAGGAATGGCATGTTCAAGAACATGATTTTTTACCGCATCTCCGAAGCCTGGCAGCCGGATTTGGTGGCGCTGGATACCGCCTTGGCCAAGCAGCAGTTTGAGCAGTGCGGTGCCACCCAGGAAAAGTCCACCGGCTGGGTGCCCCCGCGCGGCGAAGAGCACGGGGCCATGGTCGAATCGGTGGGCGGCCACTGGATCTTGCGGCTGATGAGCGAGAGCAAGATGCTGCCCGCGAGCGTGCTCAACCGCAAGCTCGATGAGAAGCTCGCCCATATCGAAGCCCAGGAAGGCCGCAAGCCCGGTAAGAAGGAAAAGCAGGAGCTCAAGGACGAGTGCAAGCTGGATCTGCTGCCGATGGCCTTCACCAAGCAAGGCGGGCTGTGGATCTGGATCGATCCGCAGGCGCGGCTTTTGGTGCTGGACACCAGCAGCCAGGGCCGGGCTGACGAGGTGATCACGATGCTGGTGGAGGCCTCGCCCGGTTTTGCCGTGGCGCTGATCGATACCCAGAACAGCCCCCAGGGCGCGATGTCCGCCTGGCTGCACAGCTACGATGCGCCGGCAGGTTTCAGCATCGACCAGGAGTGCGAGCTCAAGAGCGCCGACGAATCCAAGGCCGTGGTGCGCTATGCCCGCCACCCGCTGGGCATCGACGAGATCCGCGAGCATATCGACCAGGGCAAGCTGCCCACCAAGCTGGCGCTGACCTGGGACGACCGGGTCAGCTTCGTGCTGACCGAGGGCCTGCAGCTCAAGAAAGTGGCCTTGCTCGATGTGGTAATGGAAGGCGCCAGTGAGGATGGCGGCTTCGACGCCGACGTAGCCATTGCCACTGGTGAGTTCAGCCAGCTGATTCCGGATCTGATCCAGGCGCTGGGCGGTGAAGGCCGCACCGAGCTGGGCCAGTTGCCTGACCGGGGCAATAAACCCGCTGCAGCGGCCCTGGAAGGGGCTGCAGCGCCCGTCAAACCGATCAGCCTGGGTGCGGGCGTGGGCAAGCCTTTCGATGCGTCTGGCAAGCCTGGAGGCATGCAGACCGGTCCCAAATCGGCGCCGGTGGACCAGGATCCGGATTCCAGCCCCTTTTGACGGCTACCCCACAGAAACAGCAACGCGCTCCCAAGAGCGCGTTTTTTATGGCTGAGGCGGTTGTCTGTCCATGCGTTCAATGCTTGCAGCAGCTGGCCGCATCTGGCGCCGCCGCAGGGTCTGACAGACTGTCGAGAATAGGGCAGTCCGGACGCTGGTCGCCATGGCAGCTGTGCACCAGCGTCTGCAACGAGCGCTCCAGCGCTTTCATCGCGGCAATGCGCTCGCGCAAGGTCTCGATATGCTTTTGTGCAATCTCCTTGACCGAACTGCTGGCGCGCTGCTTGTCGTGCCACAGGTTGAGCAGGTTCTCGATCTCCTCCATCGAGAAGCCCAGATCGCGGCTGCGGCGGATGAAGGAGAGGGTGTGCACATCCGACTCGGTATACAGGCGGTAGCCGCTGTCGGTACGGTTCACAGGTGGCAGCAGGTTCAGCGACTCGTAGTGGCGGGCCATGCGTGCAGAAATACCCGCCAGCTGGGCCGCTTTGCTGATGGACACCGGCCAGGCGATGGACCGCTCAGCCGCAGGCTTGCGTGATGGGCGGGCCATGCTTACAGGACCTGGTAGCCTTCGGCCGCGATGGCCGCTGCGATCTTGTCTGCCGGCTGGCTGGAGTCAACGACGACCTTGCCCTGGGCGCGGTCAATCGCTACCTTGGCCTGGGCGTCGAGCTGCTGCACAGCCTGGGTGACGGCGCGCTCGCAGTGGCCGCAGGTCATGCCTTGGACTTGGAAGGTGTTTTGCATGGGGTTTCCTTTCAGTGGTTGATGGCCTGATCTTGAAAGCTGACACGGTGTGAAGGTCAAGAGCAGGGTCTTTACGCGATGCACCCGTACAAGGATCGGGACATCGGCACCGCATCACCATCGCATCGGCCCGGATGTGTTTCACGTGAAACAGCATCCCCTGGCCGGCAGAGCGATTACTGCTTTTCTTCTGCAATGGCCTGTTGTACCGCAGGCCGGGCGCCCACGCGTTGCATGAAGCTGGCCAGGTTTTGCAGGCCGCTGGTGTCGACACCGACAAACTTGCTCCAGCCGCACACGGTGAACAGGTAGGCATCGGCCACGGTGAAGTCCGTGCCCATCAGGAACTCCTTGTCTTCCAGCTGCGAATCCACCCAGGTCAGACGCTTGAGCACATGCACGCGGGACATGTCCTTGACGGCGTCGGGCAGGTTGGGGTTGAACAGCGGGGAAAAGCCCTTGTGGATCTCGGTGCCGATGAAGCCCAGCCATTCCTGCAGCTGGTAGCGCTCAAAGGTGCCGTTGGCAGGTGCCAGCTTGGAGGCTGGCGCCTGGTCGGCGATGTACTGCACGATGGCCGGGCCTTCGCGCAGGCGCTGGCCATTGTCCAGTTCCAGCACCGGTACATAGCCCAGCGGGTTGATGGTGTAGAAGTCGGTGCCGTCCTTGAGCTGGTGGGTCTTGGTGCTGGCCATCTCCAGGGTGAAGGGCAGGCCGGCTTCCAGCAGGGCAATATGGGGCGACAGCGAACAGGCGCCAGGAGAGAAATACAGCTTCATCGACAAATCTCCAGTAAAGGTTAAAGCCGAACCATGCTATCGCTTTTGACAAGGCTCTGCAGCAGCGGTGGATGCGGCGCAATAACACGGCTGCCGGCGTGTAAACACCCCAGTCATTAAAATAGCGGGCAAAACCGACTATTTGCCATTTCGGCAGAAGGGCTGACTGACTGCGAGGCGCATGCCTTGCGAGCCCTGGAATGAGGCCCCATGAGCCAAACCCCCTATACCTACCCGCAAGAATTCGATGTCATCGTTGTCGGTGGCGGCCATGCCGGCACCGAGGCAGCGCTGGCCGCTGCCCGCATGGGCAGCAAGACGCTGCTGCTGACCCACAATATTGAAACCCTGGGCCAGATGAGCTGCAACCCCAGCATTGGCGGCATCGGCAAAGGCCATCTCGTCAAGGAAGTGGACGCGCTCGGCGGCGCGATGGCGCTGGCCACCGACAAGGGCGGCATCCAGTTCCGCATTCTCAACAGCTCCAAGGGCCCGGCCGTGCGCGCCACCCGTGCCCAGGCCGACCGCATCCTGTACAAGGCGGCGATCCGCGAGATGCTGGAGAACCAGCCCAACCTCTGGCTGTTCCAGCAAGCGGTGGATGACCTGATGGTGGAGGGCGACCGCGTGGTCGGCGCCGTGACCCAGGTAGGGATCCGCTTTCGCAGCCGCACCGTGGTGCTGACGGCTGGCACCTTCCTGGATGGCAAGATCCACGTGGGCCTGAACCACTATGCCGCTGGCCGTGCCGGCGATCCGCCAGCGGTCAGCCTGTCGGCGCGGCTGAAGGAGCTAAAGCTGCCCCAGGGGCGCCTCAAGACCGGCACCCCGCCGCGCATCGATGGCCGCTCGATCGACTTCAGCCAGTGTGAAACCCAGCCTGGCGATGGCATGCCCGGTGGCGTGAACGAGGGCCAGTTGCCGGTGTTCAGCTTCATGGGCGATGCGGCGATGCACCCGGCGCAGATGCCTTGCTATATCACCCACACCAATGCGCGCACGCACGAGATCATCCGCAGTGGCTTTGACCGCAGCCCGATGTTCACCGGCAAGATCGAAGGGGTAGGGCCGCGCTACTGCCCCAGTGTGGAAGACAAGATCAACCGCTTTGCCGACAAGGAAAGCCACCAGATCTTTTTGGAGCCTGAAGGCCTGACCACCCACGAGTACTACCCCAATGGCATCTCGACCAGCCTGCCGTTCGATGTGCAGTACGAGTTGGTGCGCAGCATGAAGGGCCTGGAGAATGCCCACATCCTGCGCCCGGGCTATGCGATCGAGTACGACTACTTCGACCCGCGCTCGTTGAAGAACAGCTTTGAGACCAAGCAGATCCAGGGTCTGTTCTTTGCCGGCCAGATCAATGGCACGACCGGCTATGAAGAGGCGGCAGCCCAAGGCCTGTTCGCCGGCCTGAACGCCGCACTGCAATGCCGGGGCGAAGGCCCCTGGACGCCGCGCCGCGATGAAGCCTACCTGGGTGTATTGGTTGACGACCTGATCACCAAGGGGGTGACCGAGCCCTACCGCATGTTTACCAGCCGTGCGGAGTTCCGCCTGCAGCTGCGTGAAGACAATGCCGACATGCGCCTGACGGAAGAGGGCCGCAAGATGGGCCTGGTCGACGATGCGCGCTGGGATGCGTTCAGCCGCAAGCGCGACGCTGTTTCACGTGAAACAGAACGCCTCAAGGCCACCTGGGTGAACCCACGCATCGTGACTGCCCAAGAGGCCGAACGTGTGTTGGGCAAGGCGATGGAGCGGGAGTACAACCTGTTCGACCTGCTGCGCCGCCCTGGTGTGGACTACGCGACGTTGATGAGCCTGAACGAAGGCGCTTATCAGACCAGCGACGTTTCACGTGAAACACTGGGTGGGTTGAGCGAGTCTGTGGTGGAGCAAGTGGAGATCGGCGCCAAGTACTCGGGCTATATCGACCGCCAGAAGGATGAAGTGGAGCGTGCAGCCCATTATGAAAAGCTGCGCCTGCCCGCCGAGCTGGACTACATGCAGGTGACCGCACTGTCTTTCGAGGTGCGCCAGAAGCTGCAGACCCACCGCCCTGAAACCCTGGGCCAGGCATCGCGTATTTCCGGTGTCACACCCGCGGCCATTTCGCTGCTGATGGTGCACCTGAAAAAAGGCGGCTTCAAAGGCTTCAGCACTGCACAAGAGGTAACGACTGCATGAGCGCTCTGTTGGAAGCCCCCCTGCGTGACGGCATACAGCAACTGGGTCTGTCGCTGGACGACCAGCAGATTGCACAGCTGATGGCGTTTCTGGATCTGCTGCAGAAGTGGAACAAGGTCTACAACCTGACCTCGGTGCGCGACCCGCAAGAGATGCTGACCCACCATCTGCTCGACAGCCTGGCGGCGGTGCCGCCGCTGGTGCGCCATCTGCAGGGCACGGGTCTGCCGGCCCCCAGGCTGCTCGATGTTGGATCGGGTGGTGGTCTGCCTGCCGTGGTATTTGCGATCTGTCTGCCCCAGCTGGATGTGAGCTGCGTCGATACCGTTGGCAAGAAGATCGCCTTCATCCAGCAGGCGGCAGCGGCGCTGCGCCTGCGCAACCTGCACGGCATCCAGTCGCGGGTGGAGCAGCTGAGCCAGCAGTACGACGTGGTCAGCTGCCGCGCCTTTGCCGCGTTGCAGGATTTCACCGCCTGGTCGGCCCAGACCCTGAAGGCCGATGGCATCTGGCTGGCGATGAAGGCCAAGCGCCCCGACGATGAGCTGGCCTTGTTGCCCGCCACGGTACAGCTGCTGAACATCGAGCCGCTGCAGGTGCCCGGTCTCGATGCCGAGCGCTGCATTGTCTGGATGCGCCACCAAGCGTCCTGATGCCAGCGTGTTGCGGCTCAGCTGCGGCGCTGAATCCCATCCCTGCAGAGCCCCGATTTTTCGGGGCTTTTTGTTGACGCTTGGGCCGGTAACAACGCGCATTTTGCTGGCAAGCAAGCGGGGCCGTCGTTTACACTCAAAGTTTCCATTGCAGGGGCGGCACATGTTTGGCATTTCTGACTATGGTGCATTTGTCTTCGCCGTGCTCCTGTTCTTGATGATCCCGGGGCCTGGCAACCTGGCGCTGATCACCTCTACGGGCAAGGGCGGCATCAAGGCTGGCCTGGCGGTCTGTGCCGGCTGCATGGCGGCTGACCAGGTGCTGATGTGGCTGGCGGTAGCCGGCGTCGCAGCGGTGCTCACAGCCTACCCGGCGGCCTTCCACGCGGTGCAATGGCTGGGCGCGGCCTACCTGGGCTGGATTGGCTACAAGCTGCTCACGGCCAAGCCGGGGGACCAGCCGGTCATCCAGATTGCGCCCAGGCATTATTTCAAGCAGGGCTTTGTCATCACCCTGATGAACCCCAAGGCCATCGTTTTCTACATGGCGTTCTTTCCGCTGTTCGTCGATCCGGCGACCCACCGCGGCATCCCCACCTTTGCCGTGATGGCGGCCACGGTGGCCGTGATCAGCCTGGCTTACTGCACGCTAGTGGTGCTGATCACCAAGATGCTGGCCGAGCGCCTGCGTGCCAACCCCGCGCTGGTCAAGTGGATGGAAAAAACAGCGGGCGTGTTTTTGATCGGTTTTGGCCTCAAGCTGGCCCTGACCAAATAAGTTAGTGGACGAAGCGAGTTCTCATGGCAAAAATCTTCTGTATCGCCAACCAAAAAGGCGGCGTTGGCAAGACCACCACGGCAGTCAATCTGGCGGCGGGTCTGGCCCGGATCAAGCAGCGTGTGCTGCTGGTCGATTTGGACCCGCAGGGCAATGCGACCATGGGCTCGGGCATCGACAAGCGCGCGCTGGAAACCTCGGTCTACGACGTGTTGCTCGAATCGAGCACCATCAAGGAAGCAGCTGTCCATTCCGAGCGCTGCGGTTACTGGGTGCTGGGCGCCAACCGCGAGCTGTCCGGCGCCGAGGTGGAGCTGGTCGAGCTGGAGCGCCGTGAAAAGCGCCTCAAGGCCGCGCTGGAGGCGAGCGACGCGGACTTTGACTTCGTGCTCATCGACTGCCCGCCCAGCCTGTCCATGCTCACGTTGAACGGCCTGTGCTCGGCCCATGGCGTGATCGTGCCGATGCAATGCGAGTACTTTGCACTCGAAGGGCTGACCGACCTGGTCAACACCATCAAGCAGGTGCATGCCAACCTGAACCGCGACCTGGAGATCATCGGGCTGCTGCGCGTGATGTTCGACCCGCGCATCACCTTGCAGCAGCAGGTGAGCGACCAGCTGCGCGAGCATTTCGGCGACAAGGTGTTCGACACCGTGATCCCCCGCAATGTGCGCCTGGCCGAAGCGCCCAGCTATGGCCTGCCGGGCGTCGTGTTCGATCCGGCCGCCAAGGGCAGCAAGGCCTTTGTCGAGTTTGCCAAGGAGATGGTCAAGCGCATCAAGCGCATGAAGTGACAGCTTGCCTTGGCCGCTGCCCGACAGACCTCCGGTGCCCGGCATGCGGAGGTCTTTTTCATGGCCGCAGCGATGCCGCTGGCGCCCGCATTGCGTGCGAGAGACATTCGGGCACAATAAGGGTTTGCATTTCTTTGAAACAGCGCAGTACGGTGGCGCTTTTTTGCTATTAAAAAATGAGCATTGAATCCTCGTCCATCAAGCTGCTGCCGGGATGGCAAAACAGCGGGCCAGGCCATTGGCAAACGGTGTGGGAGCAGCAATGGGGCTATGAGCGCGTGCAGCAGCACGACTGGCTGCACCCCAAGCGCGGTGACTGGACGGCACGCCTGCAGGATGTGGTGCTGGATGCGCCGCAGCCCGTGGTGCTGGTCGCCCACAGCCTGGGCTGCATCCTGACGGCCTGGTGGGCCGCCCATTCGCCCCAGGCGGCCAGCAAGGTGCGTGGCGCGCTGCTGGTGGCACCGGGCGATGTGGAGCGCCCCGACCTGGCCGAACACATCCCCGGCTGGTCGCCGATTGCGCTGCAGAAACTGCCCTTTCCCGCCATTCTGGTGGGCAGCCAAAACGATCCCTATTGCAGCGCCGAGCGCGCGCAGTGGCTGGCCAGCAACTGGGGTGCCCGCTGGGTGGACCAGGGTGCCTGCGGCCATATCAATGCCGAGTCCGGCCTGGGCGACTGGCCGCTGGGCCAGGCGCTGCTGGCCGAGCTGATGGCCGAACCAACAAAGGTGAACTGAAAACCATGGCAACCAAAAAACCCAAGGGCCTGGGACGCGGCCTCGAAGCACTGCTGGGCCCCAAGGTCGAAGACACGGCGCCTGCCAGCGACGACAAGGGCCAGCTGCCGCACCAGTTGCTGCTCGATGACATGGTGCCTGGCGTCTACCAGCCGCGCACGCGCATGGATGAGGGCGCGCTGTATGAGCTGGCCGAAAGCATCAAGGCCCAGGGCATCATGCAGCCCATCCTGGTGCGCAAGCTCGCTGCCGGGGACAACGCCGGCAAGTACGAAATCATCGCCGGCGAGCGGCGTTTCCGCGCCGCGCGCATCGCTGGGCTGGCCGAGGTACCGGTGCTGGTGCGCGAGGTGCCCGACGAGGCCGCTGCCGCGATGGCGCTGATAGAGAACATCCAGCGCGAAGACCTCAACCCGCTGGAAGAGGCACAAGGCCTCTCGCGTCTGGTGGGCGAGTTCCAGATGACGCACGAGCAGGCTGCGCAGGCCGTGGGCCGTTCGCGCTCGGCCGCCTCCAACCTGTTGCGTCTGCTGAACCTGGCCGAGCCGGTGCAGACCATGCTGATGGCAGGGGATCTGGACATGGGCCACGCGCGTGCCCTGCTGGCGCTGGACCGCGCTGCACAGATCACCGCTGCCAACCAGATCAATGCGCGCAAACTGAGCGTGCGCGAGGCCGAGAGCCTGGTCAAAAGGGTCAGTGCCGAGTTTTCCGGAGAAACCCCGGTCAAGGCCAAGGCGGCCAAATCCCGCGATTTGAAGCGGGTGGAAGAAGAGCTGTCCGACCTGTTGATGGCGGAGGTAGAGGTACGGGTTAAAAAACGCGTCAAGCGTGCCGGCAAACTCGAAGAGATGGGTGAACTGGTAATCCAGTTTGGTTCTCTGGATGCTCTGAATGGATTGATTGATAAATTACGTGGATAATGCACCGGCCATGTGCTGCACGCCGTTATTTTGGTGACATTCGCTAACAAGTTCGCTTAAGAGTGGATAACGCTCCTAAGTGGGTTCTGGAATCAGGTAATCCGTGTCCGCAGCGCAAAGCAAAAATACGAAATCGAAGCCATCGAGCCTGGAAGCCATTCCGGGCTCGCTTTGAATGCACAACTGATTTACTTGCGGGAGAGCGACATGAAAAAGGCAGCATTGGCGGCACTGGCCGTCTTGGCATTGGCAGGCTGCGAAAGCACCGGTATGAAGCTGGGCGGCGGCACCAACAACATGGTGACCGGTGGCGCTGCAGGGGGCAGCAGCCAGGGTGAAAACAGCCAACTCGAAAAATGCGATTCGCCGGTGGGTACGGTCTCCCTGGTTGAGAACCAGCAAGCCGGTTGGTACACCATTCTGCGCAATGAATACCGCCTGCCACCGACTGCCAACCTGCTGCGCGTGCTGATCCAGCAGTCGAACTGCTTTGTCGTGGTCGAGCGCAGCGCTGCCGGCATGAACGCGATGAACCGCGAGCGCGCGATGATGGACAACGGCGAGATGCGCAAGGGCAGCAATTTCGGCAAGGGCCAGGTGGTCGCATCGGATTACGGTCTGACGCCTGAAGTGACCTTCAGCGAAGACAATGCCGGCGGCTTTGGTGCGGCGCTGGGCGGCATCCTGGGCGGCCGTGGCGGCGGCGCGCTGGCAGGTGTGGCGGCCAGCAGCAAGACCCGCGAGGCCTCGGCCATGCTGACCCTGGTGGACAACCGCTCGGGCGTGCAGGTGTCCTCGTCGACCGGCAATGCCAGCAACACCGACTGGGGTGGCTTTGGCACCTTGTTCGGCGGTGCAGCAGGCGCTGGCATCGGGGGCTACTCCAACACCTCGCAAGGCAAGGTCGTGTCGGCCGCTTTCGTCGATGCCTACAACCAGATGGTGCAGGCGCTGCGCAATTACAGTGCGCAATCCGTCAAGGGCCAGGGCCTGGGCGGTGGCGGCCGCCTCGGTGTGGACGGCGCCGCAGCGCCCAGCCAGACCTCGGCACCGGGCGCCAAGACCAATGTGCGCCTGACCATGAAGCAAGCGCAGCAGCGCCTCAACGAGCTGGGCTACGACGTGGGCACGCCTGATGGTGCCTCCGGCCCCCGCACGCAGAACGCCCTGCGCTCCTTCCAGCAAGACCAGGGCCTGTCGGTGACCGGCCGCCTGGACCAGGCGACGATGCGCCAGCTGTCGGAATAAGCCTTCCGCGCAGACTGCAGCCTCGCCCGGCTATCCGCCCGCCGCTCGCCCCGGCGGGCTTTTTCATGCCTTGTCGGTGGCCTCGTCGATATCGGCAGGGGGCTGGGTTTCCATGAACTCCTCGATATCGCAGCGCAGCCGCAGCTCCCGTGCCAGCAGCTTGTGCAGCTGGCGTGGGTCCATCGGCTTGTGCATCAACGTCGCTCCCAGGCTGCTGGCCATCTGCAGCCGTTTGGGGGCCGTGTCGCCGGTCAGGATCACATAGTGGGGCAGCATCTGCTGCCAGGGCAGGTGCTCGGCTGTGGCATCGCGCACGGCCCGCACCACCATGCTGCCGTCTTCGGTGGGCGACAGGCGCAGGTCGGTCAGCACCACATCAAAGGGCTTGCTGTTGCTCTCCTGCATATGGCCGATGAGGCGCCGCACCTGGTCCACCGTGGCGGCGCTCATCACCTGGCAATGCCATTGCTCCAGCATGCTGGCCAGTCCCACGCGCACCAGCGGCTCATCGTCCACCACCAGCACCTTGAGGCCATGCAGCGACGAATAGTCGCCGTCGTCGGGCTGCTCCCACAGGCCGGCGACCAGGCCATAGCCGCCGGCGGGCACGGCCTCGGCCATCAGGCTGACGCGGAACACGCTGCCGCGCCCGGGGATGGACGATAGCGCGACCTGCACGTTCAGGATATCGGCCAGCTCGCGCACGATGGCCAGGCCCAGCCCCAGGCCCTTGCTGCCCATCTGGTGGTCCTCGCCCACCTGGCGGAACTTCTGAAAGATCAGGTCGTGGTGTTCGTCATCGATGCCCACGCCGGTATCCCAGACCTCGATCACGCGCTGCAGGCCGCGTTTGCGCACGCCCAGCAGCACGCCGCCCTGTTCGGTATAGCGCAGCGCGTTGGACACCAGATTGCGCAGCAGCATGAACAGCAGCGACTGGTCGGTGTAGATCCAGTCCTCGCTGTCGCGCACGCGGAAGACCAGGTTCTTGGCATCGGCCTGCGGGCCGAACTCCTTCTCCAGCCGGCGCAGAAAGCCGGCGATGGCCACCGGCTGAAACTTGGGGTCCAGCACCCCGGCCTCGATGCGCGAGTAGTCCATCAGGGTGTCAAGCATCTCGCGGCTGGCCGACAATGCGGCGCGCGCATGTTCCAGCACCACCGCCTGCTGGCCGTTGAGGCCCGAGCCGCGCAAGGTTTCCAGAAACAGGTTGAGTGCCTGCACCGGCTGGCGCAGGTCATGGCTGGCGCCTGCCAGAAAGCGGTTCTTGGCGCGCACCGCGTTCTGTGCCGAGCGGGTGTGGTCGCTCAGGTGCTTTTTGTAGGAGGCGATGGCGCGGCCCAGCTGGTCGATCTCGTCGCCCCATTGCTGGGGCACGGCATAGATGCCGCCAAACTCGTCATTGCTGACCTCGCGGCGCAGCGCCACCAGGCGGCGCGACACCGAGGCATGCATGTAGATGCCCGCCATCACCACGCAGAGGATCAGCACGGCCACCAGCCAGTTCAGGTTGCTCTGCTGCGCGGCCACATCGCGCGACAGCTGCATGCTGCGCTCATTGAGCTGGCGCCGCAGGTCGGCTGCGGCGCGGCTGGCCAGCAGTGACATGTCGGTCGCCAGCATCTGGTTCTCGGCCACCAGATGGAAGACGGCGCGGTCATCGAGGCCATGCTGCGCCGGCTGAAAAATCGCCTGGCTCAGCTTCTGCACATTGGCGTTGAGCGCGTTGCGCTTGGACTGCATCAGCGGGTCGATGCTGCCATCGAGCTGCGTCTGCGTCATCTCGCCGAGCAGCTTGTCGAGCCAGCCCATGCGGTCGGTCAGCTCCACCATGTTCAGGCGCCGCTCGCCCATGTCATTGGTGATGGCCACCAGGCGCGCATAGCTGCCGATCATCTCGCTTTGCTGCATCACGCGGGTGCTGGCGATGAGCTGCTCCATCTCCACGCTCGACAGCTGCTGCAAGGCCTGGTTGGTGCGGCGCAGGCCCTGCAGGGTCAAGGCAAACACCACCGCAATGCCCACGGCCAGAATCACCAGCATCAGCAGGATGCGCGAGGTCACCGACATCGGAAAACTGCGTTGGTCCGTGGCGGTCTGTGCAGCAGCAGGGGAATGGAGGCGGTCTGGCATAGGCATCAGTTCTGCCAGCGCAGGTCTTCGAGCGCAAAGGTCGGGATCGGGCACCGCGACCACATGCCCACCAGGCCCTTGCGCATGAAGTTGCGCTCCGGCCGCACGACGATAAAGGCATTGACGGCGTCTTCGGCCAGCTGCCTTTGCGCCTGGCCCAGCCATTCATCCAGCTCCTGGGGCGACGCCGAAGCGCGCAGCTTTTCCCAGATCTTCTTGAACACCCGGTTGTGGTAGTTGAAGTAGTAGTCATCGCGCGCATAGATGCCGATGTCCATCGGCTCCACATGCATGATCAGGCTCAGGTCATAGTCCTTGCGCTTCATCACCTGGTCCAGCCAGGTGGGCCAGTCCATGCGGATGATCTCGACCTGCAGGCCGATGGCTTCCAGCTGCGCCGCCACGATCAGGCTGCCATAGCGCCCGTAGTCGGTGGGCGGCACGGCCAGCCGCAGACTGGTGCCGGGAGCGGTCCCCGCCTGGGCGAGCAAGGCCTTGGCCTGGGTCAGGTCATAAGGGTAGCGCTGCACCAGATCGACATAGGCCGGGTGGTGCGGTGAGAAGTGGCTGCCAATGGGCAGCACCTCGATCGAGCTGCCGTAGATGCCCTGGTAGCGGCTGCGGTCCAGCGCATGGTTGATGGCACGCCGCACCCGGATATCGTCGAGCGGAGCGCGGGCATTGTTCATCGCGATCAGCAGCTTGCCTTCGACACCGCGCTGCCCCATCACATAGTCGGTGCGCGCCATGAACGAAGCCGTCAGCCGGGTCACCGAGCTGAGCGCATCGATGCGGCCTTCGGCCAGCATGTTTTCGGTCTCGGCTGCGCTGGACATGAAGAGGAAATCGGCCATGCGGATGGCCGGCTTGCGGCTGTCCCACCACTGCTCATTGCGCAGCAAGGTGACCGACTTGCCCTTGGTCCATTTCTCGACCCGGTACGGGCCGGTGCCCACCGGCGTGCTGGCATTGCTGGCTGCGCTGTCGGGGTGCACCATCACCGCACCGGGCATCGCCAGTGCATAGCTGAGCAGCGCGTCGGGCTCGCTCAGGCGGATGCGCAGCAGGTACTCGTCCCTGGCCTCGGCCGACACCAGCTTGTCGAACCACTCGAGGTAGGCATTGGTGTTCCTCATCTGCAGCAGGCGCTGCAGGCTGAAGGCGGCGGTCGCGGCGTTGAAGGGCGTGCCATCGTGGTAACGCACGTTGCGGCGCAGCAGCACATCGACCTGCTTGCCGTCCGGGCTCACCGTCCAGCTCAGGGCCAGGCGCGGCTTGATCTGGCCTTGCCCGTCGATGATCGTCAGGCCCTCGAACACATTGGCATAGGCGATCTCGCTGGCGGTGGCTGCCGAGGTGCTGGTGATATCGAAGGAGGCGGGCTCCAGCGGTATGCCGATGCGCAGGCGCTCCGACGC
Source organism: Comamonas sediminis (assembly GCF_041107495.1). Taxonomy (NCBI): domain Bacteria; kingdom Pseudomonadati; phylum Pseudomonadota; class Betaproteobacteria; order Burkholderiales; family Comamonadaceae; genus Comamonas; species Comamonas sediminis. The sequence goes on from NZ_JBGBDC010000007.1 coordinate 26,295, forward strand.
AGCCTTGGCGGGCGCGAGGCCCACCAGGCAGCAGAGCAGCAAAACGGCCAGCGCCCAGCGCATCCACTGGGGCTTGTCTTGGGGGCCTGTGTCCATCATGGCTTCCTGGTTGTACACCTGCCTGGCAAGGGGCCGGCAAGTGGCATGGCGCTGGCGCTTGGGCGGCGACAGCGGCAGCTTTATTTGATGGCCGTGGCGGGCAGGATGCCGTTGCGCTGCGCCACCAGCACCGCCTGGGTCCGCGTATCGGCCCCCAGGTGCTTGAGGATGGACGCCACCTGGTTGCGGATCGTGTGTTCGCTCAAACCGAAATGCTTGGCAATGGCCTTGTTGCTGAAACCCTTGGCCAGCATCTTGAGCACCTCGTACTGGCGCAGCGGCAGCACCTCGGCGCTGGGTTTCGAGACCGGCTCCAGGCTGCGGCCGCTGGCCTTGTGGATGTTCTGCTCCATGCCCAGGCTGCGCAGCAGCCAGTGCTGCACCTGGGCGCAGATGGCCTCGGGCTCCAGCGCCTTGGAGATGAAGCCCGAGGCGCCCTGGCGCACGGCATCGCGCATCAGCTCGGGGTGGTCATGGCCGGAGAGCATCACCACATAGGCACCGGGCCAGCGCTTGCGGATCTGGCCGATGCCTTCGAGCCCGTCGCAGCCGGGCATGCTGATGTCCAGCATCACCAGGTTGACCCAGTGCGCTTGCGCCACGGCATCGGTGACCGAACCGGCCTCATGGATGTCGGCCTGCAGCATGTTGCTGCTCGACAGCATCATGCGCAGGCCCTGGCGGAAGAGGGGATGGTCGTCCACCAGCATCAGTGACGGGAGAGGAAGTGTCATATCCGCAGTCTCCTTCTTGCGGCATCGGCGAGGCAGGTCGTCATGGACCGTACCTTACATCTATTTACTAAAGCGACCAATAGTCCAAATGCACTAGTGCCTCGACCGAAGCCGTGATGCCAGCAGCTGGGGCAGCATGGATAAACTGCATCTTTATGATTTTAATGAATTAAATTCCAAATACGGCCTGAGTTCCGGCGCGGATTTTGGTCATTTTTCAGCCCCTGAGCTAGTACATCTGGTCTATTTACAATTACTTACGGTCAGCCGAACATCCTTCCCATGCGATGGCTGGCCGCCATGGGATGCCTGTCGTCGCTCCATCTGTTTTGCCCATGAACAGCACAACACCCAACTGTGAGGACGACATGAAACACAGCGCCATCTACCTCGCCGCTGCCCTGCTGACGGCGGCCGCTTCCAGCCACGCACAAGGCTGGCTCGGCGAATCCGTGCCCTGGCAGTTCCAGACCAGCGCCGACCGGGCCAACCGGGCCCTCACCAACGACCTGATCGAGAAGAAAAAAGGCGGCTACTACGACGCCTTCAAAAGCACCTACATCACCAACATCGAGCGCCAGGTGAACTGCAATTTCCAGCCCACCGCCGCCGGTAACAGCAGTTCGGCCGACCAGGCCAACCAGGTCGCGTCGCCGCAGACCGATGCATCGGCCGGCAACAGCGCTTCGAGCACCGGCAGCGCCAGCGAAAGCAGCGACAACCTGGGCCGTGGTGGTGTGGCCAACAACAACCAAAGCAACACCGGCGCCATCAGCAGCGGCGTGCAGGGCAGCCCATCGAGCACCACGATGGCGCCCATCAACAGCGAAAACGCCCATGGCCAGCAGGACATGCAGGTCGCGCAGAACAACAGCGGCAACCAAAGCACCAACGTGAGCGGCAGCTCGGCCTGCCAGTTCGGTGCCAGTGGCGCCATCAACTAAGCGCGGACGGAGGACCCCATGCACGCATTGAACCTTTCCCCCCTGTCCACGATCAGCCCGTTGCGCCGCCGCACGCTGACCGCCTCGGCCCTGGCCGCAACTTTGCTGCTGAGCGGCTGCGCGCTGCCCGCCTACCAGCAGGTGCGCATGGCCGATGACGAAGCGCCCGTGATGCAAGGCCCCGGCCCACGCCACAACGGCACCCCGCTGGACAACAGCTTTGCCTGCCTGTCGCACCGCATCGTCGAGCAGCGCAGTGGCCGCGCACCGCTGTCCATTGCTGTCGGTGACATCAAGGACTACACCGGCAAGTACTCGCAGGGCGATGGCAATGTCGTCACCCAAGGCGGGTCCTTGATGGTCTATTCGGCGCTCGGCAAGCTCGGCGGCGCCATCGATGTGCGCGAGCGCTTCGACACCCGCGTGGCCGAGCTGGAGCTGGCCTACACCGACCGGCGCCAACTGGGCGATGGCAACCAGCACGCGTTGGCCGATGAGAAGGGCCAGCGCGCGGTGCCCTGGCTGCCGTACTACGGCGGCTCCATCCTCCGTTCCGACTACTACATCATCGGTGGCCTGACCGAGGTGAACTACAACATCCAGTCCGGCGGCATCGAAGCCCAGGTCAACCAGATCGGACCGCGCTTCCGTGTCTTCACGATGAATGTCGGGGCCGACCTGCGCATCGTCGAGACCAAGACCTTGCGCGTGGTGCGGGCCGTCAGCCTGCAAAAGCAGATCGTGGGCCGCGAGATCGGTGCGGGCATCTTCCGCTTCTTCGGCAGCAACCTGTTCGACATCAACGCCGGCAGCAAGGACCTGGAGCCCGTGCAACTGGGCGTGCGCACCACGTTGGAGCAGGGCGTGCTGGAGCTGATCAGCACCGTGACGCAAACCCCGGCAGGCCCTTGCATGGAAGGCGCCAGGACGGCGGCTGGCGAGCCCGCCGCAGTACCCCCAGCACCGATGCCTGCCGACACCGCGGCAGCTGCCGCTGCGCCTGCAGCGGCCGCCACTCCTGCTGCTGCGGCCACCCCGGCCATGCCCGAGAAGACGGCTGCTGCGATGACCTCGCTGGATGTGGTCTTTGAAGAGAACAACACCCGCATTGCCCAGCAATCGGCCACCGCCGCAGAGACCGTGGCGACCCGCCTGCGCGCCGGCCAGGGTGTGCGGATGGCGCTGCTGGCGCGGGAGAACGAGAACGACCAGAACCCCGCTCGCCGCGATGCACTGACCGACGAACGCCTGCAGTCCTTGCGTGCCGAACTGGCCCAGCACGGCATTCCCCCCAGCCAGGTGCAGCTGCAGTGGCGGCCTGCGCCCGGTGACACCACGGTGCACCGCTACGGCGCCGGCTACCGCCTGCTGGCCCGCCTGCAGATCAAGCCTTGAGCAGCATCGTTCCTGCAGCTACTCATTCAATAGCTTATAGCGCTTTATAGACGGGCACTAAGAGCATAAAACACCCAAATCACGTCTAGTGTTCCTCCCTGTACGACTAGGAGACAGTCATGTCCCACAAGCACCCAACCTCTCTTCGCCGGGCACGCCTGGCTCCACTGGCCGCTGCGGCCGCATTGATCGCCGCCACCTCGGGCGTGGCGCTGGCGCAGAGCAACGGCACCCTTCCGGTGACCGGGCCCACAACCAACCAGACCAGCAATGGGGTCGTTAACGCACAAAACAACAGCAATGCGCAGTACACCACCTTCCCCGGCAACGGTGTGGTGAATGGCAATGGCGTGGATGCGCTGGCTATTGGCAACCAGCACCGGCTCGATACCGGTGCCGCTGCTGCCCTGACCATCAACAACCAGCTACCAGCGCAGCCAACGGTGGACATTGCCCAGCAGGTCAATAGCACCGTCAGCAGCATCACCTCGGGCACGGTCGGCGTCAATGCCGCCAATGTGGTCGGCAACCACGATGGTGATACTGCCAGCGTGAGTAACAACGAAGCCAGCGCAGCGGCGATCGGCAGCACGGCAGTGGGCACCATGCAGATCACCGGCACGGCGGTTGACATGAACACCCCGGCGACGGCTACCGTCACCCAAGGCCAGGCGGCAACCGGCGCGGTGACAGCCATCACTACGCTGAACCAGGTGGGTATCCGCCTGAACCAGACCGGTGGTGCCAACCCCGCCAATGCCATGGACAACCTGAGGCTGAGCGTCTCGGGCAACAAGATCGATGCCAGCGCGCAGGCCAATACCACCCAGGCAGGTATCCAGGTGCAGGGCAGCAGCGTCAATGTGGGGGCCGATGCCAGCAGCAGCGTTGACCAAGTGGCCGAGGGCAACGTTTTCGGCATCAGCTCGGTCGGTAATATGCTGGGTATCCGGGTTCAGGGCACCCCCAACCAGCCCATGACGGACAGCACGCTGAGCGTGAGCGGCAACCAGGTGCAAGCCTCCGCTGGCGGCAACCAGCAGACCAGTACCCTGCAGATCACGTCATCCGGTGACGTGGTGCAGGTGCCCAATACGGTTTTGGGCACCATGGCGACCCAGGCCAATAGCGGTGTTGTCATCGCCTCAGGCTCGGCAACCACGCTGGGCATCGACAACCAGAAGCCTGGCTCGGCCAACAACAGCTACAGCGTCGCCGGTAACAGCGTCAGCGCCCAAGCCGATGGCAATAGCGGCAGCAACCGCACGGCCGTGGCGGCTGCAGGCTCCATCAGCGGTGCGGCGTTGGAGACTACGAATTCCCAAACCCTGAGCTCGCCCGTTGTCACAGCTGGTGCCAATGTGGGATCGCTGGGCGTGCAGACCCTGGACAGCACCAATGACACCCTGAGCGTCAGCGGCAACCTGGTACAGGCCCAGGCCCAGGGCTCCAGCGCCAGCAACCAGACCCGTGCCGGCGCCAGCAACATCGCTGACAGCCAGGCCACCACGTCCAACACCCAGCTGAACATGGGTGGTGCCGTTTCGGCCAGTGCCAGCGTTGCGCGCATCGGCAGCAGCTCCACCAGTCTGTCTGGCACCAGCCTGACGGTGAGCGGCAACCAGCTCAGTTCCGAAGCGACGGCAGCCTCCGCCACCAACGACGCCCAGCTCGGTGCCGATAATGCGGTGACGCAATCGTCCGCGCTGGTGACCAACACGCAGGGCCATGCGACGGGCGAGGTCCAGGCTAGCACCGGATCCAACCTGGTGGGCGCAACTACCACCAGCGCCAGCAATGCCACCTTGGTGGTCAGCGGCAACCAGTTCAACGCCAACGCTGCCAGCCAGAAGGCCAGTAACCTGGCCCGTGTCAATGCCACCAACGGCGTGACAGACGCTGCCGCTGCGGTCATCAACCAGCAGGGCCATGGCTCAGGCGATGTCAGCGCCACGGTCGCCGGGCTCACCAGCCTGAGCCCTTCTCCCGATCCGGTCCCCATGCTGATCGGTCTGCGCGCCAATACGGCCTCGGGTTCCAGCCTCACGGTCAGCGGTAATGTGGGCGGATCGGACGCGATCATCAACCAGGCGGACAACCAGGTCGCGCTCTCTGGCAGCCGCATCGATGGCAACTCGGCAGCCTACCTGTTCAATGTGCAGGCCGTGCAATCGGGCAATGCAAGCGCACTGACCAAGGTCAACCTGGGCGTTGAGGGTACGAGCAACCTGACACCTGTCACCACGCGCGCAGGCGGCCATGAACTGGTGGTGAGCGGCAACCAGTTCAGCGCCAATGCCAGCCAGAACCAGGCAACCAATGCGCTGGACATCCAGGCCACCAGCACCTTGAGTGCGGCCGGCACCCAGCCCAACCTGTTGGGCAACCTGCAATTGTCGGCAGGTGACACCACGGCCACCACCGAGATGCAGATCCTCAGTGGCCGCAGCGTGGTCACCGATCCCAGCGGCAACACCACCATCACTGGCAACCAGGCCAGCAGCCTGGCCCGTGCCAACGTGGCCAACAACCAGCTGACCGTGACAGCCGGCACGCTTGCGAGCGACCAGGCCGTCTTGCTGGGCAATGTGCAGGGTAATTCCGGTGCCGTGGCTTCTACCGCCAGCCTGCAGATGCAAGGCACTGCGGCCAACCGCCTCGATGGCAACATCACCACCACCGGCAACCAGGCGCTGGCAGTGGCTGCAGGCAACACCTCGCTCAACAGCGTGCAAGCAGGTGCAGGCACGGCGCTCAACAGCGGATCGGCCGTGGGCCTGCTCAATGCGCAGACCAACAGCGGCAATGTGGTCGCCACCGCAAGCCTGAACGCCGATGCCTTCACCCGTGGCAGCTCGCTCAATCTGAGCGGCAACACCGCCAGCGCCACAGCCGTAGGCAACAACGCAGACAACGTGGTGAACGTCTCGGCGCTGCCCGGCCAGCAGATGGCCAGTGCGGTGCTGACCTCCACACAGGTCAACAGCGGCAACGTGAGTGCGGTGGTGAGCGGCAGCTACAGCGCCTCGGGTGTGCCAAGCACCAGCGGCATCAATGTATCGGGCAACCGCTCGTCTGCGGTGGCGATTGGCAACCGTGCCACTTCGTCGATGACATTGGGTGTGCAATAAGCCGCAAGGCCTTGCACTTTGACAGCCCGCCTGGGCAACCAGGCGGGCTTTTTTGCGCGCGTCGGAGGCAGCCGCATATCGCACTCTTTGCGTGCGAAATGGAGGCGGGGCTAACCTGCCGGGTTTTCCACTGCAGGAGTTTTTGATGAACCTCGCGATACCGCCCTTCTGGGCATCCTGGCTGTACCGGCCGGTGGAGTTGCGCATCGATGTGAGCCCGATTCCACCCCAGCAACTCGAAGGCGAATGCGCCTCCATCCACGATCGCATCCACACCCCCGGCGACAGGCTCCATGGCCTGCCCGAAATCCCTTTGTCCGACCCCCGTTTCGCGATCCGCTACCGCAGCGCCGATGGCGAGTTCTATGTCTATGTCGAAGACCAGCTGGAGCACCGCATTGCGGGCTTTACCGTCTTCAACCGCCTGATCGAGCTGGACAGGCGCGCCGACCGCTACATACGCGGCCCGCACAGCCGCTTTGACCCCGCCTACCAGCGCAAGGGCCTGGCCTCCTGCATTTACCGCTGGGCGCTCGATGCAGGCCTGTGCCTGGTCACCGGCGCGCGCCAGTCGCCCGGTGCGCATGCGCTGTGGCACAAGCTCTCGGCCAGCCACCGCCTGGGCTATGTCGATATCACCAACAAGAAGATGCAGTACCTGGGCGACCGCATTGCACCCGAGCGGCTCGATCCGCTCAGCACCCGCATGTTTCTGCTCGGCCAGGGCTGGTCACTGGGCAGCTTTGCGGCAGCGACTGGCATGCGCTCCGACTGAGGCCGGCCTGCCGCATCACGTGGGCCGGCGCATCACGAACTTGCCGGCCTCGCTGATCGTGAAATAGTCGCCCGGCCCGCCGCCGCGCAGCAGCGGCTTGCCCGCTGCCGTCTGGTAGATGCCGTCCTGCAACAGCTGCTCGTCGATGTGCACCTTGACCACCTCGCCCAGCACCAGCCAGGTAGGCACCTGCGTGCCTTGCGCGGTCTGCAGCTGCACGATCTGGGTGCAGCGGCATTCCATCGTCACCAGGCTGGCTTGCACGCGCGGTGGGCGCACCAGGTGCGAGGGTTCGGTGGCCAGGCCCGCCAGTTCGAACTCATTGACCTCGGGGCCGACGGCTGCGCAGCTCTGGTTCATCGCCTCGGCCAGCGATTCGCTCGCCAGGTTCCACACAAATTCGCCGGTGGCCTCGATGTTGTTCAGGCTGTCCTTGCGGCCCACACTGGCGAAGCCGACGATGGGCGGCACATAGTTGAAGGCATTGAAGAAGCTGTAGGGCGCCAGGTTCAGCACTCCGCTGCTGCTGATGCTGGAGATCCAGCCGATCGGGCGCGGGCCGACGATGGCGTTGAACGGGTCATGGGGCAGGCGGTGGCCTTGGCGGGGTTCGTAGCTGTGCAGGGGCATGGTGGGGCAATGACAGAGGTTGGAGACGAGACGGGGGAGAACAGATTCCTAGCGGGTTTGCATACCCAGAAAACGTACCGGCGACAGACCGCAGGCGCGCTGCACCATCGCACTGAAGGCACTGGGGGTGTAGCCCAGCTCGGCGGCAATCTGGCCAATGGCCAGGCCGCTGGCACCCAGCTCCACCGCCTTGGCCAGAATGACCTGCTGGCGCCACTGCAGGTAGGTGCAGCCCAGCTCCTGGCGGAACAGGCGCGCAATGGTGCGGGGGCTGGCGCCGCTGTTGTGCGCAAAGGCCTGCAGGCTGTCATGGGCCAGCGGGTCGTCCAGCACCGCCTGGCACAGGCTGTGCAGGCGCTTGTCGCGCGGCATGTCCACCCGCAGATCGAGCTGGGTGGCCTGGCGCAGCTCATCGAGCAGCAGCGCGCTCACATGGCGCTCGCGCGCCAGTTGCGCGGCGCTGGGCGCAGGCCCGCCATCCGGTTCGGTGGGCAGGTCGCAGACCAGGGCGCGCATCAGCTCCGAGACTTCCAGCACGCGGCAGCGCCGCCACAGATTGGAGGCGCTGTCGCCCGGGCCCGGGCCGCACTGGCCCTCGGCCTGGTAGATGTAGAGGGTGCGCAGCTCGGCCGTCTCCACCAGGGTCACCGCATGCTCGACGCCAGGCGGAATCCACAGCGCGCGCCGGGGCGGCACCACAAAGGTGGCCGACGGCACGCGCAGGTGCACGGTGCCGGTGACCGAGATGGCCAGCTGCGCCCAGGCATGCTGGTGGGGCAGCACCCGGGTGTCGCCGCTGAGCTCACGCAGCTTGGCGCGCACCGGCCGCTCGGCGGTGGGCACAAACAGATGCGGGGTGAGCGAGTCCACATACAGCCAGGCACGGCGGGCGCTGGCAGCGTCGCCTCCGGCGGCAATGCGTGCCGGTGGGGGCGGGGTGGCAGTCACGGCAGAAGTCATGGCGGCAGGGCGCAAGGCGGTTCGCGGTGGGCAAGGGCAAACGTGCCAGGCACAGCAGCTTGGCACATTGGCGATAGTAATCGTCCTTCTGTCGCATACATGCCGACAGGGCTTTGGCTAACATCGCTGCCATGACAACCAGCACAACAACATCGACCGCCGCACCGGACCCCGGCGCACCCGACCCGAGCGCCTTGGGCAGCCTGCGGCAGGATTCGCGCACCATCGGCCTGGTGGGCCTGGCCCATGGCTCCTCGCACTTCTTCCACCTGCTGCTGCCGCCGCTGTTTCCCTGGTTGATTGCGGACTTCGGCTTCAGCTATTCCGAGCTCAGCGTGCTGGTGTCGGCCTTTTTCATCGTCTCGGGCGTGGGCCAGGCGCTGGCCGGCTTTGTGGTCGACCGCTTTGGCGCCCGCCCCATCATGTTTGCCGCGCTCAGCAGCTTTGCGGTGGCCGGTGTCATTGCCGGCACCGCCAACAGCTATGCGCAGCTGATGCTGGCCGCCATTTTTGCCGGCCTGGGCAATGCGCCCTTCCACCCGGTGGATTTCACCATCCTCAACAAGCGCCTCTCGCCCCAGCGCCTGGGCCATGGCTTTTCGGTGCATGGGCTCTCGGGCAACCTGGGTTGGGCGGCTGCACCGGTGTTCATGGCCGGCATCACCTCGGCCACCGGCTCCTGGCGCATGGCCTGCCTCTGCGGCGCTGCACTGGCGGCCATCATCCTGGCCATCATGGTCATCAACCGCGATGCGCTCGATGACCGCGTCAGCCTGGCTGGCGCTGCGCCCAAGGCCGCCGGTGCGGCCGCCGCCCCGCAGGAGCACCCGATGGCCTTTCTGAAGCTGCCATCGGTCTGGCTGTGCTTCTCCTTCTTTTTCTGGACCACCTGCGCGATGAGCGCCATCCAGTCCTTCTCCAGCCCCGCATTGCAGCAGATCTACGGCCTGCCTGCCAGCATCACCGCCTATGTGGTGACGGGCTATATGCTGTTTGGCGCCGCCGGCATGGTGCTGGGCGGTTTTCTGGTGGGCCGGGTGGAGCGGCTGGAGAAAGTCATCTCCGCCTGCCTGCTGTTCTCCGGCATCTTGCTGGCGCTGGTGGGCACCGGCTGGCTGCCCGGCTATGTGGCCTTGGGCGTGGCGGCGCTCGCCGGTATCGGCACCGGCCTGGCCGGCCCTTCGCGGGACATGCTGGTCAAGCGCGCTGCGCCACCGGGCGCCACCGGCCGGGTCTATGGCACCGTGTACTCGGGCCTGGACCTGGGCTTTTGCCTGGCCGCCCCGGTGTTTGGCTACATGCTGGACCACCAGATGAATGCCGGTGTGTTCTTTGGCGCGGCCGTGGGCATGGTGCTGAGCGTGGTCTCCGCCGGCTTTGTCGGCGCCGGGGTCGCCGCGCGCAAGCAGAAGGCTGCTGTGGTGCCTGCTTAGGTCTTCCCCTTCGGCAGCTGCAAAAATCCCGCCAGAAGGCGTTAAAAGGCCCGCGCAACCGCTTGGTGGCGCGGGCCTTTGGCTTGGTGGATCCCGGCGATCAGCCCAGCTGGAAGATCTTGCCCGGGTTCAGGATGTTCTTCGGGTCCAGCGCCTGCTTGATGGCGCGCATCATCGCGACGGCGCCTTCGCCGGCTTCTTCCAGTAAAAAGCCCTGCTTGTGTACGCCAATGCCGTGCTCGCCGGTGCAGGTGCCCCCCAGCGCAATGGCGCGCTGCACCAGTTGGTGGTTGAGCTGCTCGGCCTGGGTGCGCTGGGCATCGTTGTCCGGGTCGATCAGGTAGCCGAAGTGGAAGTTGCCGTCACCCACGTGGCCGACCAGAAAGTAGGGGATGCCGCTGGCATCGGCCTCGGTCACGCACTGCAGCAGCGCATCGGCCAGGCGGCTGATGGGCACGCAGGTATCGGTGGTGATGCAGCGGCAGCCCGGCACGCTGGAGACGGCTGCAAAGTAGGCATTGTGGCGGGCGGTGAAAAGGCGCGTGCGGTCTTCCGGGCGCTCGGCCCATTCAAAGGCATTGCCGCCATGTTCGCTGGCCAGCTCCTGCACCATCTCGGCCTGTTCCTTGACGCCGGTGGGCGAGCCATGGAACTCCATCAGCAGCATCGGTTCCTCGCGCAGATCGAGCTTGCTGTAGGCATTGACCATGCGCACCGCATTCACATCGATCAGCTCCACGCGCGCAATCGGAATGCCCATCTGGATGGTCTCGATGACGGTGCGCACGGCCGCTTCAATGGTTGGGAACGAGCAGATGGCGGCGCTCACCGCCTCGGGCAGCGGGTAGATGCGCAGGCTGATCTCGGTAAAGATGCCCAAGGTGCCTTCGCTGCCCACCATCAGCCGTGTCAGGTCGTAGCCGGCCGCGCTTTTCTTGGCGCGGTTGCCGGTGCGGATCACCTGGCCGTTGGCGGTCACCACCTCCAGCGCCAGCACGTTCTCACGCATGGTGCCGTAGCGCACGGCATTGGTGCCGCTGGCGCGGGTCGATGCCATGCCGCCAATGGAGGCGTCAGCGCCCGGGTCGATCGGGAAGAAGAAGCCCGTGTCCTTGATCGCTTCGTTGAGCTGCTTGCGGGTGATGCCCGGCTGCACGGTGATGGTCAGGTCCTCGGTGTCGATCGACAGCACCCGGTTCATGCGCCCCACATCGATGCTGATGCCGCCTTGCACGGCCAGCAGATGGCCTTCCAGCGAGGAGCCGGCGCCGTAGGCAATGACGGGCACCTCGTACTGGTGGCACAGCGTCACGGCATCCTGCACGTCCTGCGTGGATTCGGCATAGACCACGGCGGCCGGTGGCGGCGCGGTGATCGAGCCTTCGTCGCGGCCATGCTGCTCGCGCACGGCCTGCGAGGTCACGCACTGGCTGCCAAAACGGGCACTGAGCGCTGCCATGAAGGCATCGGGAATAGGGCGCTGCGCAGCAGCCAGGATGTGGGAGGAGGTGGGCGCGTTCATGGGGGTTCTCCAGGGCGGGAGCCAAGAATAGCACCGCCCGCCTTTCAGCGCTGTCCGCTGTGCTGCAGCCGGCCATGAAAAAACCCCGCCGTAGCGGGGAGAGGGAGAGTTCGGGAGACCCAGCGGGGGACGCTGGTCAGAGAGACTTTTTGACCGGCTGGCGCGCCTGGTGGCGGCGCGGGTCATGGGTGCCCAGTTGGCGGTCCACCTGGATAATGCGGCTGCCGCTGGCAGCCTGGCCGATGCGCTGCTGGCTGCTGCTCAGCGGCTGGGCACTGGCCATCGCCGATGTGACCGCAATCGATGCAAACAGCATCACGCTGCGGGCGTCAAAGGGGTGGGCGAAAAACTTGCCAGACATCTGTAGATCCTTTCGTCATTCAGACATGGCTCTATTGAACCCGGAATCGGCGCTGTTTGCTATCATTTTTGCTTAGTGTTGCCTCGGCTACATATTTACCGCGCCGGTAACAGAAAATAGGCGGAGATTCACAGCCGCTTTACAAGGATTACCCATGGGCAACCGTCTCTCCCAAATTGCGACCAGAACCGGTGACGATGGCAGCACCGGCCTGGGCGACAACAGCCGTGTCTCCAAAGCCAGCGGCCGCCCGCAGGCGATGGGCGATGTCGACGAGCTCAACTCCCACATCGGGCTGCTGCTGTGCGAGCCCCTGCCCGCCGATGTGCGTGAGCTGCTGATCGACATCCAGCACCAGCTGTTCAACCTGGGCGGTGAGCTGTCCATGCCCGGCTACGAACTGCTCAAGGACGATGCATTGCTGCAGCTCGATACCGCACTGGCGCACTACAACGCGCAGCTGCCGCGCCTGGCCGAATTCATCCTGCCCGCAGGCACGCGCGCTGCGGCGCAATCCCATGTCTGCCGCACCGTGGCGCGCCGCGCCGAGCGCATGGTGGTGGCGCTGGAGCAGGGCGAGGCCATGCGCCCCGCGCCGCGCCAGTACCTCAACCGCCTGTCCGACCTGCTGTTTGTGCTGGCCCGTGTGCTCAACCGTGTCGATGGCGGTGACGATGTGTACTGGAAGAGCGCGCGGCTGGCGCGCATGCAGGCAGAAGATGGCCCTGGCGGCAGCAACATCGGCGCTGGCCGCTGACCCGCGAGGCCCCGCCCATGCGCCTGCGCCATATCGAAGTCTTCAACGCCGTGATGCACACCGGCAGCGTCAGCGCTGCGGCGCGCCTTATCAACATCTCGCAGCCGGCCGTCAGCCGCACTTTGCAGCATGCCGAGCTGCAGCTGGGCTTTGCGCTGTTCCAGCGCAGCAAGGGCCGCTTGGCGCCGACCAGCGAGGCGCTGGCCTTGCTGCCGCATATGGAAAAGCTGTTTGCCCAGCTCGAAGAGGTGCAGCGCCTGGCCGACAGCCTGCGCAAGGGCCGCGACGGCGACGAGCTGCGCATTGCCAGCGTGCTGGCGCTGAGCCATGAGGTACTGCCCCGGGCGCTGGCGCAGTTCAAGCAGAAGCACCCGCATGTCAGCGTCAGCCTGCAGTCGCTGCATTCGCCGCAGATCGTCTCGGCGCTGATGATGCAGGAGGCCGATGTCGGCTTTGTGCTGAGCAATGTGCAGCAGGCCAGCCTGCAGCAGGAGAGCCTGGCGCGCGTGCCCATGGTCTGCGTGGTGCCCAAGGGCATGCTGCCGCCCTTCAAGCTGCGCGCGGGCAGCCTCTCGCTCGAGGACCTGACGGGCGTGCCCACCATCAGCCTGGATGCGCAGGACCCCGTCGGCATGCTGCTGAGCCAGCTGACCCGCGAATCGAGCGCCGGGCTGGACCACTTTGTGACGGTGCAGACCTACCACACGGCGCTGGCGATGGCCCACCATGGTTTGGGCGTCGCGATGGTCGATGGCTGCACCGCTTTGTCGGCGGACCACAGCAAGGTCGATGTGCTGCCTTTGGCGCCGGGCCTGCAGGTGCCGGTCAATGCGATCCGCGCGGTCTCGCAGCCGCAGTCCTTGCTGGTCAAGGCCATCACGCGCGAGATGCAGAAGGTGCTGGCGGCGCAGCTGTAGGCGGATTTGCGGCTTAGGCGGTCTGGCCGATGTCGTAGGCCAGCTGTGCAGCGGTGCCAAACGCTAACGTAAAGCCCAGCGCGCCATGGCCGGTGTTGATCCAGAGGTTGCTGGCACCGGCCGACTTGGCAATCGGCACGGCCGTCGGCGTGGCAGGGCGCAGGCCGGCCCAGGGCTGGACGTTGATGTAATCGCTGCAACCGGGAAACACCGCTTCGGTGGACGCACAGAGGCTGCGGATCTTGTCCTGCGGAATGCGCAGGTCGTGGCCCACCAGCTCCACCATGCCGGCCACGCGCAGGCGCTGGCCAATGCGCGCAAACACCACCTTGCGGGCGCTGTCGGTGATGCTCACCGCCGGTGCCTTGCGGCCTGCTGCGGCCACGTCCAACGTGATGCTGTAGCCCTTGAGCGGGTAGACCGGCAGATCCACGCCCAGCGGCTTGCACAGCGCCACGCTGTCCACGCCCAGCGCGACCATGAAGTGCTCGGCCTCGATCTCGCCGTGCGCGGTCTGCAGCGCGACGATCTTGCCTCCTTCGCGCCGCAGGCGCCGGATGGGCGTGTCCATGATGAACTTCACGCCCTTTTGGCGCAGCCAGTCTTCGAGCTGGCGGCAAACCTGGTAGCAATCGGCGGCGCACTCGCTGGGCGTGTGCACGGCGCCGGCAAACTGGCTGCGGTAAGCGGCCAGCGCGGGCTCGAGCGCCACCGCTTCGTCGGGGCCGACGATGCGCTGCGGCGCGCTGCCCAGCTGGCTTTGCACATCGACCTGGTGGCGCGCCGATTGCACGGCCGCATCGCTGGGGTAGAGCACCAGCTTGCCGGTGGTGCTGTAGTCCCAGTCGCCCCCGACCTGGGTCTGCATGGCCTCAAAACGCTGGCGGCTGACCGCAGCCAGTTGCAGCAAGGCGCGGGTGCTGGCGGCGGAGCGGTCGGCATTGCAGGCGCCCAGAAAGGCCAGGCCCCATTTCCACTGCTGGGGATCGGCCTGCAGGCGGAACTTGAGCGGCGAATCGCTGCTGAACAGCAGCTTGGGCAGCTGCTTCCAGATCGCAGGGTCGGCCAGCGGCTGCACATAGCTGTAGCTCAGCTGCGCACCATTGCCCTTGCTGGTGCCACTGCCCGCATGGGAGGCCTTGTCAACCACCGTCACCTGGTGCCCGGCCTGGGTCAGCTCATAGGCGGCAGCCAAACCCACAATCCCCGCACCCAGAATGCAAACCTGCATGGAACACCCCCTGAAAACCCTTAAATATAGGCGCTTGAAATCCGCCTGTCGCATAGCAAAATGGGCAACAGGCATGCCATTTGCTTATAGGTACAGCGGTTCCGCCTCTGTGCGGTATGCCATGCACCATAACCAAGCGTTATGGGCCTGTCCCAAAAAGGCATTGTTGAAACAAAGTGCTGGTTTCTACACTGTTCCTATTGTTTGATTCAAGGAGGTTCCCGATGAAGTTTGTTAAGTCGCTGGTCTGTGCTGCAGCCGCCATCGCCTGCCTGCCCTCGGCCTTTGCCGATGTGCTGGCCAAGGCCAAGGATTCGGGCGAAATCACGTTCGCCTACCGTGAATCCTCGGTGCCGTTCAGCTACCTCTCCGGTGGCCAGAACGCCATCGGCTTCTCGGTGGACATCTCCAACGCCGTGGCAGACGCTGTGCGCAAGGAAATCGGCAAGCCCGACCTGAAGGTCAAGTGGCAACCCGTCACCTCGGCCAACCGCATTCCGCTGATCCAGAACGGCACCGTGGTGCTCGAATGCGGCTCCACCACCAACAACAGCGCCCGCAACAAGGACGTGGATTTCGCGATCAACTACTTCTACACCGGCACCCGCGTGGCCGTGAAGAAGAGCGCGGGCATCAAGAACTGGGCTGATCTGAAGGGCAAGACCCTGGCGATCACCACCGGCACCACCAACCTGCCTGTGGTGCGCAAGTACAGCGCCGACCAGAAGCTGGACATCAACATCACCCTGGCCAAGGACCATGCCGACGGCTTCCTGCTGATGGAAAACGACCGCGCAGCCGGCTTTGCGATGGACGACATCCTGCTGTTCGGCCTCAAGGCCAACTCCAAGGACCCAGCGGCCTACGAAGTGGTGGCCGACGCACTGCAAGTCGAGCCCTATGCCTGCATGCTGCCCAAGGGCGATGCACCGTTCAAGAAGATCGTCGATGGCGTCATCGGCGGCATGATGAAGTCGGGCGAGTTCACCAAGCTGTACGACAAGTGGTTCCTGCAGCCCATCCCTCCGAAGAACCAAGCGCTGGGCCTGCCGATGAACAAGGAACTGCAGGACAATCTGACCGCGCAAAGCGACAAGCCTGCGATCTGATGGACAATCCCGTGTCGTGCAAGGCACGCACTGCAATGGCCCGGCAACGGGCCATTTTTCATTTTCTCTGGAGTTCGGCATGAAGCTTCACACCGTAGGCATTCTGGGCGGCATGGGCCCGGCAGCAGGCGCTGATTTTGTGCGCCTGTTTGTACAGGCCTGCGCAGACCATGTGCGCGCAAGCGGCGCACCCGTTACCGACCAGGGCTACCCCGAGCACTGGCTGGCCCAGTTGCCCATACCGGACCGCAGCGCAGCGCTGTTGGCGCCCGAGACCGCAGAAGACCCCTTCGCGATGATGTGCCAGGGCCTGGACAAGCTCCAGTCCGTCGGTGCCCAGGCGGTGGCCGTGGCCTGCAATACCGCCCATGCCTGGCATGGGCGCCTGCAGCAGACCTACCCGCAGCTGCAGCTGCTGCATATCGCGCGCGTCGTGGCCGAGGGGCTGCAGCAGCAAGGCCAGCCGTCTTGCATGCTGCTAGCCACGCAAGGCACCTACCGCATTGGCCTGTATGACCAGGCGCTGGCCGCCTGCGGCATCACCGTACACCTGCCGCAAGAGGCTGAGCGCGAGCAGCTGATGCGCGGCATCTACCAGGGTGTGAAGGCCGACCGCATGGACCAGGCGCGCGCCGATTTTGCCGCTGTGGCCCAGGCCATGCGCGCCCGCCATGGCGATGTGCCCCTGATCATGGGCTGCACCGAAATACCGCTGGCCCTGCCCGGCGCCGACAGCGTGCAAGGCCTGCCGCTGATCGACCCGGCCTGGGAGCTGGCCCAGGCATTGGCGCGCGTGGCCTACGGCGACTGAATCATTCCGCGTTTTCGAGCATCGCCATCGTGATGCGCGAAACGCAAGTCAGTTTGCCCTCGTCGTTGACCATCTCGATCTGCCAGACCTGGGTCATGCGGCCGATATGCACCGGCTTGGCCGTGCCGGTGACCCAGCCGCTCTTCACGCCCCGGATATGGTTGGCATTGATATCGAGGCCGACACAGTGCCAGCCTGCCGGCGAAGAGAACAGCGCACCGACGGAGCCCAGGGTCTCTGCCAGCACCACGCTGATGCCGCCATGCAGCAGGCCAAAGGGCTGGTGCGTGCGGTGGTCCACCGGCACACGGCCCACCAGGTAGTCATCGCCAATTTCCAGGTATTCGATGCCCAGGTGTTCAATCGCCGTATGGCGCGCTTTGTCACGCAGCGCGTCCAGCGAGATGGGCTTTTTCCAGATAGCAGTCATGGGGTGTCCAGGCTCAACAACAGGGATGCCACAGCATAGCGCTGCACAAGCCGGCTGCCTACCGCCTGCATGACGCGCCGGTTGAGGCGGGGCGCTGGGGTGAGCTTTGTGGCAGCTTTGGTGGGCCTGAGTAGCTAACGATCTGTATAGCGATGTAGGAATCAGCGCTTAGTGGAACTTGCGGTTTCGCATGCTGCTCACACCAAGACTTGAAGCTTGGAGGCGCTCGCTTGCAGGGGCCATAACAACGAGATGTACCACCCCCCGGTTTTTATCGACGGGCAGGAGATCTGCCCTAGCCATCTGGTGCCTATACGGCGAAAAATAATGCTCGCATTGTCCGGCGGCAAGACGAAGCTGGTAGATGTTGACTTCCGCTTCTCTTGCCATTGCTATTCGCGTGGACTACGGGAGGGTGAGATGGCTCCTGAAGGTCTTGCGGTCCCTGACGGCTCCAAAGAGATGCCAAGGCCACGCATATTTGATCTGGAGCGGTATGCGCTGTCCAAGGGCATCGCGGGCATGATCGATCAACTGATCGCCAATAACAGCATCGTGACCAAGAGCCGCCATGAGAACTTCTTCTGCGTGGATAACGTCCTTGGTAATCGGAATGGATGTAGCGAGACCGTGTCTTACTTCATCTTCATGCATGCCAAGAAAGTGGAGGACCCGGGCCGCCCCAAAACCATCTTGGTCACCGTCGAATCAGCCTATGCGGCCATGGAAGGAATTCCGAACCCGGTGGGGCAGGGCAGTCGCTTCTTCGGACAGATGCTCGGAGAAAGGTGGGAGCCCCTCAACAAGGGGATCACTGCTAAAGGTCGCAATAAGCGGAAGAGGTTCTAGAAAGGGTGAAGGGGCCACTGAGGCCCCTTCAAAAAAGTCGCGAAGTTCGCTTTAACCCCTGAGGGGACCGCTTGCGCGGCGGAGAACAGCTGTTTACTTCGCTGTGCTGTTGCTTTACGGTACTTTCGTACCGCTGCTATCCCATCGGTCCATTACCGTAGTGATGGGCGGTTCAAGCTATTGTTTTCAATCATAAAGGATGCCCGGGTCGCTGTCAAACCAAGCGGCTGACCTGTCTCGAAAATCGGCCTTGAGGCGCTCCGGATCTGGCCTAGTTGCCGCTCAATTACTCGTTGGCACCTGCTCGCCATCGCCGTCCGCCTCACCCAGGCCGTCGTCGCAGCTGGCGCCGTCTTCGACCAGCAGCTCCACCAGCTCGCGGGCGAAGGAGGGCAGGGATTCGAGGTTGCGCACGACGATCTGCATCTCGCGGTTGGACCATTCGTCCGAGATGCTGATGATGCGGATGTCCATGCTGCGCGCATGGCGGCGGGCGGCGGATTCGGGCAGGATGCCGATGCCTACGCCCGCCTCGATCATGCGGCAGGCGGCTTCAAAATTGCCCACCTGGATGCGTTGCTTGATCGGGCGGTGCAGCAGGTCACTGTGCTGGCGCAGGAACGCATGGATGGCGCTGGATTCGTGCAGGCCGATGTAGTCGTATTCCAAGGTATCGCCAAAGGCCACGGACTTGCGGCGGGCGAGGGCATGGTCGGCATAGACGACGAGCACCAGGCGGTCGCTGCGGTAGGGCATGGCGACCAGGCTTTCGGTGCGCACCTGGCCGGCGACGATGCCGATATCGGTCTGGCCTTCGCCGACGGCACGGATGATGTCGTTGGACAGGCGCTCGCGCAGGTCGATGTCCACATCCGGGTGCTTGCGCAGATAGGCGCGCAGCACCGGAGGCAGAAACTCGCCCAGCGCCGTGGTGTTGGCAAACACCCGCACATGGCCCTTGATGCCGCGTGCGTACTCCTGCATGTCGCCGCGCAGGTGCTCGATCTGGCCCAGCACCGTGCGGGCATGCTGCACAAAGGCCTGGCCCGGCAAGGTCAAGGTGACGCCCTGGCTGGTGCGGTAGAGCAGCTTGACACCCATGCTCTCTTCGAGGTTCTTGATGCGGGTGCTGGCCGCCGGGAGCGAGATGAACGACAGCTCGGCCCCCCGCGTCATGCTGTTCGCGTCTGCCACATGCACCATCAGGCGCAGATCCACCAAGTCAAAATGCATAGCCATGGCGCGATTGTAGGCCTTGCGTTTTAACCCAGGGACCCTCTGGCCGCCGCAAGCCGCCCTGCTTGTCACCCAGGTTGGGCTTGCGTCCAGCGCCCTCAGCATTCGACGATGTGCACCGCCAGGCCGCCGAGCGAGGTTTCCTTGTACTTGCTCATCATGTCGGCGCCGGTGGCGCGCATCGTTGCAATCACCTTGTCCAGGCTGACGATGTGCGAGCCGTCGCCGCGCAGCGCCATGCGCGCTGCATTGATGGCCTTGACGGCGGCCAGTGCATTGCGCTCGATGCAGGGCACCTGCACCAGGCCGGCGACCGGATCGCAGGTGAGGCCCAGGTGGTGCTCCATGCCGATCTCGGCGGCGTTCTCCACCTGCGCGGGTGTGCCGCCCAGCACGGCGCACAGGCCGGCGGCCGCCATCGAGCAGGCCACGCCCACCTCGCCCTGGCAACCCACTTCGGCGCCGGAGATCGAGGCGTTCTCCTTGTACAGAATGCCGATCGCGCCGGCGGTCAGCAAAAAGTCCACCACCCCGGCCTCGGTAGCGCCGGGTACAAAGCGCCAGTAATAGTGCAGCACGGCCGGCACGATGCCGGCGGCGCCATTGGTGGGGGCGGTCACCACGCGGCCACCGGCAGCGTTTTCTTCATTCACGGCCAGCGCAAACAGGTTCACCCAGTCAATCACCTCCAGCGGATCGGTGTTCGCATGCTGGGTCAGGCCTTCGTAAAAGCCTGCGGCGCGGCGCTTCACGTTCAGTCCACCAGGCAGGCGGCCTTGCGTGCTGCAGCCGCGTTGCACGCAGTCCTGCATCGCCTGCCAGATCTTGCGCAGGCCGCTGTCGATGTCGGCATCGCTGCGCCAGTGGCGCTCATTGGTGCGCATGATCTGCGCAATGGGCTGCTGGTGGTCATGCGCCAGTTGCAGCAGCTGCGCGGCGCTGTGAAAGGGCAGGGGCAGCACATCGGTATCAGGTGCAATCGCTTGCTGGCGCTCGGCATCGTGGGCCGCTTCTTCGCTGACGATAAAGCCGCCGCCCACCGAGTAGTAGGCTTGCGCATCAACCAGTTCATGCTGGGCATCCCAGGCCTCAAAGCGCATGCCGTTGGGGTGGAAAGGCAGGCTCACCGCGCCAATCAGGAGCAGGTCGGTGGCGGGGTCGAACACGATGCGCTGCTCACCGTTGAGCAGCAGCTGCTGGCTATTGTTGACCTCGGCAATGATGGCATCGACGGCGTTCACATCGACCGTATCGGGTGCATGGCCGGCCAGCCCGAGGATCACGGCGCGGTCGCTAGCGTGGCCGATACCGGTAGCGCCCAGCGAGCCAAACAGCTGGCAGCGCAGGCGGGCCACCTGTGCCAGCGCCCCCTGGCGCTGCAGGCGCTGCACAAAGGCGTGCGCGGCGCGCATCGGGCCGACGGTGTGCGAACTGCTGGGCCCGATACCGATCTTGAACAAATCAAACACGCTGACGGCCATGGCTACTTTCCGGTCAATGTTGCAACTGCAGACTGGCGCCGAGGATAGCGCTGATTTGGGCCTTGGCAAGGGGAAAAGCACCCATCACGCCCAGGTGGGCATGCGGCCCCAGGCGGCTGGCCACAAAGGCATCGGCATGCGCGGGCGCGGCGTGCTGCCGCATCAGGCCCGCCTGCGCCACCAGCACCAGCTGCTGCACCCATTGGCGCGCCTGCGCCTGCTGCGCCCAGGCATCCTGCGCCATCGCCTGCCACTGGGTGTGCAGGCGCTGCAGCGCTTGCGCCATCGCCAGGTCATCCGCTGCCATGCGCTGCAGGTCCTGCCACAGTGCATCACGCAACGCGGGCTCGCGCTGCAGCGCCTTGAGCACATCCAGGCACATCACATTGCCTGAGCCCTCCCAGATCGAATTGACGGGCGCTTCGCGGTAGATGCGGGCCAGCGCCGAGCTCTCGGTGTAGCCGTTGCCTCCCAGCACTTCCATCGCCTCGGCGCTGCAGGCAATGGCGCGTTTGCAGACCCAGAACTTGGCCGCCGGTGTCATGATGCGCTGCCAGGCCAGCGCCGTGGTCTGGCCTGGGGCGCTGCTGTCTTCAAAGGCCTGTGCCAGCCGCATGGCCAGCAGCAGCGCCGCTTCGCTCTCCAGCGCCAGATCGGCCAGCACCGATTGCATCAGCGGCTGCGCCACCAAGGCCGCACCAAAGGCCTGGCGGTGCCGGGCAGACCACAGGGCCTGCACGGTGGCCTGGCGCAGCAGCGCGCTGCTGCCCAGCACGCAGCACAGCCGCGTGATGGTGGCCATCTCCATGATGGTGGCAATGCCCCGGCCTTCCTCACCCACGAGTACGCCATAGGCGTCGTCAAACAGCACCTCGCTGCTGGCATTGCTGCGGTTGCCCACCTTGTCCTTGAGGCGCTGCACCAGCACGCTGTTGCGCCTGCCATCGGGCCGCCAGCGCGGCACCCAGAAGCAGGCCAGCGGTGCCTGCAGCGCATGGGCGTCGTGCGCGCTGCTGGCCATGCGTGCCACCACCAGGTGCGCATCGGCCGTCGGCACCGAGTAAAACCATTTATGGCCCTGCAGCCGGTAGGCGGCGCCGCGCCCGCCGCCTGCGGCATCCAGCGGGTAGGCCACGGTGGTGTTGCTGCGCACATCCGATCCGCCTTGCTTCTCGGTCATGCCCATGCCCACCCACAAAGCTGTTTTGTCTGCCACCGGTGCATCACGCGCGTCATGCTCGGCGCTGCTGATGCCGCGCGCGATCTGTGCCCACAATGCGGGCTCCTTGCGCAGCACCGGGATGGCTGCCGTCGTCATCGTTGCGGGGCAGAGGCTGCCCGCCTCCGCCTGGCCATGCAGGTAAAAGCCGGCGGCCCAGGCTGTCCAGCGGCCGCTGGCTGCATCTTCCGGTGCGCCAGCAAACGGCATGTCGATCAGTTGCTGCGCGCGGTAATGCGCCAGCACCTGGTGCCATGCGGGGTGAAACTCCACCTGGTCGATGCGCCGGCCCCGTGCATCCCACTGCTGCAACTGCGGCGGGTGGCGGTTGGCCTGGTCGGCCCACTGCGCAAAGGCCGCGCTGCCCACGGTGCGCGCATGCTGCTGCAGGCCCGGCAGCCAGGCAAGGGCCTGTGCACGCGTCAGGGCGGCCTGCAAGGCCGGATCGCTGCCCAGCGGGTCGTAGCCGACCAGCTCATCCACCAGGTTGTCCTTGTTGCGCTCTGCCATGGCTGCTCTCCCAGATGTGCTTGCCCATTCTATGAATGGAGCCAGCCCATAGCAAAACCGATCAGCGTGTGGCGTTCAGCCGGTCCAGCCGCAGGCGCTGGCGCTCATCACCCAGCGCCCGGGCGGCCAGCAGCACGCTGCCGGCCGCGGCCAGCGCGCCGGCAAAGGTCAGCAGCAGCAATAGCAGAATCTGGTATTTGGCGGCTTCCAGCGGGTCCATGCCACCCAGGATCTGGCCGGTCATAATGCCCGGCAGAGTGATCAGCCCGGCGGCCGACATCTGGTTGATGATGGGGATCAGCCCCCGGCGGATGGCCGCACGGGTGTGCGGCGCCATCGCCCGGCGCAAGGGAGTACCCAGTGCCAGCTGGGCCTCGATGGCGGCGCGGCCGGTGCGCACGCCGTCAAAGAAACTGTCCAGCCCCAGGCTGGCGGCATTGAGCACGCTGCCCAGCACAATGCCCATCAGCGGAATCGCATAGCGCGCATCAAACCAGGGGTCGGGCCGCACGGCGGTCATCAGCGCCAGCACCACGGTCGACAGGCTCGACAGCGCGACCACCAGGCCCGCAATGCGGTAGTTGCCCCCGCCAGACAGGCGCTGGTGCGGCCGCACCGCGACCTCGCGCGCGGCAGCGGCCACCATCACCAGCACCACGACCAAGGTGGTGCCCGGGTGCGCCTGCTGGAACACCAGCCGCAGCACATAGCCCACCAGCAGCAGCTGCACCCCCATGCGCAGCGATGCCCACAGCACCTGGCGCTGCAGCTGCAGGCGCATCGCCCAGGATGCGGCAGTAGCGGCCAGCACCAGCGCCGCGCCCACCAACAGATCGCTGGGCTGCAGATGGATGGCCGGGTTCATTGCGCAGCCTCCATCGGCAGCAGCTGGTGGTCTACCAGTTGCATGCAGCGCTGGCCGACGCGGGCCGCCTGGGCCTGCGAATGGGTCACCCACAGCAGGCTCAAGCCCTGCTGCTGGCAGCGCTGCAGCAATTGCTCCACCGCAGCGACAGACGTGTCATCGAGCGCAGCCGTGGGCTCATCAAGCAGCAGCACCTGGGGCTGGCGCAGCAGTCCGCGCAGCAAGGCCAGGCGCTGGCGCTCGCCCGTGGATAGCTGGGCCAGCGGAATACCGATGAACCCCTGGCGCAGCCCCAGTTCGCTGGCCATCTCCAGCAGCGCCGATTGCGAACCCTGCGGGAAATGCTCCATCACCGACGGCCCCCACCAGGCCGGCTCCGCTGCCAGGTACATCACCTGCTGGCGCCACGCAGGCCCACTGAAGGTGCTGCGTGGCTGGCCGTTGAGCAGCACCTCGCCACTGCCCGGATCCAGGTCGGCAATCAGCCGCAACAACACCGATTTACCCGCCCCCGATGCCCCCATGACGGCGATGCATTCGCCTGCGCCCAACTCCAGCGAGCAGGGCCCGCTGATGGGGCTTTGCAGAGCGCGGATGGACAGGCGGCTGGGCTGAGAGGCTGGCATGGTGGCTGAGTGTAGCGCTGGGGGCCGTCTTACCAGGGCGCTGGGATGAAGCGCTGGTCTGAGCGCTGAGTAATGCCACGCGCATCGTGTGCCACCAGGTCTCCAGCGTTATGGCTGACCACAATTATGTAAATCGAATCGCATGAATATTCTTGAGTTCAATTAGCCTATTGAATATCCAATAAATGCAAACCACAACATTAGTAATTTGTTTATTCAAATAATGTTATTTGATGCAGCCAGACAACAAATAATGATTAATTTGAACTGTCAACCCCATAATCCCGAATTGTTGACATTTAAATGGGTGTGAGTGGTTAAGATTAGCGCGAATTTGTGCATAGGTTAAAACTTTCAACACAGGATATTCCATGCGTTCGCGTTATTGCCTGCAGCTCGGCTTGCTGTTGGCAGCCATTCAGTCTTGCTACGCCCAAGGGGTTGCCACGTCCGTGGTGCCCCATGCCACCAGTGGCCCCCAAGTCCATATCGATGCGGCAGGGCGTGCCCATGTCACGCCCAATGCCTCGGAAAACGGCGTGTCCTACAACGGCTTTCAGCAGTTCGACGTGGGCAGACCCGGTTTGTCATTTCAGAACGAACAGGCCAATGCGCGCACGATTGTGGCTGAGGTGTTCTCGGCCGCGCCATCGCGCATTCAGGGCGATATGGATGTGGTGGGCCCCCGCGCCAACCTGATTCTGGCCAACCAGAACGGTATCTCGGTCAACGGCGCCAACTTCTCCAACTTCGGCAGCGTGGCGCTGACCACCGGCGCGTTGAGCCTGCGTGACCAGCAGCAAAGCGAAGGCCAGGTGCAGCGCTATGTGGATGTGAGCACTAACCAAGGCCGCATCCACATTGGTGATGAAGGCATGGCCGGCAACCTGATCCGGCTGGAGCTGATCGCCAAAAGCATCCAGGTCGATGGCCCGCTGACGAATGAATTCACATCGTCGAGCGCCCATATCCGCATGGTGGCGGGCGACTCCAGCGCCAGTTTTGATACCGCCGCGTCGCCTGTCGATAACCTGACGCCCTGGGTGTACTACAAGCCCGGCCAGGCCCAAAGCAACGAGGTCGCGATTACCGTCGGTGCAGGCTCCAAAGTCACCGCCGGCCAGATTCATATTCTGGTGACCGACAAAGGCGCCGGCGTGCGCAATGAGGGGGAAATGGTGGCCTCGGCCGGCGGATTTACCCTGTCATCCACCGGCGATGTGGTGCAAATGGGGGGCCAGATCACTGCACAGGGCTCCATCCAGATCAATGCCGCCAATATCCATCTGCAAGGCTCTGCCGAGCGCCAAAGCCTGGTGTCGGCCGGTTTGCAAACCCGCCTGGAGGCGGAGCAATCCATCCGCAATATCGATGGCGAGATTGCCGGCACCCAGCGTATCTCGGACGAAACCCCCTATGCGGTTTACCTGAAGGCGGGCGACGCCATTGAGAACCGCAGCCCCGTCGGCGCAGACAAAACCACGGTTATTTTTGGCAAGGGTGATTCGGTCAAGCTCGAAGCCGGTGCCGGGGGCATTACCTCCACCAACGCCCGCATCATCAGCAACCTGAATCTGGATCTGGTCAGCACCGGCGCCATCTCCAACCAAAGCGCCCATATCGCCGGCGAGGCATCGCAGTGGGAATCCTCCGGTGGGCTGAACCGCCGCACCAGCTACAGCGCCGACCAGGGCCGCCTGGCCGATGAGAACCACCAGGGCTACTGGGTGGCGCAGGGTGATCTCAGCGTACAGGGCCAGTCGTTCAGCAACACGGGCGGCTTTGTGTTCTCCAACGCCGGCAGCGTCAAGATCAAATCGCAGACCGACATCCATAACGAGGCACTGAGCGTAGGCGGCTATGACTACAGCCGGCGTTGCTTCCTGTTCATCTGCAAAACCCGGGCCAACAGCACCGAGCGCCTGGTGGGCGGCCAGATCATGGCGGCCACGGGCCTGACCATGGAAGCCGCTGGCACCGTGCTCAACCATGGCGGCCTGGTCTATGCCGGCCAGGGCATGCAGGTGGTGGCCCCCAGCATCATCGCGCGCGCCAAGCCGGTGCATACCGTCATTCTGCGGGATCGGGGCCTCAAGGCGCTGTTTGGCGATACCTGGGCGCAGATCTATGCCACCGACCAGGGCGGCAGCTTTACCGCCCAGCAAGGTCGGCTGCTGCTGCAAGGTGCAGCCCGCCAGGATGGCGGCAGCTTTGTGGCCCAGGAAGGCATTGACGGCGAGATCGAAGTGCTGCGCACACCGCACCGCGACCCGGTCCGCATTGAAGACCACCTCGGCATTTTCTGGTGGTGATGATGCGCAACAACCCTCCCCTGCCTGCGCTGGGCAAGCATGCGCTGCTGGGCACCGTGCTCGGCCTGGTCTGCCTGTCGGCAGCGGCGCAAAACAACCCCGTGCGCGACCCCAATGACCAGCTGCTGCGCGAGCAGCAGGAGCGGCTGCGCCAAGAGCTGCTGGAGCAGAACGCTGCCGGCAAGATCCAGCAGGACAGCCAGCCCACGGCGCCCGCCGCAGATGACAACGCCTTTCCGGCCGGTATCCCCACCACCGGGCCGAGCTTTGACATCCAGCGCATCCAGGCGACCGGCGACAGCAGCTTGCTGAACGCGCGCGACTTTGACCGCATCACCCAGCCCTTCTTGGACCATGCGCTGGCCGTCGAGCACATCAATGTGCTGCTGGACCGCATCAACAAGGCGCTGATCCAGGCGGGCTACACCACATCGCGTGCCTACGTGGGGGGGCAGAACCTCAAGGAAGGTGTGCTGTCCATCACCATCGTCGCCGGGCGCATCGAGGCCATCGTCTTCAACGGCGCGCCAGCCACCGGTGTCGGTGCCTGGCTGGCCATGCCCATGCAAGAGGGCGATGTCTTGCGCCTGCGCGATATCGAGCAGGCCGTCGACCAGTTCAACCGCCTGCGCCGCAACAACGTGCAGGTGCTCATCAAGCCGGGCCAAACCAATGGCGGCTCCATCGTGGAGTTCGTCAACAAGGAAGGGCCGGTGGCCCGCTACAACCTGGGCATCGACAACCAGGGCTCCAGCAACACGGGCCGGGCGCGTATCCAGGCCGGTGTGGACCTGGGCAATGTGCTGGGCCTGATGGAGTCCATCACCTTGGGCCTCACGTCCAGCCAGGAGACCAATGCGATCTATGGCCTGGTATCGGTGCCCTGGGGCTACAACACCGTCTCGGCCGTGGCCTCGATCTCGGAGTACCAGAACCTCATCGGCGATACCGCGCTGGTGTATGGCCGATCCAAGAACTTCTCGCTGTCGCTCAACCGCCTGCTGGCGCGCGACCAGAACAGCAAAACCGCGCTCGATATCTCGCTGTCCAAACGCGAATCGACGCGCGAGGTGAACAACTTTGCGCTGACCCCGCAAGCGCAGACCAGCCTGCGGGTGGGCGTCAACCGCCTGACCCGTTTCGATACCGCGCTGGGCGCCGGGCAATGGACGGTCGATGTCGGCTTCTCGCGCGGCCTGCCCATCCTGGGCGCGGACAAAGACGCCGACGACCTGCCCAAAGAGGCAGCACGCTACCAGTTCAGCAAGCTCGATGCCGCCGTGTCGCTTGACCGGCCAGTAGCAGAGCGACTGGTCTACCGCAGCCGCATCAGCGCGCTGTGGAGCCACCAGCCGCTGTACTCGTCCGAGCAATTGTTTGCCGGCGGCGTCTCCAGCGTGCGCGCCTATCCCGAATCTTTCCTGGGCGGCGACCAGGGCCTGGTCTGGCGCAATGAGCTGGCCTTGGCCAAGACCCAGCCGCTGTGGGGCAGTGCCCGCTATGAGCCCTATGTGTTTGCCGATGCGGCGATTCTGCGCACCGTCTCTGACAAGCGATCCAGAAGCATCGCGGGCTTGGGCGCGGGCGCACGCATTGCCTACCAGGGCGCCTTTGCCGACCTGCAGTTGGGCCGGGCCTTGCGCTCCCCCGATGGCTATGAAAAACAAGGCTGGCGCGTGAACGCCAGCCTGACCTACCAGTTTTAGCGTAGCGGCCCCCTGGGCCTACGACTACCGATACAGATGTGAACCAAGGCGCAGTGGCTGTGCCGCAGCGCCTTTGGCGACAGGAGTGTGGTGATGAGTGAGAGAAACAAGAACGAGCAGCAAAAGGCCCAGGCCACTCGGGTCTTCAGCGACCGGGGCAAGAAGCGCATTGCTGCCACGGTGATGTGGGCCCATGTGCTGACGCAAGCCAGCCTGGGTGTGCTCTCGCCCGCGTATGCGCAAACACCACCGCAGCCGCCTGCGCCTGCCCTTCCTGCGATGGCGCCAATTGCCGATCCGCGCGCGCCCATGGCGTTTCAGCCCGGTGTCGAGTCGCTGTCCAGCGGTGCGTCCCTCATCAACATCACCACGCCCAATGCGGCCGGCCTGTCACTCAACCAGTACCAGCGCTTTGATGTGCCGCAAGCCGGTGTGGTGCTCAACAACAGCCAGATTGGCGGCACGCCGCTGCTGGGTGGCAGGGCGGGCGCCAACCCAAATTTGAGCAATGGCACGGCCAACACCATCGTCAACGAGGTCACGGTCCAAGGCAGCCCCAGCCAGATCAACGGCACCGTCGAAGTGTTCGGCAACCCTGCGGCGGTGATCATCGCCAATCCCAGCGGCATCAGCTGCAATGGCTGCGGTGTCGTCAATACACCGCGCCTCTCGTTCAGCACCGGCAGCATCACCTTGCAGGATGTCAACGGCGCCTCCAGCAATTTTGATCTGGCCTCGGGCATTGGCTACAACGTGCAAGGCGGCCAGGTCAGCATCGATGGGCGGGGTGTGGAAGGCACCGTCGGCCAGATCGATCTGGTGGGCGAGCTGCTGCGCATCAACGGACCTTTGCGCGCGCACTACCTGAACCCGGGACTCTCCAGCATCAACCTGAGGGCCGGCAAATCGCCCAACGCCGCCACGCAGACGGCCGATGCCAATGCATTGATCGCTGGCACCGCTGCCGCACCAGGCACCACCGTGGCCATTGATGCCAGCGCCCTGGGTGCGATGACGGCTGGCCGCATCACCGTGGTCTCCACCGATGCCGGCATGGGTGTCAACCTGCGCGGCCCCCTGCTGGCCTACCAGGAGGATGTCGACATCCGCAGCGCGGGCCGGATCAACACCGGCGATGTCGCAGCCTCGCGCAACATCCGCATCAATGCCGATGGCTTTGTGGTGGCAGGCGGCAACGTAGCGGCCAATGAGCAGCTGCAAGTCAGCGGTAACGAAGGCGTCTTGCTCGCCGGGCCAGCACGGGGCAACCAGCAGATTGCGCTGAGCAGCAGCCAGGGCAGCGTCAGCGCCCAAGGCCCTCTGGTCACCGCAGGCGATCTGAAGGTGCAGGCTGCGCAGGCGGTGCGCCTCGAGTCTCGCACCGAGGCCAGCCAGATTGCGGGCAACACCCAGCTGCGCGGCAACACGGTCAGCGTGGCCGGCGCCTTCCAGGGCGGTGGCGATGTCAGCATCCAGGCGCGCGATGGCGCGTCCATCGCGGGCGACGCCACCATTGGCGGCAACCTGCAGATGCAGACGGGGGGCGATGCTGCGCTGTTCGGCCGTGTTCAGGTCAACCGCGATGCGCAGGTCACGGCGTCCAACGTGCGCAGCTCCGGCGAACTCACCGTGGGCCAGAACATGCAGCTGTCCGGCGTGCAAAGCGTCGACCTGCAAGGCAACACCACTGTGGGCCAGCGCCTGCAGGTCGATGGCGGCGAAGTCACCCTGGGTGGCGACATCGACGCCGGCCAAACGGATGTGACGGCCCAGCAATTGAACCTGGGCGGCGCGGACGGCAACCTCAATGCGCGTGGTGACTTGAATCTGAATGTCAGCCAGTCCTTCCACAACACCGGCCAGGTCAATGTCTCGGGCAGCTTCGGGCTCAACACCGGCGGTGATGCGCGCTTTGATGGCGCAGTAAGCACCGGCGGGGGCTTTGGCGTCAACGCGGGTGGCGACATCGCCATCAACAACACCGTCAATAGCGGCGGCAGCATCAACCTGAATGCAGGCAACCACCTGCAGGTGGGCAATACCTTGACTGCCGGTGGCGGTATCAATGGCACCGCGGGCGGCAATATCACGCTCAATGGGCAGGCCAACTCGGCCGGCTCACAAAACTGGCGCGCACAGGGCGACTTCAGCGCCACGCAAGGCCTGCAGGGCAACAACGTCAGCATCCAGGGCCACAACGTCAACGTGGCGGGCCCGGTGCTGGGCCAAGGCGCCGTCACCATTGCTGCAACTGACCAGCTGCAGCTGGGCAGCGAGGTGCGTGCCAACGGCAATGTGGCGCTCTCCAGCAGCCAAGGCGGCATCAGCGCGCAAGATGTGTTCTCCAATGGCTCCGTCAGCCTGCAAAGCCAGACCCATACCGAGGTGCAAAACGTGCAGGCCGGTGGCGATGTCTCCATCACCGCCACGGCCGGCCCCGTCACGGCGCAGTCCTTGTTGGCAGCGCGCGATCTGTCGGTCAACGCCCAAGACCGCATCCATGTCGCGGGCGACCTGGGTGCGGGCCGCAACGTGGCCGTTGCATCCAGCCAGGCGGATGTGCAACTGGCCAATGCCTCGGCAGGCGGCAACCTCAGCCTCAACGCAGCGCAGTCGCTGCAAGTGGCTGGTGGCGCCAGTGCCGGCGGCAACGCCACGCTGACCTCGCAAAACGCTGGTGTCAGCGCCCAATCGCTGCTCGCCCACGGCGATATCAACACCCAGGCCGCAGGCGACATCGCCATTGCCGGTGAAGTGGCATCGGGCGGAAGTGCCCGCTTGGCCAGCACCGGCGGCAAGGTCGATGTAGGCGGCGCTGTGTATGGCGCGCAAGGCGCCACCGTGCAGGGCAGCACCGTCACCTTGGGCCAGGGTCTGCAATCGGGCGGAGCGGCCACCATCACGGCCAGCACAGGCGACATCACCAGCGGCGCGGGCATCGCGTCCGTGAGTGATCTCACCCTGCAGTCGGAAGGCGCTACCCAGGTGGCAGGCTCCTTGCAATCCGCAGGCCAGGTGGCGTTGCAAAGCGGTGGCGACACCCGCATCAACGGCGACCTGATTGCCGAGCAAGGCCTGCAAGCCCAAGTGGGTGGCAGTCTCACTGCCAACACCGTGGCATCGGGTGGCAACGCCAGCCTGGCTGCGGGCAACATTGATGTGCAAGATGTGCAGGTCACTGGCGCAGCCCAGCTGCAAGCCCAGCAAGACATTCGCATTGCCCAGAACCTGATGGCCAGCGCCATCACCACCGAATCGGTGGCGGGCAACACGACCGTGGGCGGCCAGGTGGGCACCGCTGGCGCATTGGATATGCGCGCAGGCGGCAATATTGCGGCCGGCCAGGTGGTGGCAGGTGTGGCGGGCG
The DNA here is from genome assembly GCF_041107495.1 of Comamonas sediminis. Classification (NCBI taxonomy): domain Bacteria; kingdom Pseudomonadati; phylum Pseudomonadota; class Betaproteobacteria; order Burkholderiales; family Comamonadaceae; genus Comamonas; species Comamonas sediminis. The sequence continues at coordinate 57,705 of NZ_JBGBDC010000007.1, forward strand.
GCGCCTTGGCGTCGATTGATGCGGACGGCTCCGTGCAACTGGCCAGCCTGCAAACCGGTGGCGACTACGTAGGCCGTGCGGGCCAGGACCATGCGGTCAGCGGCGAGATGGCCGTGCAAGGCCATGCCGATGTGCTGGCGGGTGGCAACATCCAGGCCGGGTCGCTGGCAGCAGGCGCGGGCCTGCAGGCGCAAGCCGGTGGCGATATTGTGGTGGATGGCGATGCACTGGTCATCGGCAACGCCCAACTGCAAAGCGCAGGCGCGCAGCGCGTGGCGGGCAACCTGCAGGTCACCGACCAGCTTGTGGCCAATGCACAAGGCGGCCTGCAAGTAGGCGGCGATCTGCTGGCCAACAACGGCATGCAGATCAGCAGCACGGCAGGCGCGCTGCAAGTGGGTGGCATGCTGGGCACCCAGGGCCATGCCCTGGTCGATGCGCAGCAAGGCATTCAGGTGGGCGGCCATGTGCTGGCCCAGTCGGTAGATTTGCGCAGCAGCGCCGGCGCCATTGCACTCGGCGGTCAACTCGCCACCCAAGGCGATGCCAGCTTGCAGGCGCAGCAAGACATCGCTATTGCCGGTCCTGCGGCCATCATGGGCAACCTGCAAGCCAGCAGCAATGCAGGCAGCATCAGCTTTGAGGACCAGCTGCAGGTGGCTGGCGACTTCAGCGGCCATGCGCACAAGGATCTGAACTTTCTGGGCGACAGTCTGCTGCTCGGCCAGGCCGATCTGAAGGCCGATACCGGCCACATCCTGAACCAGGGCAACATGACCTTTGGCCAGGCGGTGAATATCGACACGACGGGCGATCTGGTCAACGAAGGCACGCTGCAATCGCAGGGCGACATCAGCATCCGCGCCCGCAATATCGACAGCAACCTGGCCAGCCAGGGCGGCATTGCCACCGCTGGCACTTTGGATCTGCAGGCCTCGGGCGGCACGCGCCTGGGCCAGCGCGGCACCTTGAGCGCTGCGCAGGACATCCGCCTGCAATCGGCATCGGGCACGCAATCGGCGGGCACCATCCAGGCCGGGCAAGACCTGCACTACGCAGGCGGCACCCTGTCCAACAGCGGCACCGTGGTGGCGCAGAACGCCAGCATTGATGCAGGCCTGGCCAACCAGGGTAACGTCTACATCCAAAACCAGCTGGGCGTGACCGGCAGCAGCAGCAACAGCGGGGAGATTGCCGCCAACACGCTGACCATGGCCGCGTTGGACAACAGCGGCAAAGTCGGCGCGCAAAGCGCATCGCTGGGCAGCACCAGCAATGCCGGCGAAATCACTGCCAACAGCATCGACATCAGCGGTGGGCTCAGCAACAGCGGCGCTGTCAGCGCGGGCAGCAGCCTCACGGTGGGCGGCGGCAATACCAGCAATGACGGCAGCATCACGGGCGGCACGGTGTCCATCTCGGGCGGCAGCATCAGCAATGGCGGCCAGATCCAGTCATCGGGTGCCATGCAGATCAGCGGTGGCTCGTTTGAGAACCGCCTGCAAGAGAGCAAGAGCTGCGCGCTGCCCGGTGGCTGCAGCACCCCCGATAGCTATGAGTACAGCCAGAAGCCTGGCACGGTGTCTGCCGGCACCACGCTCAGCATCAATACGGGCACCACCCACAACCAAGGTGTCATCCATGCGGGCACTGACATCACCATCAACAGCGCGCTGAACAACGAGCGCAGCACCAACGACCCCTACACCTCGGGCGGTGCCGGCGGCGCAGCTGTCTCGGGCATCATCTCGGCAGGCGGTAACCTGACAGTGACTGGCGCATCGCTGCAAAACAGCGGCCAGCTGCAAGCGGCCGATGCGGTGCAGATCACCACCACCGGCGCCTTTGCCAACACCGCGCCCAGCGCCGATGTGGCAGGCAAGGTGCTGGGCCAAAGCGTGCAGATCACCGCAGGCTCGGTCAGCAACGATGGCACGTTGCTGGCCCAGGCCGGCAATGTGCAGATCACCACCACCAGCGGCGCCATTGCCAACCAGGGCAGCATCGTCGCCAGCGGCGATCTGGCCTTGACCGCAGCGGGAGCGGTATCCAACGGTAAGGACGGCAAGCTGCTGGCCGAGAACATCGCCATCAAGGGCGAGTCGTTCAGCAACGCGGGCATTGTCTACGGCCAAAACGGTCCCCCCAGCACCATCAGCATCGAGACCACCGGAGGCTTCAGCAATGCCGCCACCGGCGTGGTGATTGCCGGAGAAAACCTCGACATCCAGGCCGGCGGCTACAGCAACGCCGGCGGCACCGTGGGCAGCTTGCAAGATGCCAGCCTCACGATGGCTGGCACCTATGCCCCCGCCGGCAATGCGCTGGTGGCCCTGGGTAGCTTGGACCTGAACGTGGGCGGTATCTCCGTGGGCGCGGGCGAAAGCTGGAACGTCGCCAGCCAGGACGTGCGCTGGACCGGCACCTTGCACAACCAGGGCACGGTGGCTATCGCCGGCAATGCCGATGGCAGTATCCGCAACGAAGCCACGGGCACGCGCGACCGCGCAGGTACGCCAGACATCAGCCAGGGCGCCTATGCAGTGGATGCACCACCGGCGGGCCTGACGGGTGCGCAGGTGATCAGCTACACCGATGTGGCCAACCGCGCGCAGCTCTACATTGGCGGCACCTTCACGGGCCATCTGGACAATATCGCCTCCGATGCGCAGGTGAGCGGTACCTTCTCCGCCAACCAGCTCAACATCGACCAGACCGTGGTGTGGGAGGGCCAGGACGCCAACGGCGATACCGTGCAGATGACGGGCACCTCTATCTCCAAGCCGCGCGTAGATACCAGCGGTGGTGCCACCGAACTGACCTTGACCGGTCCGGACATCGGCACCATCGTGGGCGACAGCCTCATCATCAACGGTGGTGACATCACCATCAAACCACCGATTGACCCGGCTACCGGTTTGCCGCTGATCACCGATGCGCAAAACACGCAGGTGGATGCGGGCAATGCCCAGGCGGGTGAGGGCTCAGGCACGACCACCGGCGTCATCAAGCCCCTGGCGGTAGAGAACGCCCAGGCCATCAAGTACAGCGATGGCGAGGGCACTGACACCAGCGGTGCAGGTGCGGGCGCTGGCAACAACGCGGGCGCAGGCGATACCGGCTCTGCCGGCACGCCGGTGGCAGGCAATGGGGATGGCCCCGCGCCCACCACGCCAGAGCGCGGCCTGAACCTCCGTGACCCCATCTTCCAAACCCCGCAAGGCGCGGTGGCCGTGCTGATGGGCGCGGGCTTTAGCCCCCAATGGAGCGACTGGAGCCAGCTGCGCGTGGTGCCCGGCGGCCTCAGCGCCAATGACCTGCAGCTCAACCTGAGCGGCCAGTTCATCAACCACGGCCGGCTCGATGTCACCAACCAGCTGATCATCAATGCCGCGCAGGGTATCGACAACTTTGGCGCCAGCATCAGCGCAGGCGGCACCGCCAGCCTCAACGGCAAGTACCTGAACAACGACAACGGCCTGATCCAGGCCGGCACCCTGGTCACCGACATCCAGGGCGACATCAGCAACAACCGGGGCCGCATCGTTGCCAGCAACGGCGGCTTCTTGAAGGCGGATGGCAATATCTCGGCGACCGAAGGCCAGTTCATCAGCGATGCCGGCAAGTTTGTGCTGGATGCCGGTGGCGATGTGGACCTGATCGCCAGCAAGGTGGTGGGTAAACAGGGCGTGGGCATCAATGCAGGCGGCAACGTCAACCTGGGTGTCAAGCAGACGACTCAGACCACCCAAGCCGATAAAAACAGCCGTGAGTACCAGGCCTGGAACAACAGCGCCACGGGCAGCGATACCTTTGTAGAAGGCATCGCCGTTATCGACAGCCGCCAGACCAGCGCCAGCACTGCCACCACCAGCGTGGGCACCACCATTGACAGTGCGGACGGCAGTGTTGCCATTGCAGCCGGCGGCAAGCTCGCCATCACCGGCGGCAGCATCAACGCCGGCCAGGATGTGCTGCTGCGAGGCGCCGAGGTGACGGTGCGCGCCGCGCGCGACACCACCGTGACCGAGCAGGCGCAAAGCCGCACGGTAGACGGCCGCGTGACCGATAGCCAGACCAGCACCACGAACAGCGAAAGCTACAGTGGGGGCACGGTGACGGCGGGCGGCAAGGTGGCGGTGATTGCCAATACTGCCGAGGGCGATACCAGCAAGGGCAGTGGCAATGTGCTGCTGGCGGGTAGCCGGATTGAAGGCAAGCAGGGCGTGACCGTATCGGCCAGCGGCAAGGTGGATCTGCAGGCGCTGCAAGCGACCAGCACCACCACCAGCAGCGGCCAGCAAGGCAACTTTGTCATCACCCAAACGGCGAGCCAAAGCACGGCAGTCACCCAGCACAGCGCGGCGGTATCGAGCAGCGAGGGTGACGTCAAGATCGTTGCCAAGGGCGATGTGAACGTTATCGGCTCCAATGTGTCGGCCAAGCAAGACCTGGTCTTGCTGGGCAACAACGTCACGGTCGAATCCAGCAAGGAGCGGGTTACCACCAGCGACGAGGCGCACCGCAAGGGCTATGACCACGCACGCCAAACCAGCCAGGAAACCTTGGCTGGTGGCGAGATCAGCGCCGGGCGCAACATCGTCATCAGCGCCACCGGCAAACCCCAGCCTGTGGCAGAAAACCCCAGCACCGGCACTGGCGAGGCGGGCGACCCGATTGCTAAGAAGCCCACCGTGGTGGACAGAAGCGCGGGCGACGGCAACATCAACCTCAAGGGTGCCACCGTGGTGGCCCTGGGCGATGTGTCGCTGATTGCCGGAAACAACATCAACGTGCTGGACCAGCACACTGAAAGCCACGAGTTTGAGGCCGAGTACAAAAAGACCAGCGGCTTCTTGAGCAAGAAGACCAGTACCTCGCAATCGATCACCGACACCGTCGCCACGGTCGGCTCGCAGGTCAGCGGCAAGAACGTGCTGCTGCAAGCCGGCCAGGTGGGCGAAGACGGCAAGCTGGTCGCGGGCAGCGGCGATATCAGGATCCAGGGCTCCGACATCAGTGCCAGCGACAAGGCCACCTTGAACGCTGGCCGCGACATCCTCATCGTGCCCGGCCAGGGCAGCCTGCAAGAGTCGCATGAAGAGACGCACAAGCGCTCGGGCCTGTCAGCCAGTTTCATGTCTGGCGTGTCGGTAGGTACCAGCAGCGCCAAGGGCACGGGCAGCTCCAGCCAGACCATCAACGTGGGCTCGCGCATCCAGGGTGGCGACATCCAGATGCAAGCCGGGCGCGATGCCACCATCCAGGCGAGCCAGGTGATTGCCGACCGGGACATCGATGTCAAGGCCGGGCGCAACATCAACATCACCGCTGCGCGTGATACCCAGAACAGTGAGTACACATCGAGCAGCCGTAGCAGCGGCATTGGCCTGTTGCCAGGCTTGTCTGCCAATTTCACGCTGCTCAGCCACACGACTACCGATCAAAACGGCAAGGACCGGCTGGGCGTAGGCACCACCAGCGTGTTGAGCGCCAACGAAGGCAACCTGACCCTGCGCGCCGGCACCGACGAGCAGTACAAAGGCACCGGCCAAGGCAATGTGACTACCCAAGGCGCCGACCTGTTGGCCAAGGAGCGCGTCAGCATCAGCGGCAATGCGGTAGACCTGCAGGCCGTAGAGACCACGCACGAGAGCGAAGACCATCTGCGCAGCAAGAGCCTGGTGGTGGGCGCACGCCCTGCGGGCATGCTGGGCGCGGTCATCAACACGGCTGATGCAGCGCTGCAAAGCGCCCGCAGCGGCTCCGAGCGCCTGGCAGGGGCCAACGCCCTCAAAGCTGGTTATGACGCCTACAAGTACAGCTTGAACGGCGCAAACAGCGAGCGGGATGCCGCGCAAGCGGTGATCGATAGGGGCGGCGACGGCAAAGCGATCGATCCCAATGCCACCCGCTTTGGCGTGAGCGTCTCGCTCAGCTATAGCGAAAGCCGCCAGGACAGCAGCCAAAGCAGCACCACGCAGCGCGGCACCAACGTCCAGGCGTCCAACATCGACATCACTGCCAACGAAGGCGACATCACCACCCACGGTGCCAAGCTGCAGGCAGAGAACATTGCGCTCGATGCCGCCAAGAACATCCACCTGCTGGCCGTTCAAAACACCCAAGCGGTGCAAAGCAGCAGCAGCAGCTCGGGCGGCGGCCTGGGTGTAACGGTGGCGCTGGGCGAGCAAAGCGGGGTGAGCTTCCAGGCCAACTACGGCCAATCGCGCAACCGTGGCAATGGCACGGAGACCGTAAACGACAACACGCAAATCATTGCCGGCAACCGCCTGAGCATCAAATCGGGTGGCGACACGGAACTGCGCGGCGCGCAAGTGGCGGGCAAGCAAGTGTCGGTCGATGTGGGGGGCAACCTCACCATCGAAACCTTGCAAGACAAGACCACCTACGAGATGCAGCAAAGCAGCTCGGGCTTTAACGTCAGCCTGTGCATACCGCCCATCTGCTATGGCAACCCAGTGACCGGCAGCGTCAACGTCAGCCGCACCGAGCTGAACCACAACTACCAAAGCGCGGTGGGGCAAAGCGGTATCTCCGCCGGTGAAGGTGGCTACGACATCAAGGTAGGCGGCAACACCCACCTGATTGGTGGCGCCATCACCAGCACTGCAGAGCCGGACAAAAACCAGCTGCAAACACAAAGCCTGACCTTTAGCGACCTGACCAATACGCAGGACACCCATGTCAGCGCCAGCAGCATCGGCCTGAGCTATGGCGGCGGCAGTGCGCTGGCCACCGCTGCAGCCAACGCCACCAGCAACCTGCTGGGCGGCACCGCTGCCTTGGCTGGCCTGCCAGAAGCGGGCAGCGACCGCAGCCAAACCCAAAGCGTTATCAGCCCCGGCAAGGTCACCATCACCGGCCAAGACGCCGATGGCAGCAGTGCCCAGGCAGTGGCCACGTTGACGCAGCGCGACCCGGAGACGGCAGACCAGGGCCTGACCAACCGCCTGACCTTGGTGCAAGCCCAGCAGATCGAGGCGAATCAGAGGGAGGCGCAGGAGAACCTGCTGATCGCCAACCAGGTGGGCTCGGTGCTCACCGGCGCGGTTGGGGATATCTCTGCAGGCAAATGGGAAGACGGCGCACCCGAGAAAGTGGCATTGCACGCCATGGTGGGCGCGGCAGTCGTTGCGCTAGGCGGCGGTAATGCAGGCGTTGGCTTGCTGACGGGCGCAGCGAATGAGTTGGCCGTGGGCGTGATGGGCGATTATCTGGAGGACTTAGGCTATGTGAGAGGCACACCTGAGTTCAACGAGCTGATGAAGTTGGGCTCTGCGGTGCTGGGCACCGTGGTGAGCCGCACCGCTGGTGGTGATGCACAGACCACGGCGGCATCCGGACAGTTGGCTAGGGATGCGACTGAAAATAATTATCTTAAACACGACGAGCGTAAGAAGAGAAATGAATCAGAAAGCGAATGCTATAACGGTGGAAGCGATAGTGCATGCAGTGACTTAGCCAAGTGGAACAACTTAAATGCGTCACGAGATAAGGATATCAATAATTTAGCTGCGAACTGCACTGGAGATTGTTGGCAAGTCGTTAGTTATCTAGAAGGGGAGTTGAAGTCGCTTGGTTGTACCGGCCCTCAGGTCTGTGACGATGAAATCCTAAACGCAGCTAAACATTCGGCTTTATTAAAAGCAGAAGCGCTTTCTCCGGGATTTGGACCAGACGAAGCTGCCCTTTTGCTTTACGGGCTAGTGAGAGGGGCGATTCAGGTCGTTGCCGGAGCAAGAGGTGCAGGCAAGATTGTGGTAAATCGAGAGGTTGCTGGAAACGGTGAAGGACTATTCACAAATGTAGAGCGCATTCCTTATACGCCAACTGGACCTACCTTAGGACAATCTTTTGATTTCTCATGCGCGGCAGCTAGTTGCAGAATGGCTGCTAATCTAGCAGATACACCTGAAGCCTATATCAGAAGTGCCATATTGACTGATAGCAGCGGAACTTCGCTTGCAAACATTCCAGCGGGGTTGAAAAATCTAGGATTCAATGGCAAAGCAGAATACTCTGCATTCTCGACAGTTGAATCTATCTCTGCTTCTGCAAGAAATGGAGCATCTGTGATCGTCAACGTAAGAACTGAAACCGGGGGGATTCATGCCATAGTCGTAGACTCGGTGAAGGGAGGGATGGCTAATATACGTGACCCTTGGCCGCTGGGAACAGGGTCAAGCTATTCTATTCCTGCCGAAGCCTTAAGAAATGTTCTCACCGGTAAGAGTGTTGTGATTCGTCCCTAGATATGAAATTGATTTTGGAGAGTATATTGTGCAGAAAAAATGTGATATATACCTTTGTTGTGCAGTGAAAAATGAAAAATTGAGATTTATCAACCTGTTTGATAAAAATTTTGTATTCGACGAAAATAAATATTATGAAGGATTTTTAAGTATAAATGTAGATAGAGTCAAATTAATCCCAGTAATATTGGATTTAAGACGTGAGGGAATTACCTGTTTCAGTGCCCCAGTTGATTATAGAGATGGGGCCACTATTGCGCGAGAGGTCGCTTTAGGTCTAGCTAAAAAGTATGCCTCTTCACTAAACTCAAGCGTTAAATTTTCATTTGATGAGTTTAGGGTGCCACCTGTTATTTGGGTTTTTGATCTGGTTCCTAACTCTTTTCAGGGGGACGTCGCTGGAGGTCTAGCAATGGTTGACAAGCTAGACGGTCACATATGGACCACTTCCGAGTACGAGGAATATATGTACGATTACAACAATATGCTATGAATGCTATGATATTTACGCGCTGAACTCAGCCTGAAAATTGATGCTGCGGATAACAACATCAAGTAGGTAGCCAGCTTGGGTAAAAGCAATCTCGCATTTTTGTACGATAAAACGCAAAATACCGAGTACTGAGACGCTTATCAACAGCTTCAGGCTGCCGCCTCAGGGAACGAATTTGCTGATGCAATGATGTTCGGGAGCGCTGTCAATCGGAAGCCTTCTTCCGGCAAAGGCGGTGTCAAAAAGCCTGCTCAGGTGGCTGAGGAGGGAGCAGCTCCAGTAGCTAGCAATGGAAGCTCCAGCAAGGTTGAGGATGCGGCAGTTCCAGTAGCTAACAACGGAAGCACCAGCAAGGTTGAAGATGAGATCGCAGCTCTGCGTCGGATTCGTGAAAATCCAAATGGACCGGTTCTGAATGACAAGGCGCCTAATGCGAATTTGGATAAATCAAATCAACGAGCTGAAGAAAGAGAAATAAATAATGATGTATTGGATGAGAGGAGGGTTGGGCAAGGTGAAAAGGCAAAGGAAGTGGAAACAAAGTTGATCAGCGCTCTAACCAGCAAGTTATCGACGATAACGGAAAACCAATTCCAATATATGACTCCAAACCAAATGGTCCTTATGCTAATCAAGAATTTCCTCATAATCCTGTCGCGCATGGTTTCCCAAATATTGTTGATAATTATGCCAATGATGCGACTAAGTTTCCATTGAATAATGGTTCTCTCTTATATCAAGTCAGCGGCTCATATAATGGTGTTCCCGGAAGATTTGAGTGGATAGTCGATCCTAATTTGGGTGGAGTTACTCATAGAATGTTTGTGGCAAATGGGTCTATTAACGGAATACCGATAAAACCATGATGAAAATTATTTACGAACGAATCAGTAAATACGGCTTAGTTGATTGGGCCGTAGTGCGCCAAGGAGTTGTTGGTATACCTAGTCAATTAGACCGTCTCCCTTCTTCTTGCGTAGAAAATTATGCTCTTTTAAAAATTGAAGAAGTTTCGATAGACCATCCTTTGTTCCATCTGATCGCTAATTTATCAGACAGCAGAAATTTATCTACTTCGGAAATAATTTCTCAGCTGGAGCAAATTTGTAATGTCCAGAGTTTGAATATGGAAAGAGCAATGCGAATATGGCGCGCCGTGGCCGTGGAAGAAGTCATTGAGGATCTAGATTCTTCTCCAGTGTATGGTTTGATAAAAATTTCAGAATTTTGGTCTAGCTGGGGATGGCCATCGGATGTTCCATCTTCAATAAATATACATTTAAATAATTTGCCTGAGCATGATTACCACTCCGACGTGAATTATAAGAAAGTCATTAGAGAGCATGTCGATTGGATAAAAATTGAACTGACTGCCTTGAAAAATTCAAGCGATTCAGCTGAAAATTGAAATTTTATAATGTGCGTAAGCTTTAAATGATCAAAGAAAATGAGTCAGCATATATGGACAAATTTTGATGAGAGCATTGATCTGGATAATAGATTTTGGATAACAAATAGATTTGTTTTTAATAATATATTTAATCGTACTAAGGCAGTGTTTAGACCTCCGGAGTTAGTGTGCCAAGAAGCTTGCTACCAAGAATGGGGAATTGAAGGCCTTGAGCTGAGTTACGCTGATAAGGATTACTTTAATATTTTCTGCGCTCGCTGCGAAGAGGCATTCAATAAATATCCAGATGAAAAGGCGATATGAAAATTCGGGCGAAGACCGACGCGGAACATATGAGCATGTTGCATGGGAATGGACGGAAATACTAAATCGATTGAGGCTTGATGTCAGATACGATCCTGTGTGGATTGCTGAATATATTATTAAAAATCCATAGATATATTGATTAAATTCAATTGCGGTTCACGACTCTTCTAGCATAAATGTGGTGATTAGATGAATGAAATTATTATTAAAGGAATTGATTTTGGTTCAATAGATCTTGATCGTTTCATTCCTGAAAATCCACGTAATTTTTGCCTCTGGCTGACTTTGTCGATTGGTCTAAAAGATTCAGATGGGTCGCATTTATTTCAAGTAGGCGTTTGTACAGTTGCATGGCTTTCGCACAAAATTTCCGCTGAGCATATATTTTCTTTGAGAAATATGATTCTTGTTGAAGAATTTGATTTTCAACTTATAAAGAAAAAGCTATTTGAAATTGTTGCAGATTCTCAAAGGTCAAGCTGGGATGAATCGGTTCAAGCTTTATCACGGCATTTTTCTTGGGAGTTCGAGAATTAAAAGCTGTAAGTTTGCTAGAGCTAATAATTTTTATTGGTAATCTATTTTGCTCAAAATTGATCCAAGAGTCTATGAGATTGAATATAAATCTTCCAGATAATTTCTTTGCTAAGAAAACAGCTGGCTTAACTGATGTGCCTTGTGTTTGCAAGGTAATGATTAACGGCGACTTTTATCTAACTTTTAGTGAGCCAATATTTGAAGCTTCTGGATTTATTAATGAATTTGACAATCGCGATATAAATGCCAGATTTCCTGTTTTTGGTGGGGGTTCGGTTGCGCAACACTGCAATGCAATGATTCAACTGCAGGATAGAGGTAAAGATCAGTACGATGTTTTAAGTCTGAAATTTTTTGATAATTCCGAAGGTTGGGTTGTTTTGATAGAGCGTGGAATGTTTGTACCTATAGATGAAAATAAATATGAAGGATATTGAAAAGTGAGGCTTTTAAGGGGTGATGTGAATTGCATCGACTGAGTATCGATTGCCACCATCGTCAGCTAAAAGTGGTGCCGGCACAAATCGAAGTGTTGTGGATTCTCGAACTAGTGCCACATATCTGACTTGGACCCACTACGGTGATGCTGGTGAGTCTGCTTTAGTAAAGATACGGTGAATCATGAATTCTTTTAATTACGATAAAATAATTAACGAAATTGATGGTTTTGATGCGGAGATCTCAAGATTAAGGTCTGATGGGGTTTTTATAGTTGAATTCCCTATGCAATTAAGTACTAAAAATGAGATATTTGAATTTGTAAAAACAGAGTTTCCATTAGATCCTTTAATCAAAGGTGGAAAAAATTGGGATGCTCTTGCAGATTCTATTGGTGGTGGGCTTGAAAAATTCCGCACCAATGGAATAGTGGCGGTGATGAAATATGATGCGAACAATAGCTGTCAATCGTCCAGCTCAACAATTGAATTCATTGATATTTTGTTTCAGATAAGAAATGAACAAATCCCAGATGATATGAAGATTTATCTTTACTTGCCCAATGGCTTTGTTGAATAAATGAATTTCTTTCGCTGAAAAATGAGTGTAAATATAGATAATGGATCTAAACATCAACTTTCCGAGTGATCTGTTTGCTTTAGAAACTATTCAATTGATTGATCCTCACCAGAAATTAGATGGAGTTAGAGTATTCGCTGTCGATTAATGATTTGTTTGCGATGTTCTACAAATTTTGATCGGTATATTGGCGGTCTGCCAAGTGAAAGTACTGGCAAACTGCTTGCCCTCTGATACAGTAATTTGGCTGGCATGGCAGTCTTTTATTTTCTGAAAACGTATAACAAATATTGGCGTGCAAATAAATGGCTACCTCTGTCTGCAAAATTGAAGATATTTTCGAGAGCTTAATTGCTAAAGAATCGATATTTCGGTCCTCGCTCCTAGGTTGCAATAGCGATGAAATCAATTTTGTGGAAAAACATTTTGAATGTGTATTGCCCGCTGAATATCGTTGTTTTTTACATATAGCGGGCAGAGCGGCAGGGAAAATTTTCCAAGGGACTGATATTTTTTATCCGCGAATTTTAGAGCTTAAAGATGAAGCTCAAGTGCTATTAGTGGAGCTAGATGTTGCTCATCTTCTTCCTGCAGATGCAAAGATTTTCTGCATGCATCAAGGCTATGAGATCAATTATTTCCTTCCTGGCTCAAATGATCCTCCTATCTTCCAGTTTTTTGAAGGTCAGTCATCAGTATCACAACCTTGGGCCAGTTTTTCAGAATATTTTAGAACTTCGATAGAAGATCATTTGACGCAATGGCTGGATCTAAACAAGGAAGGAACATGGAAATAATAATCTATGGCGAAGAAGTTAAAACTCCACATGATTTTCATCATGCTTTTTCCTCAGTTTTAGGGATTGAACGTGTATATGGAAATAATTTGCATGCGCTTTGGGACGTTTTGAGTGCTGGAGTTGAGCGTCCAGTTATTTTGAAATGGAAAAATTCCGCAATTTCCAAATCAAATTTAGGAGAAAATTTTGAGGAAATTGTTGAGGTGCTTCATCGAGTCGAAAGGCAAGATAAACAGTTTGGATGGGTGGATAAATTTTCATTTACTCTTGAGTAAACGAAATTTATTAAACTGATCGCTCAATGTCAATTGATTTGGTCTGGCTGGGTATGGTTGCCATTGATGTAGAGAAAGAGGGCTTGATAACCTCTTTGTCAATGGTCTGAATCTTGCGTCATTGCTTGCCGCCATCAATAGCAGTTCTACGTTTACCGCATCCTTGCTGAGCGGCGCAAAAAAATGATTCTAGAGTCTGAAGGTAAGTCTGCGATTAGTAACCCAAAGGCCTCTCAAATCCGAACGGCCTTAGGTTCGCTGCGAAGCTATGGTCCTCATTCGTATGCATCGGTTACAGACGAGGCGAACAATTATCTGCAAGTCGCAGGAGGTGGGGCTTCATGTCTGTTGGAGCTCTATCGAGCAAATACGGGCGAAAGATTCCGTGCATATGGGAACGTTAAGAATAAAGCTTTCCCAGATGGAACTTTATTGATTTTTCGCGCAGGTCAGATCCCTATGATGGCTGATGAATGGATGAAAATCGACAAAGTAATTGAGGCGTTCAACTGTTTTTTAGAAAATAAGGAGTTGCCATCCGATATTAATTGGAGACTATTGCCCGGGTTTTAATTTCTATATTTCAACAATTTAAGTATTGGCAATGGATCTAAATATCAAACTTCCAACTAATTTGTTTGCTATCGATACTATAGGGCTTAGAGATATTCCGTGCGTATGTAAAGTAATGCTCGATGGAGATTTTTATGTAATCTTTAATGAGCCATTATTTGACGCATCAGGATTCATGAGTGAATTTGATAAAAAGGAGATTGATTCGAGATTTCCTGTTCTAACAGGCGGTTCAGTCACTCAATATTGCAATGCCGCAATTAGTGTGGAGCGAATTAATGATGATAAATATCATGTTGTAAGTTTAAAATTCTTTCATAGTTTAGATGGCTGGATTAGTTTGATTGAGTATGGTGATTTTTTCCCGCAAGGTGAAAGTAAATACGATGGCTACTAATATTCATCTCCTGGGGAAATCACTTCTGTGTGCATAGTGAATTGCTGAGTTTTAAGCACATGACTTTTAAAAATACAGAAGAAAACTTAGTTTTATTTTGAATGAGGTAGAAAGCCAACGCGAAATTTCTAAATCATTTCCTGAGCATATGCTGGGATTTGATGAAACTATCGCAAGGATTCATGAATATATAGAAGAAGCGGGAGAGTATGCTTTAGCGTATGAGCTAATGGTAATTCTACTTGAAACTTATGAATTTACTATTTCTGGATGGGGAGCTGTAAAGCTCTTGGAATTGGGCTTAATGATGAAGTTCAAGACTACTAGAGAGATCGATAGTCGATTCAATTTCGAAAATTGCTGAGGACAAGCTTATTTTTAAAAGACCCAGGTGCAGAGATTAAGCTACGCTTAGCTATTATGGATATAGATGAATTTGAAATTAACGTCATGCTTCTTGCCTTGAGAGGGAGTGATGATTGGGTCGTAAAAATGCGAAGTCAAATTTCGCATCTGAAATTCTCAAAAAGAGAACACTTCAATTGCGGATTTGTCACGTCCTTCAACCATTCTTCTAAGGCTGAATCTGTTGTTATCCCTCGTGATGAGACTGGGCTGCCAGTGAGCGGCTATCCACCTGCAATAAATGCAAGGCGCCGACACCCCGTTGACGGGTTGGTCAGCTTTCTAGTCTGGGTCGGACAAGATGGGGTGATTGACAGACTTGAAGCTGTTTCATTAACGGATGACAGGTGGCCAGAAGATATATTTGATGGGTTTTATGATTTCCAAGATGACTTTGGATGTATCGTTCAGGTCACTGCCGACAACAAATAATTGCAATAAATCAAGATTTATTCGAATAGATCTGTTTTCAGCTAGTTACGCCTAATTCTTAGTAGCTAACGCTTGAGCATCTTTGGGCTAAGCATCACTTCTTTGAAACTGCTTATGGTCTCTCTGTAGACAATTATTTTTAATAGCGGTTTATTGCGCCTGATCGATAGATATTTTTAATTAAAAATTAAAATCCGTGAGTATGGGTAAATCAACCAAGTTTAGAAAATGATCAAAGTAAACAAGATTTTTATTGGCGCCATCGCCAGCGCCGCCCTGTTAGCGGGCTGCAAAACCACCCCCAAGGCACCTCCGGGTCCCCTGAAGGTCACCTACTCCAAAGCGCCGTATGCAGCACCCAGGCTCAAAGAAACGCCGACGGAAGTGCGGATCGTGCGGCGAGAGGAAACAAGCGCTGCCGTTGCGGCGCAGGTAGGGGTGCATCTGCTGATGGCTGCGTTGGGTGGTGGCGCGGCAATCAATACCTTCAACAAGGAAGACCTCAAGGGCGTCCCTATAGAGGATGTGGTTGACCGCCAATATTTGAACAACCCGGTGCCGACGAGCTTTGTTCAGTCGCTGCAAGAAGCGGTTGATGCATCTATTGCCGAGAACCCATGGGCGCAGCAGAAAAGCTTTAGCTATCCACTGGTGGTAGGGGGCGGCTCCGCGCAGCTGATCTATGACAACTTGATGGGTACCGACGACGCGAACTACCAGCTGGTGTTGGATCTGGATGTGTCCAAGAAGCGTGAAGCAGGCAAGCGCAAAAACCTCCCCGTCGTTCAGTGCAGCGGCCGCTCCGAGCCCGCGCAACCTCTGGCCTATTGGGCCGAAGACTCTTACCGCAACGTGCAGCAAGAGCTGAACCGCATGTTGGCCGACTGCCAAGCCAAGGTGCTGGCGGATCTGCCCAACCTGTTAGAGCAGTAATTCCCTGAGACCTGAAAAGATCCCTGTCCCTGCCAGCACGCTGGCTGGGTTTTTAGTGCGTTAGTGTTGAAAAGGATAGTTGGATGAAGAAGCATTCCTTGGCCTGGTTGGCCCCTGTACCGGTAGCGGTGTCCCTGTTGATGGTGAGCGGCGCGCAAGCGGCCGAGCGCAGTTTTACCCCGCAGGCGGGCACCTGGGTGGTGACCAGCGAAGTCAATGGCAAGCCGGGCCGTGGCCTGGCCATTGATGTGCAGGAGGACACGTTCTTCATGCAGGTCTACAACTACCAGGCCAATGGCGAGGCAACCTTCCACACGGCACTTGGCGTAATGCAGGGTAATACGGTGACGGCGCCGCTGACCTACTACGCAGGCGGCCGCTACTTTGGCAGCGAGGCGCGCACGGCCGATGAAGCTGGCCAGGCCGGCAATGTGACGATCACCTTCGAGAACGGCCTGAAGGGCACGGTGCAGTTCCCCGGCGAGGCACCGGTGGTCATTGAGCGCTTTGTGGCGGGCGACTCTGCCGATGCCTTCAAACCCCAGAACGCAGCCTTGATGCAGGGCGGGCAAAACGCGGTGTGGGCCACCATCGATGGCACGAACCTGCATGAGGTGTGGCAAAGCAATCTGGTGCAAGCGGGCGCCGGCTACCGGCTGACCTTGCGCCCGTTCAGCCAGGTCATTGCGCCACCGTTTACCGTTATCCGTGAGCTCAACTACGACTGCCAGCGTGCCAGCCAGGGCGCTGCTGGTTTTGACTGCACGCAAGACGCTTCGCAAGCGGATTTGGACTACCTGCCCAAGCTGAGCTTTCGCTATGCCGCTGCCGATGTAACGGGCACGGCTGTGGCCAGCGAGGCATCGGGCAAGGAGCTGAAACTGGTGGGCCACCTGCTGGCCAATGGCACGGTGCCCAGCGCCAATGCGGCCGAATGCCAGCCTGCGCTGCAAACCTTTGTGCCGGGCAACAGCTGCAATGCCTCGCGTATTCCCGTCAACGGCACCTGGGTGGTGGCCGATGAGCTCAATGGCAAGCCAGGCCGTGGCATCAGCATGGACGTGCAAAACGGCGTGGCCGTGCTGCAGATTTTTGACTACCTGAGCACCGGTGCATCTACCTTCCACATGGGCTCGGGCGCTTATGGCCAATCTGCGATGGATATCGGCCTGTTCCAGTACGCAGGCGGCCGCTACTTTGGCGGCCCCGCCCGCACCGGCCACGAAGTGCAGGATGCTGGCGCGGCCTACATCGATCTGCAGCAGGCCGATTCGCTGGTCGAAGGCACCATCCAGTTCCCCCGCGAGGCGCCCAAAAAAATCATCCGCATGGACCTGACCGGCCACGGCAGCGCTGCGGAATCGCTGCTGGGCTACTGGCAGTTGTCGATGAGCAAGGGCAACCTGCGCGTCAACACCCGCGCCACCCTGGACCGCATCACCGATGGCGTCGCCACCAACAGCACGGGCAGCGTACGTTGCCAGTTCGTATCCGTTGCTGAGCGGCGCGCTACCTGCGGCTTCTACACCGTCGGTGCAGCACCGCAAGAGATGGCCAGCACCACCTTCTTCTACAACGGCCACTCGCCTGCCACGGGCAGCGTGATGAAGATCAAGGACAGCAAGGGCAATGTGCTGGGGCTGTGATGTTGAGGAGGTTGGCGGGGTGCTTTAAAACGGGCACCTGCCAACGGCATTCGCCGCGTCGCCTGCTGCCAACCGGCAGTAAAGGGGGCGCAGCGGATGTCGATACGTTCAATGATCGCTAGGCGAAATCTCGCACCAGCCAACCACCAAAGCGCGCCTGCTTATCACGCTGGGCGACTTATCGACTGCTGAGGAAATATGTTCGTAGGTATTGATTTAGGCACCACCCATAGCCTGGTGGCGGTGTGGCAAGACGGCAAAGCCAGGCTGGTGCCCAATGCCCTGGGGCAGGTGTTGACGCCTTCGGTGGTGAGTGTGGACAAGGACGGCAGCCTGCTGGTGGGTGAGCCCGCACGCGAGCGCTTGCAAAGCCATCCGCAGCAGAGTGCTGCGGTGTTCAAGCGCGATATGGGAACGGCACGGGTGTTTCGCCTGGGAGCGCATGCGATGCGCGCCGAAGAGCTGTCGGCCCTGGTGCTGCGCTCGCTCAAGGCTGATGCAGAGGCGGAGCTGGGTGCGGTCATTAACGATGTGGTGATAACAGTGCCAGCCTATTTCTCGGATGTGCAGCGCCATGCCACCCGGTCGGCGGGGCTGCTGGCGGGCTTTACCGATATCACCTTGCTGAACGAGCCGACAGCGGCTGCTCTGGCCTATGGCTTGCACCAGAGCGAAGGGCGGTTTTTGGTGTTTGACCTGGGCGGCGGCACCTTTGATGTATCGGTGCTGGAGCTGTTTGATGGCGTGATGGAAGTGCGCGCCACCGCAGGCGACAACCGCCTGGGGGGTGAGGATGTGGATGTGCTGATGGTGCGGCGTTTTGTGCAGCACCTGGGCCTGACGGAAGAGCAGGCGCAGCAGCCCATGACCGCTGCGCGGCTGCAGCGCGCGGCCGAGGCGACCAAGCGCAGCTTGGCCGTGCAGGAAGAGGCCCTGATGCGCATCGAGCTGGACGGCAAGCCGCTGGCAATGACGTGGACAGCGCAGGATCTGGAAGCCGTGCTGGAACCCCTGATGGAGCGCATGCGCCAGCCGGTAGAGCGCGCACTGCGAGATTCAAGAATCCGCCCGCAGGAGCTGGATGCCGTGGTAATGGCTGGTGGCAGCACGCGCCTGGTAGCCGTGCGGCAATTGGTGACCCGCCTGTTTGGGCGCTTTCCGCAAACCGCTCTGGACCCGGACCAGGCCGTGGCGCTGGGCGCAGCGGTGCAAGCGGCACTGCGAGGGCGGGATGCAGCATTGACCGAGCGGGTGATGACCGATGTGTGCCCTTATACGCTGGGTGTGCATGTTTCTAAGCAACTGGCAGATGGGCGCAGGCAGGAAGGCTTTATGTCGCCCGTGCTGGAGCGTAACACCATCATCCCAGCCAGCCGGGTAGAGCGCTTCTATCCCAGCACGCCAGACCAGCGGCATTTGCACCTAGAGATCTATCAAGGCGAGGCCCGCCGGGTGCAGGACAACATTGCGCTGGGCAAGCTGGAAATGCCTTTGCCAGACCGTAGCGATGATGATGGTTTTGCGACCGATGTGCGCTTTACGCTGGATGCCAATGGTTTGTTGGAGGTGGAGGCCGTATTACTGCGGCATGGCGAGCCCCAAGGTATTGCCCGGCAGTTGGTAATTGAGGCTTCGGCGGAGCGCCTTTCGCCTGAGGAACTGGCAAAAAGCCTGGATCGCATGAAAGCGCTCAAACTCCATCCCCGTGATCGCTTGGAAGTGCGCGCACTGATCGCAAGAGCGGAACGCCACCATACACAGCTGTTGGGCATATGGCGCAGCCTGCTGGCAGATGCGATTACGGAATTTGAGGCCGCGTTGGATACGCAGGATGATCGTAAGTTTGCCCAGCCGCGTAAGGAGCTGCAAGAGCTTCTGGCGCGCATTGAGGCAGAGCATTACCTGCTGGATACGGAATAGTCATGAATCTGCAGGAAGTGTTTGCACAATTAGGGTTGCCCATAGACGCCGATGAGCGGGCGGTGCGCCGAGCTTATGCACGCCAGCTCAAAGACATTGACCAACTGGCGCAGCCCGAGGCATTCATCGCACTGCGCAGTGCTTACGAGCAGGCCATGGCCTATGCGCGAAGCAATGCAGCATTGGATCACCCTGATTCGGAGCCTGATAAGACGGAGGCGCAGCAACTACGTTTGGAACCGCTGCAACCTGTGCAACCGTTGAACTTGCGAGACGAGGCGTCACCAGTTGGCAATACAGAGCTGCATGAACACAACAGTGCTGACCCAAGCCCTGAAACCGATACGGAGCCGAACTCTGAGCCAGGACCACAGCCAGAGCCAAAGCTATTGGTGATGAGCCCTATGGCTGTTGCAGAGCAGCTGTTGGATGCATGGCAATGGGAGTTTTCTCCAAATAACATGGAAGCGGCGCAGGCAGAGCTGCAGAGGCTGATGGCCAGCCCGATGCTGGAGAGCTTGGAGAACCGCGAGGCCTTTGAGATGGAGTTGGCGCTGCGCATTGAAGCCGGAACGTTAGGTGCGCGACGCAGTGCGCTGTTAATTGCGGCGGACAACCTGTTTGACTGGCGGCGAAAGGGTGTGCCAGGAGAGTCGCTTGAATATATTCTCGACGGATTTGCTGCGTTAGAACCCAAGCAGCGAGAGCTGGTAATTGCATTGTTAGGTGAGCCTGACCCCTGGGCTGCGCGAATGCAAATGGTGACGCCGTTCACCCTGGAATCGTTTGAGCAGCAGTTGCCCAATTGGCTTGCGTGGTGGCTGCCCGAGGGACACACAGAGCGTTGGTTTTCAGTATGGGCAGCTTTACCTGCATGGAAGCGGTTAAAAGAAGGCTTCCGCTTGGCGCCAGAGCAAGCGGGGGAAGATGCCTTTTCTTTTTGGGCTCAGATGGCTTTTATTGTCTTGCTGATCGTGGGCGGAATTTTTGCCTATCACTGGATTTCTGTGAGTGACCAACGAAGGCAAGAAGCTGGGTTGGACAAGGCGTGTTCGCAGAAGTTGGCCTTGTTCCGTTCATCTGCTTGGCAGGACCTACCTGCACCAAACCTTCGTGACTATTTCCAGTGCGCCGGTAGCGCTGGCTTTCCTATGAATGCAGATATCCGAGGCTGGGAGCAGGCATTGCGCATTGCCAACGTGTTGGCTCCAGTGCGTGATCATCGCCAGGAGGGACCTCCAGTGCTGTTGTACGACGATCTTTTGCTGAACTTGTCCGATGGCCGAGCCTTTGGCTTTGTTCGGTCTTACCCATTACCGCCCTATTGCGTGCAGCTACGTAGCTTCGCAGTTCGTAATCAATGGCTGCAGGTGGGCGATATCACATCAGCCAAGGCTTTCGTGGAGGAGCTGGCATGGTGCGATGCGCAGAAGACCGAGGACGACACCGGAAACCTTAAGACTGGCGATCGAGTGAGTGTGTTCGACCGGAATATCGATTCGAAAGTTTTAGGATATCTACTGCGCCATGTAGACGTTTGGCCTGATGCCAAGAAGCCAACAATTCCCTTGGATGTATTGATGAACGAAGCCAAGCTCCCGGATTACAACTGGCGGTTGCCGCCTGATGTGGACGGAGGCCATGTGGAGTGTCCGCATGACGTACCCTGCCAACAATCCGACATGTCTTTGTCGCGTTCTCCGGTACATACAGAGGAAAGAAGAAAGTAGGAATCCAAACAGATTTCTACTTCATTTACTTACTAGGAGGTTCTATGGGTATTGCCCAGTCAGGGGTGGCATTTCGGCCCACAAATCCGATTCAAGACATTCAAGCTTTCATCTCGCAACTCTTTGGTCAGAGCGCTGTTGAAATCCCTCATCCAAACAGAGGCGAATTTGACATCCGAAATCAAGGCGATGTCATGGTGGAGTTGTTTGACGATGTTTGCTTTATAAGCAATGGTGATCTTGTTTGGGAACTGCTTGCAGACCCAAATGCAGATATGCAGCCGCTTTCCAGGCGGCTTGGCAGCCCAGCCTATCTCTTAGCTTTCTGTCACTACGACTCTGGCGGAAGTTTTGGCTATGCAGTGATGGAAAATGGCGTCCGAACTCGCACCAGATTGCAGACAACCGACATTGCGGAGCTTCCACCACTCATTGAAAGTGGCGAACCACAACAGTTTGAGTCTGCATGGCTGTCAGCAACGTCTTATCTTGAAGAGGATGAGGACAGTCCACCTGAAGAGTGGGAAAGAGTCTATCGCTTAGGAGATCAAGAGGTCACTGAAGATTGGCTCACTGCACACATGTTGGGTGAAGGACTAGAAGCGAACTTTGGCGTCTGCCCTTGGACTACAGATGCCACCCCGACCTGCCATTTCTTTCAGTTGCACTCAAAGTAGTAGTCATGGTGGGTGTGCGTTGTTGCTGGGCGCTGAGTAGGGCAGGGCATCAAGCCAATTCCTTGCCCCGCTCTTCCTCGGCATCAATCCCTACACACCCGCAACACCGCCTCCCCATAAGCCTCCAGCTTCTTCACCCCAATCCCGCTCACCCCCTGCAGCTCATCCAGGCTCTGCGGATTGCGCTGGGCGATGGCTGCCAAGGTCGCGTCGGCGAAGACCACATAGGCGGGCACGTTGTGCTCCTTGGCCACTTCGGTGCGCCAGGCCTTGAGGTTGATGAAGCGGACCTGCTCGTCGGGGCCCAGGTTTTGGGCGGCGACGGCGGGTTTGGTGCTGCGCTGGCGCTTGCTGGGGCTGCGCTCGGCGGTGCTTTCGCGCAGCTCCACGGTTTGCTCACCGCGCAGCACGGCGCGTGAGCCGTCGCACAGGGTGAGGGTCTCGAAGCTGTAGCCGGCCTCGGTCTGCACCTTGTGGGTGGCCAGCGCGCCAATGGCCAGCAGCTGGCGCAGCACGCCGCGCAGCTGGGGCTCGGTGTAGTCCTGGCACAGGCCAAAGGTGCTCAGCTGCTGGTGGCCAAACTGGCGCACCTTGTCGGTTTCCTTGCCGCGAACGATGTCGAGGATATGGCTGGCGCCAAAGGTGATCTGGCTGGCCGAATGGGCGCGGTAGATGGTGGACAGCAGCTTGCGCGCGGCATCGGTGCCGTCCCAGGTCTTGGGCGGGCTCAGGCAGTTGTCGCAGTTGCCGCAGCGGTAGCGCGGCGCCTTCTCGGCCGATGCGGCGGAGGCCTCGGGGTGGGCCGAGTCGTAGTCGCCGCCCTGGCCATAGACCTCGTCAAAATACGCCAGCAGCCGCACACGCCGGCAGTCGGTGGCCTCGGCCAGGCCCAGCAGCGCATCGAGCTTGCCGCGCATCACCTGTTTGAAGGCGTCGCCCGCCGGGCTCTCGTCGATCATGCTGCGCTGGCTGACCACGTCGCGGTAGCCATAGGCCATCCAGGCGTCGGCAGGCAGGCCGTCACGCCCGCCCCGGCCGGTTTCCTGATAATAGCTCTCGATGTTCTTGGGCATGTCCACATGGGCGACAAAGCGCACATCGGGCTTGTTGATGCCCATGCCGAATGCGATGGTGGCAACCATCACAATGCCTTCTTCGCGCAGAAAGCGGCTTTGGTTCTGCTGGCGAATTTCGGCACCCAGGCCGGCGTGGTAGGGCAGGGCGTTGATGCCGGCATCGCACAGCGATTGCGCGACCTCTTCCACCTTTTTGCGCGAGAGGCAATAGACGACGCCGGCGTCGCCATCGTGCTCGCGCTCGATAAAGCGCAGCAGCTGGGCGGTGGCGTCTTTTTTCTCGACGATGGTGTAGCGGATGTTGGCGCGGTCAAAGCTGCTGATGAAGACGCGCGCCGATTCGAGCTGCATGCGCTCGACGATGTCGGCGCGGGTCAGCGCATCGGCCGTGGCGGTGAGCGCAATGCGCGGCACGCCGGCATAGCGCTGGTGCAGCACAGTCAGTTCGCGGTACTCGGGCCGAAAGTCGTGCCCCCACTGGCTGACGCAATGGGCCTCGTCGATGGCGAACAGGGCCAGCTTGCCCATCGCATGCAGCTCATCGAGCAGGCCCAGAAAACGCGGCGTGTTGAGCCGCTCGGGCGCCACATACAGCAAGGTGATGCCGCCCGACAGCAGCTGCAGCTCCACATCGCGGGTCTGGTCGTAGTCGAGGGTGGAGTTGAGGAAGGCGGCTTCCACACCGATCTCGTGCATGGCGCTGACCTGGTCGTGCATCAGTGCGATCAGCGGCGAGATGACGATGGTGGTGCCGTGGCCCTGCTGCTGGCGCACGATGGCCGGGATCTGGTAGCACAGGCTTTTGCCGCCGCCGGTGGGCATCAGCACCAGCGCATCGCCGCCGCCAATCACATGGTCAACAATGGCTTGCTGCGAGCCGCGAAAATGCGCATAGCCAAAGGCATCCTGCAAAACGGTGTGGGCGAGGGAAGTCACAAATTGCTAGAGAAGGCAGCTGTGCCAGCCCCCTGAAAGGGCCGCGCAAGCGGGGTATCGTCAACAGGCCAGAAGGGCCGCCCTGACACGGAGCCGGGGCGCAGGCGCAAAGCGCTATTGTGCGCGTTTTGGGGCGCTGCAACGGCAGCGCGGGGTTTGTGGGGCGGTAACGGGCTGTTTTGTGGCGCAGGTGCACGGCGGCCACCCCGGCGCGATACAACCAGCGCCGGTATGGCAAATAACGCCCGGCCGCCACGCGCCGGTGGGCGCAGCCCTACAATGGCCGCCATGTCACTGCCCCGCTACACCCGAGCCCAAGAACTGCCCGCCACCCTGGCCAAGCGCCTCGTCATCCTCGACGGCGCAATGGGCACCATGATTCAACGCTTCAAGCTGGGCGAGGCCCAGTACCGGGGTGAAGGTTATAGCGGCCCGGGCAGCGTGGGTGAGCGTTTCAAGGACTTTGGCTACGACGTCAAGGGCAACAACGAGCTGCTCTCGCTCACCCGCCCCGATGTGATCCGCGACATCCATGAGAAATACCTGGCCGCTGGCGCCGATCTGATCGAGACCAATACCTTTGGTGCGACCACGATTGCCCAGGAGGACTACCACATGGCCGACCTGGCCTATGAGATGAACCTCAAGAGCGCCCAGCTGGCGCGTGCGGCCTGCGACAAGTACAGCACGCCCGAGCACAAACGCTATGTGGCCGGCGCCTTGGGCCCCACGCCCAAGACCGCCTCCATCAGCCCCGATGTGAACGACCCGGGCGCGCGCAATGTGACGTTTGAGGCGCTGCGCCAGGCCTACCTGGAGCAGACCTTGGCCTTGATCGAAGGCGGCGCCGATGTGATCCTGGTCGAGACGATTTTTGACACGCTGAACGCCAAGGCCGCGCTGTTTGCGGTCGATGAGGCCTTTGAGCAGACCGGCGAGGTGCTGCCGATCATGATCAGCGGCACCGTCACCGATGCCTCGGGCCGCATTCTGTCGGGCCAGACGGTGACGGCTTTCTGGCACAGCGTGCGCCATGCCAACCCGCTGTCGATCGGGCTGAACTGCGCGCTGGGTGCCACCTTGATGCGCCCCTATGTGCAGGAGCTGGCCAAGGCCGCGCCCGATACCTTCATCAGCTGCTACCCCAATGCTGGCCTGCCCAACCCGATGAGCGATACCGGCTTTGACGAGACGCCCGACATCACCAGCCGCTTGGTGCATGAGTTTGCTGACGAAGGCCTGGTCAACATCGTGGGCGGCTGCTGCGGCACCACGCCAGACCACATTGGTGCGATTGCCCAGGCAGTGCAGGGCGCGACGGCGCGCAAGCTGTTTTACCCCGCTGCGGCCTAAGACGCCTTGCCAGCCACGGCCCGTTCTGGCCATCGGGTTTAGAACGGGTACTGGCGCTCGGTGGTTTGCATGGTGATCCAGCGGGTGTCGGTGAAGGCATCGATACCCTGGCGTCCGCCAAAATGGCCATAGCCTGAATCCTTGACGCCGCCAAACGGCATTTGTGCCTCATCGTGCACGGTGGGGCCGTTGATGTGGCAGATGCCCGCCTCGATGCGGGCCGCCACGCGCCAGCCGCGTGCGGTGTCGCGGGTGAACACAGCCGATGACAGGCCGAACGCGTTGTCGTTGGCGCAGGCAATGGCCTCGTCTTCGCCGTTCACGCGCACGATGCCCTTGACCGGGCCAAAACCCTCTTCGTGGTAGATGCGCATCGCTGGCGTCACGCCGTCCAGCAGAGTTGCAGGCATCAGCGTGCTGTCCGCCTTGCCGCCGCAGACGATGGTGGCGCCTTGTGCCACGGCATCGTCGATCAGCGCGTTGCAACGCTCCACGGTCGCCATGCCCACCACCGAACCCAGCACCACCGGCCCCTGGCGCGGATCGCCCAAGGGCAGCGCCGCAGCCTTGGCCGCCAGCTTGGCGATGAAGGCATCGGCCACGCGCTGGTCGACCACCAAGCGCTCGGTGGACATGCAGATCTGCCCCGAGTTGGCAAAAGAGCTGAAGCTGGCGGCTCGGGCGGCTGCTTCCAGGTCGGCATCGTCCAGCACGATGAAGGGCGCCTTGCCACCCAGCTCCAGCAGCGCGGGCTTGAGGTGGCGGGCGCAGGTTTGCGCAATGAGGCGGCCCACGCGCGTTGAGCCGGTGAAGCTGACGCGGCGCACCGCCGGGTGGGCAACGATGGCCTCGACGATGCTGGCCGCGTCCTCTGGCGCATTGGTCACGAAGTTCACCACACCGGGCGGCAAGCCGGCATCCTGCAGCGCCTCCATGACCAGGCCGTGAGTGGCCGGACACCATTCCGAGCCTTTGAGGATGACCGTGTTGCCGCAGGCCAGCGCGGTGGAGATGGCGCGCACGGCCAGGATCACCGGCGCATTCCACGGCGCGATACCGAGCACCACCCCGGCGGGCTGGCGCACCGCCATGGCCAGGCTGCCTGGCACATCGGAGGGGATGACTTCGCCGCTGATCTGCGTGGTCAGGGATGCGGCCTCCAGCAGCATGTTGCTGGCCAGATGGACGTTGAAGCCCGCCCAGTGGCCCGAAGCCCCCGTCTCGGAGGCCATCGCTGCGGCAATGGCATCGCCCTTGGCGTGCAGGGTGTCAGAAGCCTTGATCAGCAGCGCGCGCCGCGCGCCGGGTCCCAGCTGTGCCCAGGCCGGGAAGGCCGCTGCTGCGGCCTCGCAGGCTCTTATGGCATCGGCCACGGTAGCAGCGGGGGCGCGGGATGCGACCGTGCCATCGAGCGGATTCTTGCGCTCCACCGTCGCCGCATTGCCCGCATTGCAAGGCTCGCCACCAATCAGCATCTTTTGTTCAATCATTGCAGGGTCTCCTGTTCGCTGCCATTCACCGACGCTCAGGCCCACCTCTCCACCAGGCTGGCAAACTTGCGCACCGGCAAGGGGCTGATGAATGCCTGCCAGTCCAAGGGAAGCGTGGGGCGCCAAGGCTGTTGATGCTATCGATCACACGCAGTTGCTGCAACGCGCAGGCAATGCGGGTGTGCCGGCGTGCGCTGCAGCCCTCGGCGGTTCGAGCAGCGCAGCACGACGGCGATCCAGTGCTGAGAAGCTGCCCATGGCCGCCAGTACTTCAACGTCAGCCCGCTGATGCCCCCAGCGTCTGGCGGCACAAGGCAGCTATCACAGCACCATGCCCGCATCACTCATGCGGCGGGCATAGACGCTGAGCAGGACGCGCTCGGAATGGGTCAGGTAGTCATGCATCAGCTTGGCGGCCTGCTCCATGTCCCCGGCCTCGAAGCGTTCCAGGATGTTGGCATTCAGGTCGATGTAGGGCGCATGCATGAACTCGGCATCGCCCAGCATGCCAAACGCCAGGCGCAGCTCCACCAGCAGGTGCGAGAACAGGGTGTTGAGCCGCTCGCTGTCGGCCAGTGCCACAACGCCCTTGTGGAACCGCATATTGCCGGTGCCCACCTCCACCCAGCGGCCGGCCTCGCGCAGTTGCTTTTGCGCAGCGACGGCTTCGCGCATCTCTTTGCGCGCCGGGTGCTGCGGTATGGCCTGCTGCAGCGCCTGGCACTCGATCATGCGGCGCACGCGGTAGATATCCATGATGGAGGCCATCGATGGGATCGCGACAAACACGCCCCGGTTGGGCAGATGGCGCAGCAGCCCTTCCTTGGTCAGCAGCCGGAACACCTCGCGCAAGGTGTTGCGCGAGATCTCCAGGCTTTCGCTCAGTGCTACTTCGGACAGGCGTGATCCGGGCTGGAATTCCCCACGCACGATGCGGTCGCGGATCTGCTCGGCCACGCGGTCATTGAGCGAGAGGGTAGGCAGTGCAACATTCATGGCGATCGCAGGTAGTCAGAGATTGATACACATGATAGCGGTGGCCTGTAGCCCGGCCCAGCGCATTGCCCCAGCTGCTGAATCGGTCGGTCTGGCGATTTTCTTCGCCACAAAGACGAGAATTTCGCCTACATCGCTATTTGAAAGCAGATGTGTACGGGTTTTCCCGGTGAGAAAGCTGATTTTGTTTGGCTAAACTTTTGTATTGTTCAACAAACTGTCATCCACCATCGGTGAAACAGATAGGTTGTTGAACAAAAACTATGCGGTGCCCAGTCCCTGGGGGCCGTGCCTATAACAAACCTTGTATTGTCATGGACAGCTCAATCGTCAACCTCTGGCCGCTCCTCGGGGTGGCCGTCATCATTGTGGGATTCGTCCTGCGCTTCAATCCCTTTGTGGTGGTGGTCGTGACGGCGATCGTCACCGCTGCGCTGGCGGGCTTCCCGGTCCAAAAGGTACTGGCCGAGCTGGGCACGGGCTTTGTCAAAACCCGCAATCTGCCGCTCATCCTGGTGCTGCCGCTGGCCGTGATCGGCCTGCTGGAGCGCCATGGGCTGCGCCAGCATGCGCAAAACTGGATCGGCCAGATCAAGTCGGCGACCACCGGCCGCCTGCTGATCGTCTACCTGGGCGCGCGCCAGCTGACCGCTGCCATCGGCCTGACCAGCCTGGGTGGCCACCCCCAGATGGTGCGTCCGCTGCTGGCCCCCATGGCTGAAGGCGCGACCGAAACCCGCTACGGCAAGCTGCCCGAAGCACTGCGCAACCGCCTGCGCGCTTTCAGCGCCGCGACCGACAACGTCGGCCTGTTCTTTGGCGAAGATATTTTTGTGGCCTTTGGCGCGATCGTGCTGATGACCACCTTCCTGCATGAGGCGGGCATTGACGTCGAGCCGATCCATGTGGCTGTGTGGGGCATCCCCACTGCCATCTGCGCGTTCCTGATCCATGCCTACCGCCTGCGCCGTCTGGACCAGTACATCGCCAAGGAAATGGCCAACGCGCCTGCCCCAGCATCGACCACCCGTGAAGGAGGTGCAGCATGATTTTCAGCATCACCCAAGTCTATTGGCTGGCCGGCCTGGTCATGGCGGCCGTGGCCGTCTTCAACCTGCTCGATGCCAGCAACCCCAAGCGCTGGACCACCGGCCTGTTCTGGGGCCTGTATGCGGTCATGTTCCTGCTGGGCGACAAGATGCCGCCTGAAGTGGTGGGTGCCGGCGTGGTCGTGCTGGCGCTGATCGTGCTCGTCAAGGGCGTGGGCGGTGGCAAGCCGCAAGTGCGCAGCGATGCCGAGAACAAGGAAAGCGCACTGCGCCTGAAGAACAAGCTGTTTGTGCCGGCGTTGGCGATCCCGGTGGTTACCGTGATCGGCAGCGTGCTGCTCAAGGACTTCAAGATCGGCGGCAACTTCCTGATCGACCCCAAGAACGCCACCCTGGTGAGTCTGGCACTGGGCTGCATCATCGGTGCGGCCATGGCCTGCAAGATGACCCGCGAATCGCCGGTGCAATCGCTGCGCGAATCGCGCCGCCTGGTCGATGCGATGGGCTGGGCCATGGTGCTGCCGCAGATGCTGGGCATGCTCGGTCTGGTGTTCTCCGATGCGGGTGTTGGCAAGGCCGTGGCCCATGTGACCACCACCTACATCAACATGGACCTGCGCTTTGTGGCGGTGGTGGTCTATGTGGTCGGTATGGCGCTGTTCACCGTCATCATGGGCAATGGCTTTGCGGCCTTCCCGGTGATGACCGGCGGCGTCGGCGTGCCCGTGCTGATCAACGTGTACCACGGTGATCCAGCGATCATGGCCGCGGTGGGCATGCTCTCGGGCTACTGCGGCACCTTGCTGACACCGATGGCGGCCAACTTCAACATCGTGCCGGCGGCGCTGCTGGAGCTGCCGGACCGCAATGCCGTTATCAAGGCGCAGGTGCCTACGGCACTGGGCATCCTGGTCTGCAACGTGTTTTTGCTGTACTTTTTGATGAACCACTGACCGCCGCCACCCACAGGACCTCTGCATGACTGACACAACCGTACTGGTGCTGGGCTTTGAGCCCTTTGACAAAGCCCCCCTCAACCCCGCGTGGGAAGTGGCCCGCAGGCTCGATGGCAAGACCATTGACGGTGCGCGCGTGGCTGGCGTGCAGCTGCCCTGTGTGTTTGGCAAGGCGCTGGATGCGCTGGACGCAGCCCTGCAGCAGCACCAGCCCAGCCTGGTGATTGCGCTGGGCCTGGCCGGCGGCCGCACGGCCCTGTCGATCGAGCGCGTGGCCATCAATGTCGATGATGCCCGCATTGCCGACAACGCCGGCCAGCAGCCTATCGATGTGGCCGTCACCCCCGATGGCCCTGCGGCCTATTTTGCGCGCCTGCCCATCAAGCAGGCCGTGACTGCCATGCGCGCAGCCGGTGTGCCCGCCGAGGTGAGCAACACCGCCGGCACCTTTGTCTGCAACCATGTCTTCTACGGCCTGATGCACCGCCTGAACACGGTGCCTGCCTGGGCACAGACGCGCGGCGGCTTTGTGCATGTGCCCTACCTGCCCGAGATGGCAGCGGCGCTGCCGGGCGCCCCCAGCATGGCGGTGGAGACGCAGTGCAAGGGTATTGAAGCGCTGATCGCGGCCGTGCTGCGGCATGATCCTGAGCAGCAGGATCTGCAGCTGAGCGCAGGCCAACTCCACTGAAATTCATAAGAAAGGTAGCACCATGTCCCTCACCATGGATTTGAACAGCGACCTGGGCGAGAGCCTGGGTGCATGGACCATGGGCGACGATGCGTCCATGCTGTCCATCGTCAGCAGCGCCAACGTGGCCTGCGGTTTTCATGCAGGCGATCCGGCTGGCATTCTCGATACCTTGAAAAAAGCCAAGGCCAATAACGTCGTGGTCGGTGCCCATGTGGCCTACCGCGACCTGGTCGGTTTTGGCCGCCGCAACATGGATGTGGCCCATGCCGACTTGGTGAGCGACGTGATCTACCAGATTGGCGCACTGCAAGGCCTGGCCGCTGCGGCAGGCACCACGGTGCGCTATGTCAAACCCCATGGCGCGCTGTACAACACCATTGCGCAGGACCGCCGCCAGGCCGCTGCCGTGATCGAGGCCATGCAGGCCGTTGGCGGCCAGCTGGCACTGGTGGTGCTGGCCGGCTCGCCGCTGATGCAATGGGCGCGTGAAGCGGGCCTTACGGTGATTGCCGAGGCCTTTGCCGATCGGGGCTACACCCCGCAAGGCACCTTGGTATCGCGCCGCGAGCCAGGCGCTGTGCTGCACGACCCGGAGATGGTCGCCCAGCGCATGCTGCAGCTGGTGCAGCAAGGCACGGTGCAGGCCAATGATGGCTCCGTGGTCGAGGTGCAGGCCGATTCCATCTGCGTGCATGGCGACAGCCCCGGCGCGGTGGCCATGGCCAAGGCGGTGCGTGAGTACCTGCAGGCGGCCGGCGTGCAGATCCGCTCCTTCATGGACAAGGCTGGCGCATGAGTGACGAACGCACGATGCGCTTTCTGCCCGTAAGCGACCAGAGCATGCTGGTGGAGCTGCAGGACCTGGAGCACACCTTGGACCTGCTGGCCGCACTGCAGGCCGAGCTGCCCGCTGGCGTGCAGGAGCTGGTGCCCGCTGCGCGCACCATCCTGGTCTCGTTCGACCGCTGGCAGACCAGTGCTGCCGACCTGCAGCGCCATATGGCCGCATTGCGCCTGGGCCGCCAGGCCCGCAGCGCCGGCCAGCGTGTCGAGATTGCCGTGCACTACGACGGCGAGGACCTGGCCGATGTGGCGCAGATCCTGGGCATTGATGTGCCCGAGCTGATTCGCCGCCACAGCGGTAGCGATTACAGCGTGGCCTTTTGCGGCTTTGCGCCCGGCTTTGCCTACCTGACCGGTGGCGACCCGAGCCTGAACGTGCCGCGCCGCAGCACGCCGCGCACCAAGGTGCCTGCGGGCTCGGTGGCGATTGCCGGCACCTTCAGTGCCGTCTACCCCAATGACACCCCCGGCGGCTGGCAGCTGCTGGGCCGCACCGAGGTGCCCATGTGGGACCTGCTGCGCAACCCGCCTGCCTTGCTGCAGCCGGGCATGCTGGTGCGTTTTGTCGATGCCAGCACCGCCGCTGGCCAGGCGCTGCTCCAGCAGCAATCTGCGGCGCAGGCCCAGGCCCCCGCAGCGGCCGAGCATACCGGCGCCGGCATGCGTGTGCGTGCCACCGGCTTGCAGACCCTGGTGCAGGACGCCGGCCGCGCAGGCCAGGCGGGCCAGGGCGTATCGGCCGCCGGTGCGCTGGACCAGGGCGCGATGCGCCGTGCCAACCGCCTGGTGGGCAACGATGCGCGCCAATCGGTGCTGGAGTCCGTCGCCGCAGGCCTGCAGCTGCAAAGCCTGGGCGCCACCGTGGTAGCCGTCACTGGCGCCACAGGCCCCCTGACCGTGCGCAGCGCCAGCGGCGCTGTCTGGCAGGCCGAACGCAATGCGGCGATTGCCTTGAATGATGGCGATGTGATCCAGCTGGGCGAGCCCGACAGCGGCGTGCGCAGCTATGTGGCGGTGCGCGGCGGCTGGCTGGTGGAGCCCGTGCTGGGCAGCACCAGCACCGACACCCTGGCCCGCATCGGCCCTGCCGCCTTGACCACCGGCCAGACCCTGGCCGTCGGCGATGCACGCGATGCCGCTGCGGTGCAAGCCCCTGATCT
Source organism: Comamonas sediminis (assembly GCF_041107495.1). Lineage (NCBI taxonomy): Bacteria > Pseudomonadati > Pseudomonadota > Betaproteobacteria > Burkholderiales > Comamonadaceae > Comamonas > Comamonas sediminis. The sequence goes on from NZ_JBGBDC010000007.1 coordinate 90,086, forward strand.
GAACCCGCCTGCACTGCCCAAGGCCGGTGAGACGGTGGTGCTCGATGTCGTCATGGGCCCGCGTACCGACTGGTTCACCCCCGAGGCGGTGGCCCTGTTTGCCGCGCAGCGCTGGCAGGTCACCCCCCAGTCCAACCGCGTGGGCTTGCGCCTGGCCGGTGAAGAGGCACTGGTGCGCAGCCAAACCCAGGAGCTGCCCAGCGAGGGCACGGCCCTGGGCGCCATCCAGGTGCCCGCCAGCGGCCAGCCCGTGCTGTTCCTGGCTGACCACCCCTTGACCGGCGGTTACCCGGTCATCGCCTGCATTGCCTCCTACCACCTGGACCTGGCCGCGCAAGTGCCCGTCGGTGGCTGGCTGCAATTCCGCCCCCTGGCGCCCTTTGCGGACCTGGTGGGCTGAGTGTTGAACAGGGCGTGCGCGCCCCGTTCTTGAATGGATATAGCTATGAGCGAAGTGTTGATTGCAAAAGGCCGTGAAACACGCTGCGGCAATCTCACTTCTCTGTCGTGTTTTGGTTGTCTGGAGTCTTCTCAGCCATGAAAAAAGTATTGATTGCAAACCGTGGCGAGATCGCCGTTCGCATTATTCGTGCCTGCACGGACCACGGCCTCAAGAGCGTGGCGGTGTATGCCGATGCCGATATCGACGCGCTGCATGTGCGCATGGCCGATGAGGCCTATGCGCTTGAAGGCCAGCGCCCGGCAGAGACCTATCTGGACATCGCCAAGCTGATTGCAGTGGCGCAAAAGAGCGGCGCAGATGCGGTGCACCCAGGCTACGGTTTTCTGTCGGAAAACGCCGCCTTTGCCCGCGCCGTGATCGGTGCCGGCCTGACCTGGGTGGGCCCACCGCCTTCGGCCATCGAGCAATTGGGCGACAAGGTGCAGGCGCGCAAGCTGGCGCTGAGCGTGGGTGCGCCGCTGGTGGCAGGCACGCCCGAGCCGGTCAAGGATGTCTCCGAGGTGCATGCCTTTGCGCGTGACCATGGCCTGCCGATTGCGGTCAAGGCTGCGTTCGGCGGTGGTGGCCGTGGCATCAAGGTGATCTGGAAGGCCGAGGACATCGACGAGCTGTATGGCGCGGCGGTGCGCGAGGCCGTGACCGCCTTTGGCCGTGGCGAGTGCTTTGTCGAGCAGTTTCTGGACAAGCCGCGCCACATCGAAGCCCAGGTGATGGCCGACCAGCACGGCAATGTGCGGGTGCTGGGCACGCGTGACTGCTCCTTGCAGCGCCGCAACCAGAAGCTGGTCGAAGAGGCTCCAGCGCCTTTCCTGACCGACGCGCAGCGCGAACGCATCCACCAATCGGCCCGCGAGATCTGCCAGGCCGCTGGCTATGTGGGCGCCGGCACGGTGGAATACCTGCTGAGCCAGGGCGGCGCGATCTCGTTCCTGGAAGTCAACACCCGCTTGCAGGTGGAGCATCCCGTGACCGAAGAGACCACCGGTACCGACCTGGTGCGCCTGCAGTTCCGCGTGGCCGAAGGCGAAGTGCTGGCCGATACCACGGTGCCTGCCCCCCACGGCCATGCGTTTGAGTTCCGCATCAACGCCGAAGACGTGGGCCGTGGCTTCCTGCCCGCCCCCGGTCTGGTGACCCGCTTCGAGGCTCCATCGGGCCCCGGCGTGCGCGTCGACAGCGGTGTCGAATCGGGCTCGCAGGTGGCGGGCCAGTTCGATTCGATGCTGGCCAAGCTGATCGTCTGGGGACCAACCCGCGAAGTGGCCGTGCAACGCGCACGCCGCGCGCTCAAGGAGTTCAAGATCGAAGGCGTGCCGACCGTGCTGCCTTTCCATGAGGCCGTGATGGCGCATGCCGACTTCATCAACGGCCAGCACTTTGGTGTGCACACCCGCTGGATCGAAACCGAGCTGATGCCCCAGTGGGATGCCCAGCCCGAAACCCGTCCCCAGCCTGCCGCCACCGCTGGCCTGCAACGCGTGGCCATCGAGCTCGACGGCCGCCGCGTGATGCTGGGCCTGCCCGCCTCCCTGCTGTCCGGCCTGTCGGCCCCTGGCGCTGCCCCAGCGCCTGTGGAAGCAGCCGTGGACGAGAAGGCCGTCACGGCCGCCTCCGCCGGCACCCTCACGACCTGGAAGGTCGCTGACGGCGCCACCGTGCAAGAGGGTGAGCTGATCGCCGTGATGGAAGCCATGAAGATGGAAATGCAGATCAACGCCCCCCGCGCTGGCCGCATCAGCCTGAAGGTGGAAGCGGGCAGCTACCAGGCCGCTGGCGCTGTGATTGCGCGCATCGACTAAGCCGTCTTTTGGACGGTGGCCAAGCGCCGCGCAGCCTTTGGGTTGCGCGGCTTTTTTGTGGGACTAGGGTTTCCGGGATGGACGGTCGGTATCCCCCATCCCTGGAACAGAAATCTCCACCACATCCCCCCGGCTGCCCGCCGCCAGCTCATGGTAGATATCGTAAAGGTACTGACCCAGATCGCTGGCAGGCAGATCAGCGGGCACCGCCAGTTGGACCGGAGCGCGTTTGCCATCCTGCCCGACGGCATAGCAGCGCCAGCCCGTAGGGCAGGGCTCCAGATCGAGGATGCGGCCAAAGACGTTAAAGCGGTGTCGGGGCATGGGCAAGCAACGCGATAGGGTGGTGGTGGCACCAGCCTAACCGAGGTCACTCAGGCGCATGTCACGACGGGGTACTTGCCGCGTTCGCCCGGGTGCCACATCACGCGACGAGAACCCTTAAGGTCGCTCGTCCTCCTGCCTCGCAAACACCCGGCTGAGCTGTTGCCGCTGGATGCGGCGGTGGATGGTCGAGCGGTTGACGCCCAGCAGGCGGGCGGCTTCGGAGACATTGCCTTGGCACTGGGCGAGTACCTGTTGCAGCGTGGCGGAAGGCATGGCATTGCCATTGCATGCGGCGCCTGCCAAGGCTGCATCGCCAACCGCGTCCTGCCCCTGCGCCACAGCCGGGCTGCGCTGCAGCGCATCGGGCAGGTGCTCCAGGTCGATTTGCTGCTCGGCCAGCGCGGCGGCATAGCGCAGCGCATTGTGCAGCTCGCGCAGATTGCCGGGCCAGCGGTGGGCGCGCAGGGCGGCCTGTGCGGGCGCGCTCAGGCGCAGGCTGCAGCCGATGGCGGCCAGCATGTGCCCGGCCAGGGCCAGCAGGTCGCTGCGATCGCGCAAGGCCGGCAGCTGCAGCTCGGCGGCGTTCAGGCGGTATAGCAGGTCGGCGCGGAACTGGCCACTGCGCACCAGCTCGGCCAGCGGCCGGTGCGATGCGGAGATGACCCGGATATCGACCTTCTGTGGCGCACGCGCGCCCAGCGGCGTGATCTCCGACTCGGACAGCACACGCAGCAGCTTGGCCTGCAGCGCCAGCGGCATGTCGCCGATTTCATCGAGGAAGAGGCTGCCCTGGTGCGCGGCCTCGACCAGGCCGGCGCGGCCTTTGTGCGCGCCCCCCGTCCAGGTGCCGGGCAGGTAGCCAAACAGCTCGCTCTCCAGCAGCGCCTCGGGGATGGCAGCGCAGTTGATGGCGACAAAGGCACCGCTGCGGCCGCTGGCGGCATGCAGCGCGCGGGCCAGAAATTCCTTGCCGCTGCCGGTCTCGCCCTGCAGCAGCACCGGCAGGTCTTGCGGCGCCAGCCGGGCGGCCTTGTGCAGCACCTGGCCCATCGCGGCGTCGCCGGTGTTGAGCGCCTGCAGCGGCGCGGGCAGGCTGGGGCGTGGGCTGGCCTGCGCGCTGCTGCGCGGCTGGGGTGGCAGCGCATGGGCAAACCAGATGCTGCCATCACGGGCGCGCAGAATGCGCTCTTGCGCCGGGCGGTTGCGCAGCAGCTGCGGCAGGGCCTGCAGGTCGGTGTCAAAAAAGCGGCCCAGCGGCTGGCCGGTCAGCAGCGGCTGCTGGCGCCAGTTCAGCCCGGCGATGGAGGCCAGCATGCGGCTGGCGGCATGGGTCATCGCGCGGATGCGGCCGCGCGCATCGATGCTGAGCGCCGCATCGGCATCGACATCGAGAAAATCCGGCGACTGCGCCAGGCGCAGCACCCAGTCGCTGCCCGATTGGGCCATCAGGTTGGCCAGCTCCACCCGGCGCACGGCGGCGGTGACCAGGTGCAAGGCCATCTGCTGGCTGGCGCGGGCGGCGGGCGAGCGCAGCAGCGACAGGTCCAGCACCGCAGCGAGCTGGCCTTGCAGATCGTAGATGGGCGCGGCGGTGCACGACAGACGCGTATGGGTGAAGTCGAAATGGTCGCTCTGGTGCACCGTCAGTGCCTCGCCGGTGGCCAGGCACGTGCCCACGGCCGAGGTGCCGGCGACATCCTCGCGCCACTGCGCGCCCAGGTAGAGGCCGGCGCTGCGCAGGTCGCTGGCATCGCTGTCATGGCCGAGAAAATCCACCGCCACGCCATGGCGGTCGGCCAGCAGCAATACATAGTCCAGGCCCTTGAGCTGCTGGTACAGGCGCTCCAGCCCGCTGCGGGCGATGCGGATCAGCGGTTCGGACTCTTCGCGGTGGGCGCGCAGCTGGCCGGCGGGCACGATATGGGCTTCGCTGGTGCGGCTCGGGTCGAGCCGGTGCTGGTCAATGCAGCGGCGCCAGCTGCCCAGCACAGCCCGGTCGCGCGCCTCTCCGTGCAGCGGGTAGCCCATGCCAAAGGCTTCGAGCTCCTGGACATGGGCGGTATAGCTGTGGATGGGCATGGCGGGTCTCCTGCAATCACCGGGCTGATTCTGTGCCTGCACCCTGGCGCTGCCAATCAGGCTTACCCGCAACAGATGCTGCAGTGCAAAAAGGCGCATGCAACAGGTGTTGCATCGGCTGCCGCAGTGCCCGCGCCAGCGCGCTGCTGGCAAACCCGCAGCGCGCTGCCATGCTCTAAGGAGGTTGCAGTGCAGCATGGCCGCCTGGCATGGGGCTTGCAAAAACGCTGACGCTGCGGCCGCAGAGCCGCTGCGATACCGCCGATAAAAGGAGACAAGCCATGACCACCGCTACTGCCACCCCGGATGCCACCCCCACGGCTGCAGACGCACCTGCCGCCCGCGCCCAGGCCCTGCTGGACCAGCTCAACCAGGCGCTGGCCGCCCGCGATTTTGCGGCAGCCAGCCAGCTGTTTGCCCAAGACTGCTTCTGGCGTGACCTGGTGCTGCTGACCTGGAACCTCAAGACCTGCGAAGGCCCGGCACAGGTGGCCGACATGCTGGCCGCGCAGCTGGACGCCGCCGCGCCGTTGCTGCTGCAGCTGGACCCGAACGAAGAGGTGACGGAGGCCGATGGTGTGCTGAGCGCCTGGCTGGTGGTGGATGTGCGCCATGCACGGGGCCTGGGCCATCTGCGCATCCGCGATGGCCGCATCTGGACCTTGCTGACCACCATCCAGGAGCTCAAGGGCTTTGAAGAGGCGCAGGGGCTGCGCCGCCCGATGGGCGCCGAGCATGGCATACGCCGGGGCCGCAAGACCTGGCTGGACCGCCAGCAGGAAGAGGCCGAGACCCTGGGCGAGAGCCGCCAGCCCTATGTGCTGGTGATTGGCGGCGGCCAGGGCGGCATTGCGCTGGGTGCGCGGTTGCGCCAGCTGGGTGTGTCGCACATCGTCATCGACCGGCAGCCGCGCCCGGGGGACCAATGGCGCAACCGCTACAAATCGCTGTGCCTGCACGACCCGGTCTGGTATGACCACCTGCCCTACATCCCCTTCCCCGAGCACTGGCCGGTGTTTGCGCCCAAGGACAAGATCGGTGATTGGCTGGAGATGTACACCCGGGTGATGGAGGTGAACTACTGGTCGTCCACCCAATGCCTGGGCGCGCGCTACGACGAGGCTGCCCAGGAGTGGGAAGTGACGGTGGAGCGCGAGGGCCGCACGATGGTATTGCGCCCCAAGCAGCTGGTGTTTTCCACCGGCATGTCGGGCAAGGCCAACATCCCCCGCATCGAAGGCCAGGAGCGCTTCCGGGGCGAGCAGCAGCACTCGTCGCAGCATTCGGGGCCCGAGGCCTATGCCGGCAAGAAGGTGGTGGTGATCGGGGCCAACAACTCGGCCCACGACATCTGCGCCGCACTCTGGGAGCATGGCGCCGATGTGACGATGGTGCAGCGCTCGTCCACGCACATCGTGCGCTCCGATTCGCTGATGGACATTGGCCTGGGTGATCTGTACTCGGAGCGCGCCGTGGCCAGCGGCATGACCACGAAGAAGGCAGACCTGGTCTTTGCGTCACTGCCCTACCGCATCATGGCCGACTTCCAGGTGCCGCTGTATGACCGCATCCGCGAGCGCGATGCGGAGTTCTACCGCAAGCTGGAAGCGGCGGGCTTCATGCTCGACTTCGGCGATGACGGATCGGGCCTGTTCATGAAGTACCTGCGCCGCGCCTCGGGCTACTACATCGATGTGGGGGCCTGCGACCTGGTGATCGACGGCAGCATCAAGTTGCAGGCGGGCAAGAACAAGGGCATCAGCCACCTCACTGAAAACGCCGTAGTGCTGAGCGATGGCACCGAGCTGCCGGCCGACCTGGTGGTCTATGCCACCGGCTATGGCTCGATGAATGGTTGGGTGGCCGACCTCATCAGCCAGGAGGTGGCCGACAGGGTGGGCAAGGTCTGGGGCCTGGGATCGGACACCACCAAGGACCCCGGCCCCTGGGAGGGCGAGCAGCGCAATATGTGGAAGCCCACCCAGCAGCCGCAGCTGTGGTTCCACGGGGGCAATCTGCACCAGTCGCGCCACTATTCGCTGTACCTGGCGCTGCAGCTCAAGGCGCGGCAAGAGGGGCTGCCTACCCCGGTCTACGGCCTGCAGCAGGTGCACCACCGGCATTGAGCGCAGCGCAGGGCCAGCGTGCCGCTGCGGAATGTCAACATTGCACAGGGCGGCCAGCTATGGCCGATGGCTGACACCGGCCTGCCGCCCTTCAATGCCAGAATCGGGCGATGGTGAACCAAGACTCCACGCTCGCCCAGCGGGTGCAGCACAAGCTCAACCCTTTCCGCCCTTTCTACGATGCCGCCCAGCAATGGCTGGCGGCCGACGGTCTGCGCATGAGTGCGGCCATGTCCTTCTACGGCATGCTGAGCCTGGCACCGTTGCTGCTGCTCCTGGTGGGCGTGCTGGGCTGGTGGCTGGACCGCTCCTACATCGAGAGCAACCTGATCCACCAGGTCGAGGACATCATGGGCGCGCAGGTGGCCGATGTGGTGCGCGGCGCGCTGTCGAGTGCGCAAACCAAATCGCAGGGATTGATTGCCTCGGCCATCGGTTTTGTGATGCTGCTGTCCGGTGCCACCGGGGTGTTCGTGGAACTGCAGACTTCGCTGGAGCGGCTGTGGAACCATGGCGAGGCGGTCGACAAGAGCGATACCCCGTGGTGGTATTCGCTGGTGCAGCGTGTGCGGGGCCTGGGCTATATCCTGGTGCTGGGCTTCTTGATGCTGATCTCGCTGGTCATCACGACGATGCTGAGCATGACCACGCGCTGGGCCGGCGCCGTGTTGCATGTGGAGGCCCCCGGCATGCTGCTGGGCGTCATCAATGAGACGGTGTCCTTCCTGATCACCGTGACCTTGTTCGTCGGCATGATGCGCATCGGCACCGGCACCAAGCCCCGGCTGCGCTTTCTGATTGCCGGCGCTGCGATCGGCGCCTTCCTCTTCACCATCGGCAAGCAGGTGCTGGCCTGGTATCTGTCCACTGCAGCCGTCGTATCGGCCTATGGCGCTGCCGGCTCGCTGGTGGTGCTGCTGATGTGGATCTATTTCTCGTCCGCGATCCTGCTGTTTGCAGCGAGTTGTGCACGCTCGCTCAACGGTGCCGATATTGCGCTGCATGGCAAGGGAGGCGGCGCAGCGGAGGCGGACAGCGCACGCCTGCGGCCTGCGGCGGGCGAGGCGGCGACGGTGGATTTTCAGATCTAGAAGACCATCGCACCAACAACAATGCGTCCGAGGGCGCATTGTTTTTTAGGGGGAGGGTGGCCCCGCTCTTCAGTGGGCCGGGGCCTTCACATCAAAGCCTTCGGCGCGGGTGTCATGGCGCATGAAGAACACCAGCGCAAACGCGACAACGGCCAGCGATGCCAGGAACATGACGGCGTAGACATCGTTGCCCATCCTGTCCTTGAGCGCGCCAAAAATCGTGGGGCCGATGTAGCCACCCAGGTTGCCGATGGAGTTGATCCAGGCGATGCCCGCTGCGGCAGCGGTGCCGCTCAGGAAGGCGGTGGGCAAGGTCCAGAACGTGGGCAGCGCGCTGAAGATGCCAAACGCAGCCAGGGTCACCGCCGCCATCTTGGGCACCGGTGCGGCGGTGTTGGCAGCGATCAGCAGGCCGGCAACGATGCAGGCCAGCGGAATCAGCACAAACCATTTGCGCTCCTTCATGCGGTCGGAGCCGCGTGTCCAGAAGATCATCGCGATGGCGCCGACCAGATAGGGGAAGGCGTTGATGAAGCCGACCTGCACATTGGACAGGCCGCCAAAGCCCTTGATGATCTGCGGCAGGAAGAAGCCCAGGCCGTAGAGCGGCACGGTGATGCCCATGTAGACAAAGCCCAGCGCGATCACCTTGGGGTTGAGCAGGGTCTGCTTCCAGGAGATCTTGTGGATGGATTCGCGGTTCTGGCGTTCGGCCGCCAGGGTCTGGGCGAGCCAGGCGCGTTCTTCGTCGGTCAGCCACTTGGCGTCCTGCGGGCCATCGGGCAGGTAGAACAGCACGACGAAGGTCAGGAAGATCGCCGGCAGCGCCTCCAGGATGAACAGCCACTGCCAGCCATGCATGCCGCCCATGCCGTCCATGTCGAGGATGAAGCCGGAGATGGGCGCGCCGATCACCGTGGAGATCGGAATGGCGAACATGAACCAGCCGACGATGCGCGCGCGGTAGGCGGCCGGGAACCACAAGGTGATGTAGAAGATCACGCCGGGGAAGAAGCCCGCCTCGGCAATGCCCAGCAGAAAGCGCACCACGTTGAAGCTGGTGGCGCTGTCCACCCAGGCCTGGCCGGCCGACAGCACGCCCCAGCTGAACATGATGCGGGCGATCCACTTGCGGGCACCAAACTTCTCCAGCGCCAGGTTGCTCGGCACTTCACAGAGAAAGTACGAGAGAAAGAAGATGCCGGCCGCACTGCCGAAGACAGCGGCGGAGAAGCCCAGGTCCTTGGACATGCTGGCCCCGGCAAAGCCGATGTTGACGCGGTCGAGGTAGGCGATGAAGTAGCAGACCATCAGCAGCGGCAGGAGCCGCCAACTGATCTTGGAGATGGTGCGCTGTTCCAGGGTGTCCATGTTGGTCTCCGATGCTGTTATGGGTAGGACGTGCGGTAGAGGTGCTTCACTTTTGATAGCTGTATGTTCAGTTGTATCAAAAGCTGGTGCGGCTTTTCGATGGCGGCTGCCATCGGGTCGCCGCTATTGTGCGCTGCAGCGCCCGCTGCCGCAATTGCGTCGGAGACAGATGCAAAACGCCCCGCGCAGCGCAGGCTGGCGGGGCGTCCGGGTGATCGGGTGGGTGGATCAGGCGGTCTTCATCGAGCCGGTATCCAGGTAGCGCTGGTGCCAGGACAGCGCCTCGGTCAGGATGTGCGGCGTATGCAGGCCGGCCGACTGCTGCATCGCACGGTCCACATAGTCCTGCAGCATCGGGCGGAAGTCCGGGTGCGCGCAGCGCTCGATGATGACCTTGGCGCGCTGCTTGGGCGAGAGGCCGCGCAGATCGGCCAGGCCTTGTTCGGTGACGATGATCTGTGTGTCGTGCTCGGTGTGGTCCACATGCGAGCACATGGGCACGATGCAGGAGATGTGGCCGTTTTTGGCCACCGAAGGCGTGACGAAGAAGGACAGAAAGCCGTTGCGGGCAAAGTCGCCACTGCCGCCAATGCCGTTCATCATGCTCGAGCCCATCACATGGGTGGAGTTGATGTTGCCGTAGATGTCGGCCTCGATCATCGAGTTCATCGCGATCACGCCCAGGCGGCGTACCAGCTCGGGGTGGTTCGAGATCTCCTGCGGGCGCAGGATGATGCGGTCGCGGTAGAAGTCGATGTTTTCCTCGAAATCGCGGTAGGCGGCAGACGACAGTGAGATGGCGGTGGCCGAGGCGCGCGCCATTTTGCCGCTGCGCAGCAGGTCGAGCATGCCGTCCTGCAGCACTTCGGTGAAGCCCAGCAGGTTGTCGAAGGGGCCGGTCAGCAGGCCGGCCAATACCGCATTGGCCACATTGCCCACGCCCGACTGGATCGGCAGCATCTGCTGGGGCAGGCGGCCCATCTTCATCTCGTGCGAGAGAAAGTCGATGATCGAGGCGGCAATGGTGTTGGAGTTGGCATCCGGCGCGGCAAACACATTGTCGCGGTCGCCCTTGTGGGTCTCGACCACGGCGACCACCTTGTCCAGGTCCACCTTCAGGTAGCCCTCGCCGATGCGGTCGTCGGCATGCGTCATGCGGATAGGCACGCGGCGCGGCGGGATCGCCGTGCCGTAGTAGATGTCGTGCATGCCTTCCATTCTGGCGGGTGGCTTGGTGTTCACCTCGAGGATCACCTTGTCCGCAATCTCCAGCCAGGTCTTGTTGTTGCCCACGGCGGTCGACGGGATCAGCAGGCCATCGGCGGTGATGCCCAGCACTTCGACCACGGCCACATGCATGGGGCCCAGAAAGCCGAACCAGGCGTGCTGGGCCACATGCGAGAGGTGCATGTCGATGAAGTCGATGTCACCGGCATTGATCGCCTTGCGCGCGATCGGGTCGGTGTTGAACGGCAGCCGCTGGCCAATGGCCCCGGCCTCGGCCATCACACCATCGCATTCGGCGGCGGTGGACGCGCCTGTCCAGACATTGAGCTTGTAGGGGCGGCCGGCCGCATGCTCGGACTTGGCATGGGCGGCGATGGCCTGTGGCAGCGCCTTGGGATAGCCGGCGCCGGTGAAGCCGCTCATGCCCACATTGGCGCCAGCGGGGATCAGGGCAGCCGCGTCGGCAGCGGACATGATGCGGGAGTGCAGCGCGCTGCAGCGCACGCGGTCATTCAACGACATGGGGAAGACTCCGGGAGGGTGTTTTCGTTATTGTCTACAGATGCAGCCCAGCGGCAATGGCCGGGCGGCGAGGCGGGCAAATCTTAGCAGTCGTTGCACGCGAAACCATTTGGGATCCGGGAATACCCGATTGTGGATAAGTGCTACTGCAATGCCCATTTATTGTTGCGCTGCAACAATTTAGCGCAAGAAAAAAGCCCGGGACAACCGGGCTTGGGGAGATGTGCCGCTCAGCGCTTGTCGCTGCGGTTGAGCAGTTGGTAGAGGATGATGGCGCCGAAGGTCGCGGTCCCGATGCCACCCAGCGCAAAGCTGCCGAATTTCAATGTGAAGTCACCGGTGCCGATGATCAAGGTGATGGCGGCGACGATCAGGTTCTTGTTCTGCGAGAAATCCACCTTGTTCTCCACCCAGATCTTGGCGCCGGCCACCGCAATCAGGCCAAACACCACGATGGACACACCGCCCATGACGGGCAGCGGAATCGCCTGGATCAGCGCGCCGAACTTGGGCGAAAAACCCAGCAGCAGCGCAATGAGGCCGGCCACCATGAAGACAGCGGTCGAGTAGATGCGCGTTGCGGCCATCACGCCGATGTTTTCTGCATAGGTGGTCACACCCGTGCCGCCCACGCCGCCGCTGACCATCGTGGCCACGCCGTCACCGATGAAGGCCCGGCCCATGTACTGGTCCAGGTTGCGGCCGGTCATCGCGGTCACCGCCTTGATGTGGCCCAGGTTTTCGGCGACGAGGATGATCACGATCGGCGCGATCAGCACCATCGCTTGCGGGCTGAACTGGGGGGCCGAGAAGTTGGGCATGCCGATCCAGGCGGCCGAGGCCAGGCCCGACAGATCCACCGGCTTGCCCAGACCCATGCCATTGGTGAGGATGGCGTAGATGATGGACGCTGCAATCAGGCCCACCAGGATCAGCAGGCGCTGCACCATGCCCCGGGTGAGCACGGCCACCATGCCGACGCAGACAAAGGTCATCGCCTGCATCCAGCTCTCGAAGTTGTTGCTGGCCATGTTCTTGACGGGAACGCTGGCGAGGTTCAGGCCGATCACCGCCACGATCGCGCCCGTCACCACCGGTGGCATGAAGCGCTCGATCCACCCGGTACCCACCACCTGCACGATGAAGCCGATCAAGGTGTAGAGCAGGCCGCAGGCAATGATGCCGCCCAGCGCCATGCCGATGTTGGCATTGGGCCCGGAGCCGGCATAGCCGGTGGCGGCAATCACCACGCCGATGAACGCAAAGCTCGATCCCAGATAACTGGGCACCCGGCCGCCGGTGATCAAAAAGAAGATCAAAGTGCCGACACCACTCATCAAAATGGCGACATTCGGGTCAAAACCCATCAGAATGGGCGCCAGAATGGTCGAGCCAAACATGGCGATGACATGCTGCACCCCCATGATCGAGGTTTGTGGCCAGGGCAGGCGCTCATCGGGCGCGACGACATCGTCAGCGCCTGGGCGCACTTCACGCCAGCGGGGAAGGAAGGATTCAGACATGGTATGGGCAGGCCGCGTGCAGGGCTGCGCCGGTGGGCGCAATTGCGGGCGGGCGAGAGAAAAGGTGCTGCATCATAGTGAATTTGCCAATCCTTGTAGAGAGAGGGAAACTCTCTAACCAGGAACCCATGCAGTGCGGCCGGGACGGCGATGCTGCACGGTGTGGCGCCATGGCACTGGCCCAATGGGCCAATGCAATAGATAATCACAATGATATTCAGAACAAATACGGTAGGTTGCTTTCGGCAGCCTGTACGTCCAGGGAGAGAGGGTTTCGATGAACTGTGTGCAATGTGGCGAGGCATTGGCCGCCAACGCCAAATTCTGTCGGAAATGCGGCTGCAAGGTGCAGTCGGAGCCGCTGTCCGAGGCGCTGGCCAGCCCCCGCAGCCTGCCGGCAGCGCCGGTGGCCGCCTATGCAACCTGCCCCGACTGCGGCGCGCTGTGCAAAGGGCAGGCATTGTTTTGCAAGCAATGCGGCTGCCGCTTTGAGGAAAGCCCCGGGTTTCAGGACACCGCGCCCGACTGGGACACCCCGCTGAGCCCGGCCGAAGAGAAGGCCATTCTGGTCTTTGGCAATGTGCAGGACAGCTCCGAGCCCGCGTCCATGCTGCCCGGTGAGCGCATCCAGACCAGCGCCGCGATGGTGATCGGTGGTGCGGCGGCCAGCTCGGCAGCGGCCGTGCCGGCGCCTGCCTTGCGCGAACCCGAAGTGCCGCTGTGGCAGACCGATGCCGCTGCCAGGCGTGCCCCTCCCACCGCCCCGGACCCCGGCCTGCGCCCGCGTGCCGGCGCGCAGGTGCGCAACCCCATGCCCGAAGCCCCGGTGCCCTCCAGTGGCCACGGGCTGCGTATTATGTTGGCACTGCTGGGCCTGGTGGTAGTGGCCGCAGGCGGTGCCTGGTGGTGGAAGAGCCAGCAGGGGCGCCCTGCAGCGGGCAGCGTAGCGGCGCCCAGCGTCTCCGCCCCTGCCGCCGCCGCTGCGCCGGTAGAGGCGGCTGCGCCGGCGATGGTCGAGACCAATGCTGCGCTCGCCCCCAATGAATCGCTGGTAGCCCCGGCAACTGCCGAGGAGGCCGTGGCCGCTGCGGTGCCCATCGAAGAAGCGGCTGCCTCTGCGCCCGCACCGGCGCCGGCCCGGCCGGCCGTGCGCAAGCCGGCGCGCCCCCAAACCCTGGATGATTTGCTGAATTGAAGGAGAGCATTGTGAAGCTGTTGATGAAAATGTCCGCCCTGGTGTCGGTGCTCGCGCTGGCGGGCTGCGTGGCGCCACCGCCAGAACCCGCACCTGCGCCCGCGCCAGCGGTGCCGGTGCAGGTGGAGTGCGGTGTTGCGTCGCCCCCCGGCTGCCGTGAGCCTGCCGTGCCACCTGCACTGGTGACCTGGGAGCAGAAGATCAAGGGCGAGATCGACCAGGCCGAGGCGCTGCGCGTCCGCGCGGTCGAGGCGATGTCGGCGCTGCCGGTCAAGCAGCGCATCTCGGGCAGCAAGACCACCACCACCGAGCAGGTCTTCAGCTCCAGCCAGTCGCCTGCCACGCGCGGCATGCCGGTGCTCGATGCGGTATCGCTCGATCTGCCCTGGGCCGCCAAGTCGCGCCAGGAGCACAAGGATGCGATGGTTGCCATCAAGGACATCGCCACGATGATGGCCGACAACCGGGGCGGCGCCACGATCTTTGTCACCGTCTCGCCGCGCGATCTGCGTGCCAAGAAGGTCAATACCAATTCCGGCACCGCACCCACCGAGGCCGGCAACCCGGTCGAGGTCAAGAAATCGGCCGACAAGAATGTGCCACCGGGTATCGAGCACTTCGTGATCCAGGCCAAACCCTGGCCCAGCCGCATCGATTGAGGCCACCACCCGCGCCTGTAGCAGCCATGCGCGCCCCTGCGGAGCCGCTGGCCCCACCCAACGATAACCACGACGAAGGAATCGCTGATGTCTTCTCCCAAATCGATGCTGAAGTCCATTGACTTTGGCCAACTGATGCGAGCGGCCGAGGGCCTGACCCAATGGCGTGTGCTCGGCCTGTCGTTCCTGACCTGGCTGGCCGGCGGCCTGGTGATGGTGGGCGGCCAGATGCTGGCCACCCGCGCGGGCAGCATGCTGCTGGCGCTGCTGTTCCTGGTCATCGCCTCGGTGGTGTTCTCGGCCGGCATGTCGGCAGTCGGCATCCTGCTGCAGGACAAGGCCAAGGATGTGGAGCAGCGCAGCGTGGCTGCCGCCATCCGTGCGGGCCTGCTGTGTGTCCCGCGCTTCATCCTGTTTGGCCTGCTGGTGCTGGCCGTGGTGCTGGGCCTGTGCCTGGTGGCGGCCATTGTCTATTTCGTCTGCAAGATTCCGTTCATCGGCCCGATCCTGCTGTTCTTTGCCCATCCAGTGATGGTGATTGCCGCGTCGGTGTTCTTCATCGCGCTGTACTGGGTGGCGGCGCCGCTGCTGGCCCCCGCGATCTGGGACGGCCGTTCGCTGCGCCGCGCGGTCTCGCTGGTGCTGGCAGTGGTGCGCACGCGCCTGGTGCCGCTGGTGCTGATGCTGCTGGCGCTCTACATCGTCATCACCGTCATTACCTTGGTGGTGTTCACCGGCTTCATCCCCGGCTTTGCCTACATGACGGCGATTGCCAGCGGCGTGATCGGCCCGAGCATGATGGCGTCGATGGGCGGCATGGGCAACTCTGCCGCCTTTGGCGCGATGGCCGGCAGCGGCCATATGCTGGCCGGCACCCTGTCGACCGTGATCCTGTTTGCCGTGCTGATGGCGCTGACCATGCAGGTGATGATCATGGGCGTGAACATCATCTACCTGATGGTCACCGATGGCCTCGATGAGCAAGGTACCGAAGAGAGCCTGCAGGCCGGCATTGACCTGGCGCGCGAGAAGGCCCGCCAGGCCCAGGGCATGGCCCGCGAGGCGGCCGACAAGGTGCGCCATGCGGCGCATATGGATGGCCATGGCCACCACGGCGGCACGGCGCGTGCCCCGGCTGCGCCCGTGGCTCCGGCAGCACCAGCAACGCCTGCTGCACCGGTAGCGCCGCTGAATGACATCTTTGCGCCAGCGCCTGCGCCGGTCGCTCCCGTGGCTCCGGTGCCCCCGGTGACGTCGGCTCCTGCACCGGCATCGGTCGCCGCTCCGGTGCCAGCCCCAGCACCCGCAGCCCCCACACCCTCTGCTCCGGTAGCGCCAGCCCCTGTGGCGCCGGCTTCCGTGGTGCCCCCTGCGCCCGTGCAGCCGCCGGTGGCGCCAACGCCCACCACTGGCCTGGGCGCTGCAGCAGTCGTTGGCGGTGCGGCCGTATCGGCTTTGCCGCCCACGGCAGCGCCAGCGGCACCGGTGGCCTCCGAGCCCTTGCTGCGCTGCCGCAGTTGCTTTGAGGTGGTGGCGGCTGACGATGTGTTCTGCGGCCATTGCGGCTTCCAGCTCAAGCCCTGACCGGCTGAGGCATCCCCCAGGGCGCGTGAGCGCCCTTTTTCATGGCACTCTGCAAGCCCCGGCCCGCATGGCCTCATTGGTAAAAGAGTGTTGTCAATCCGGGCAAAACGGCAGACCGGCTGCGGCGGTTCACGTCAAGCAGGTTACACTTTGCCGATTCATGTCCAATAAGTAGATCGGCTTATAACCATGTCAGGTGAAACAACCCAGCGCAGCGGTTTCGATATGAAAAGCGCCCAGTTGCCGGTGGTTGCGTTCGCATTGCGTTCGGCCGACCTGGAGCAATTGGCCCAGGAGTTTGCCGAGCGTTTTGGCAGCGACTCCGCCTTTTTCGACCATGACCCGGTGCTGGTCGATCTGGCGCAACTGCGCGAGAGCGGGGAGGACATCGACTTTGCGGCGCTCGTGGCGTTGCTGCGCCAGTACCGCACCACGCCAGTGGCCGTGCGCGGCGGCAGCGAGGCGCAGATGGCCAGTGCCTACGCAGCAGGCCTCATCGCCGCGCCCGAAGCGCCGCCAGCGCGCAAGGCGGCGGAACCCGAGGTGCGCGAGGTCGAGGTCGAGGTGATCAAGGAAGTGCAGCTGCCGCCCAAGACCACCCTGCGGGTCGACAAACCCATGCGTTCGGGCCAGCAGGTCTATGCGTCGGGCAGCGATGTGATCGTCAACGCCATCGTCAGCTTTGGCGCCGAGGTGATTGCCGATGGCAACGTCCATGTCTACGGTCCGCTGCGGGGCCGGGCCGTGGCCGGCGCCCGTGGGGACAAGAGCGCGCGTATTTATTGCACCTGTTTCGAGCCGCAGCTCGTGTCGATTGCGGGCATCTACCGCACGGTCGAGTCGGATTGGCCCGCCGAGCTGTCGGGCAAGGCTGCCGTGGTGCGGCTTGAAGGTGAGAAACTGCTGATTGAACCGCTGTGACAGGCACCAAGGGACAGCCCGGACAGGGCTTTGGACATTTGAGGACGTAAAGGGATCGGATCGAAAGATGGCAAAAATCGTCGTTGTAACTTCCGGCAAGGGCGGAGTTGGAAAAACTACCACCAGTGCAAGCTTTGCGGCCGGATTGGCGCTGAGCGGCAACAAGACTGCGGTGATCGACTTTGACGTCGGCCTGCGCAATCTGGACCTGATCATGGGCTGCGAGCGCCGTGTGGTCTATGACCTGATCAATGTGATCCAGGGAGAGGCCAACCTCAACCAGGCGCTGATCAAGGACAAGCAATTGGAGAACCTCTACATTCTGGCCGCCTCGCAAACGCGCGACAAGGATGCGCTGACGCAGGACGGGGTCGAGAAGATCCTCAAGGACCTGGCGGCGATGGACTTTGACTACATCGTCTGCGACTCGCCCGCCGGTATCGAGAGCGGCGCGCTGATGGCGATGCACTTTGCCGACGAGGCACTGGTGGTCACCAACCCCGAGGTGTCGTCCGTGCGTGACTCGGACCGCATCCTGGGCATGCTCAGCTCCAAGACCAAGCGTGCCGTCGATGGCGGCGATCCTATCAAGGAACACCTGCTGATCACGCGTTACAACCCCAACCGGGTGCAGGACGGCCAGATGCTGTCGCTGGAAGACATCCAGGACATTCTGCGCATTCCGCTGATCGGTGTGATTCCCGAGTCGGAATCGGTGCTGCAGGCCTCCAACCAGGGCACCCCTGCGATCAATCTGAGCCAGACCGATGTGTCCGAAGCCTACAAGGATGTGGTGGCGCGCTTTTTGGGTGAAGACAAGCCGATGCGCTTTACCGATGCGCAGAAGCCTGGTTTCTTCAAACGTATTTTCGGGAGGTAAGTCTGATGTCCTTGCTGTCCCTGTTCTTGGGTGAAAAGAAGAAGACCGCGTCGGTCGCCAAGGAGCGGCTGCAGATTATCTTGGCGCGCGAGCGCACGGGCCGCAGCAATAACCAGCCCGACTATCTGCCGGCCCTGCAAAAGGAGCTGATGGCCGTCATTGCCAAGTACGTCTCCATCAATCCAGATGACGTCCGTGTAAACCTGGAACGACAGGACAATCTTGAAGTTCTAGAAGTCAAGATTGAGCTGCCAGACAAGTAAATTTCTAGGTCTGGGGTGCTTGTCCGTGGTGCATGTGTGCTGCGACGGATGCTGGTGACTTCGGGGCTTTGGCAGTTTTCGTTTTGGGGTGGCGATAGGGGCTCGCATGCGTTGTTGTGGCGCCTTGCCATACTGAATTGTGGGTTCTTGATTCTTGGGTGTTTGGGCGCTGTGACGGCGTCTAGCGGCTGAGGGGCGTTGACAGTTTTCGTTTGTTGGTGGCGATATGGGCCCGCATGCGTTGTTGTGGCGCCTTGCCATACCGAAGTATTGTCTGCGGCGCCACGCCTAGCCTGCGGGCCCATCTCGCCATTGGGGTGGGTGGTTCGGGCGCTCTGTGCGCTGCTGGGTTTCGTTGTTGAATACCGGAATTACCATCCTGGCATCTGGGTGCCGTTTTACTGCAGCGTTCTTGTCATTGCTTCCTCCAAAAACAAACGCGACCTTCGGGTCGCGTTTTCGTTGGGGGTAAGTCGGTGGATTTCTGGCGGTTCGTGGATAAGTGGCTGGTTTATCCACAAAACTGTGCACATGTCTGTGCTTTTCCCCTCAGTTATGCACTGGGTTCGGCCGTGTTGTCGTAGGCGTGGGCTTTCCAGTATTTGAAGGTACCTTGGGCGGTGGCCAGGATGCGGCGGTTGGCGTCGTAGATGTTGGCCTGGCAGGTGCACAGCGAGCGGCCCTGGTTGATGACCCAGCCTTCGGCAACCAGCGGGCCGCGGCCAGGGTAGATGAAGCGCGAGGACATCTCTACGGTGACGGCTGTGCTCGACGGTGCGCCGGGGGCGAGCACGGCGGCGCGCGACATCGCCACATCGAGCAGGGTCATCAGAATGCCGCCATGCGCGGCGGGCAGCTGGTTGCACAGCTCCTCGCGCAGGTCGGGCAGGTGCACGCGCACGATGCCGTCTTCAAAGTTCGGATCCTGGCGGGCGCCGATGAGGCGCAGAAACGGCACGCGGGTGTTGAGGTCCTCGATGCTCAGCTGCTGGCGGGGCGGGGTGGTGCTCATGCGGCGGCCTTGGCTTCGCGCACCATGTTGCGCGCAATGATGATCTGCTGGATCTGCGTCGTGCCCTCGTAGAGGCGGAACAGCCGCACATCGCGGTAGAAGCGCTCGATGCCGTACTCGGCCATATAGCCCGAGCCGCCGAGGATCTGCACTGCGCGGTCGGCCACGCGGCCGCACATCTCGGTGGCAAACATCTTGGCACTCGATGCCTCGGTCGAGACGTTCTGGCCCGCATCGCGGCGGCGTGCGGCGTCGATGGTCATGCACTCGGCGGCGTAGAGCTCGGCCTGGCTGTCGGCCAGCATCGCCTGCACCAGCTGGAAGTCGCAGATCGCCTGGCCAAACTGCTTGCGCTCCAGCGCGTACTGCAGCGCATCGCGCAGGATGCGTTTGGCGCAACCCACGGCCACGGCGGCAATGTGGATGCGGCCTTTTTCCAGCACCTTCATCGCGGTCTTGAAGCCCCGGCCTTCTTGCAGGCCGATCAGGTTGGCAGCGGGCACCTTCACGTTGTCAAAGATCACATCGCAGGTGTGGGCGCCGCGCTGGCCCATCTTCTTGTCGTACTTGCCAAAGCTGATGCCCGGGCTCTTGGCATCGACGATGAAGGAGGACACGCCGCCGGCGCCCTTGTCGGCCGGGTTGGTGCGTGCCATCAACGTGAACATGCCGGCATGGGGCGCATTGGTGATGAAGCGCTTGGTGCCGTTGACGATGTAGTGGTCGCCCTGCCTGACGGCGGTGGTGCGCAACGATGCGGCGTCCGAGCCGGCTTCGGGCTCGGTCAGCGCGAACGAGGCGATCACCTCGCCGGTGGCCAGGCGCGGCAGCCATTCGGCCTTCTGGGCATCGGTGCCATCCATCAGGATGCCTTGCGAGCCGATGCCCACCGTGGTGCCGATCACCGAGCGGAAGGCGGGCGAGGTCTGGCACAGCTCCAGCAGCACATGCACTTCCTCTTCCATCGTCAGCTCCAGGCCGCCGAATGCTTCCGGGATGGTCAGGCCGAACAGGCCCAGCTCGCGCATCTCCTGCACGATGGCTTCGGGGATCTCGTCGGTCTCGGCGACTTCGTTCTCGGCGGGCACCAGGCGCTCGCGCACAAAGCGGCGCACGCTGTCGAGCAGTGCGTCCAGGGTTTCTTGGTCTCGGATCATCGAATGTTCTCTCTCTTGAGGGCTTTTAGAGCGTTGCCGCCGTGCCCAAAATCGCCGTAGCCTGGCTCGACAGGGTGCCGCCATTGCCATGGGCCAGTGCCAGCTGGGCGCCCGCCACCTGGCGCTCGCCGCAGTGGCCGCGCAGCTGGCGCACCGCCTCGATCAGCGCAAAGATGCCGTACATGCCCGGGTGCACGCAGGACAGGCCACCGCCATTGGTGTTGACCGGCAGGCTGCCACCCGGCGCAATCGCACCGCTGGCGACAAAGGCACCGGCCTCGCCCTTGTTGACAAAGCCCAGGTCTTCCAGGAAGAGCAGGGTGTTGATGGTAAAGGCGTCGTAGAGCTCGACCACATCCATGTCTTGCGCCGTCAGGCCTGCCATCGCAAAGGCCTGCGCCCCCGACTGGCTCGCAGCGGTGACGGTGAGGTCGGGCATCGACGAGATCTGGCGGTTCCAGCAGGCCGTGGCATTGCCCAGCACATAGATGGGCGCGTTCGGGCCGCGCTGCGCGTCTTCTGCGCGGCTGAGCACAAAGGCGCCGCCGCCATCGGTCACCAGGCAGCAGTCGCGCACGGTGAAGGGATCGGCCACCATGCGGGCGCCCAGCACCTGCTCGATGGTCAGCGGGTCGCGCATGAAGGCCTCGGGGTTCTTCTGCGCCCATTGGCGGGCCGAGACGGCCACGGCCGCGAGCTGCTCGCGCGTGGTGCCGTACTGGTGCATGTGGCGCGCTGCGGCCATCGCATAGGCCGCCACCGGCATTGTGGGCTCGAAGGGGTGCTCAAAAGGCTGCGGGTCCATGAACTTGCGCGCAGCGGTGGACTCCTTGCGGCCAAAGGCGGCCGAGCGCTGGGCGCTGCCGTAGCAGACCAGCACATGCTTGCACTGGCCGGCCTCCAACGCCATGATCGACGGCAGCAGGTGGGCGATAAAGCTGGAGCCGCCCACCATGGTGCCGTTGATGTAGTTCGGGTTGATGCCCAGGTGCTCGATCACCGGCATCGGCCACATCGTGGCGTTGACGCTGCAGGTGGCCAGGCCGTCGATGTCCTGCATCGTCAGGCCCGCATCGGCGACGGCTGCATGGGCAGCGCGTGCGAGCAGCAGCATGTCGTCCGAGCCCGGGGCTTCGCCGCAGCCATAGGTGGCCACGCCGGTGATGGCGGCCTTGCCGCGCAGCGCGCGCAGGCCGCTGCTGGTATGTACTTGTGCCATGTCTTATCCCTCTTGTTATGCGGCTTTGAACACCACCAGGCCCTTGCCGTTGTGCTCGATCACCTCGGCCTGCACGGCCATGCCGATCTTCACATCGGCGGGCGCCATGCCTTCGACGCGGCTCATCATGCGCGGGCCTTCTGCCAGGTCCACCAGCGCGACGTTGTAGTCGCCACCGGCCTCGGCCTTGCGGCGGATCACCGTGGTCGAGTAGACCGTCCCTTTGCCGCTGGGTTGCTCCCAGGCCAGCGCATCGCTGCCGCAATGCGGGCACAGCTCACGGGGGTAGAAGATGGCCTGGGCGCAGGCCTTGCAGCGCTGAATCTGGAAGCTGCCCGTATCCAATGCAGCCTGGTACTGGCTTGACATCGAGGGTGTCATTGCGGAATCTTTCTGAGGAGATAGCGGATGGTCAAGCATGGCCCCATTGCCTGCTGCACGCAATTATTGGTTGCCGAAGAGGGGGTTTGGCCGCGCTTGACGAACTTGGGTGACAGCAGTTTGGTGTGGAAAACCATCAGGGTTTTCTAGGCTTTGGCACAGGCTAAGGTGCTGCTTCGCAAATGCAGAAACCAGGGGGCCAGAAATCTCTAGCATCGTCTGTCAAACGCTTTCTATAAAACCGGAGACAAGACCATGAAAATGACCGCGCTGGCTTTGGCGATGGCCGCATGCTGCACCACGGGCGCGCAAGCGCAGGGCATCTCTGACGACGTCGTCAAGATTGCCGTGCTCAGCGACATGTCCGGCCCCTATGCCGACACCGCAGGGCGCGGCTCGGTGGAAGCCGCCCGCATGGCGGTGGAGGACTTTGGCGGCAAGGTCGGGGGCAAGAAGATCGAGGTGGTGTTTGCCGACCACCAGGGCAAGGCCGACGTCGGTGCCAGCCGCGCACGCACCTGGTTCGATACCGACGGCGTGGACGTGGTGGTCGACCTGAACAACTCGGCCGTGGCGATGGCCGTCTACAACCTGGCCAAGGAGCGCAACAAGCTGGTGCTGACCTCGGGCGGCGCATCGGACGCGCTGACCAGCGAGGCCTGCATGCCCACCGGCATCCATTACACCTACGACACCTATGCGATGGCCAGCGGCGTGGCCCATGCGATGCTGGAAAAAGGCAAGAAGGACTGGTACATCATGGCGGTGGACTATGCGTTCGGCAAGGCTGGCGCCGAGACGGTGACCAATATCGTCACCAAGGGCGGCGGCAAGGTCGTGGGCCGCACCAACTTCCCGCTCAATGCCAGCGATTTCTCGTCCTTCGTGCTGCAGGCGCAGGAGTCCAAGGCCTCGGTGGTCACGTTGGTGAGCGCGGGCAATGACACCATCAATGCGATCAAGTCGGCCAAGCAGTTCGGCCTGATGCAAAAGCAGACGGTGGCGCCCCAGTTCATGTTCATCCAGGACGTGCATTCGCTGGGCCTCAAGACCGCGCAAGGCCTGACCTTTGCGACCGCCTTCTACTGGGACCGCACGCCCGAGACGCGCGCCTTCTCGCAGCGCTTTTTTGAGCGCATGGGCAAGAAGACCATGCCGTCGATGGTGCACGCCGGCACCTACTCGGCCGTCACCCAGTACCTGAAGGCCGTGGCCGCGATCAAGACCGACGACGGCCCCGCCGTCACCAAGTACCTCAAGTCCAACAAGATCGAGGATTTCTTCAGCCAGAACGGCCATGTGCGTGAGGACGGCCGCATGGTGCACGACCTCTACCTGGTGCAGGTCAAGTCGCCCGAGGAATCCAAAGGCCCTTGGGACTATTACAAGGTGCTGGCCACCATTCCGGGTGACCAGGCGTTCCGGCCCATGGCCGACGGCAAGTGTGGTTTCGTGAAGAAGTAACCACAGACTTATCCACAAGCCACGCGGTCTTCTTTTCAGAAAGACCGCGTTATGCATTCCAAACCCCTGGCAGGAGCCACCGATGTCCCAAGCTTATCCACAGTTGCAGCTGTTTATCAACGGCCAATGGCTGTCCGCCGACGGCCGCAAGAGCGAGCCCGTCATCAACCCGCTGGACGAGTCCACACTGGGCCAGCTGCCCCATGCCAGCCCAGCCGATCTGCAGGCCGCCCTGCAGGCCGCCAACGCCGCGTTTGAAGGCTGGAAGCGCACCTCACCGCTGGCCCGCTCGGACATTCTGCGCAAGGCCGCCAGCCTGATCCGCGAGCGTGCCGACCACATCGCCCGCTGCATGACCCTGGAGCAGGGCAAGCCCGTGCGCGAAGCCAGGCTGGAAGTGCTGGCCGCTGCCGACACCTACGACTGGTATGCCGAGGAGGGCCGCCGCAACTATGGCCGCCTGGTGCCGGGCAAGACCCCGACGCAGCGCATTGCCGTGCACCATGAACCGGTTGGCGTCTGCGCCGCGTTTGCGCCCTGGAACTTCCCCGCCATCACCCCGGCACGCAAGATTGCCGGCGCCCTGGCTGCGGGCTGCACCCTGGTGCTCAAGCCCGCCGAGGAAACCCCCGCCACCGCCCAGGAGCTGGTGCGCGTGCTGCACGATGCCGGCCTGCCCGCTGGCGTACTGAACATGGTGTTCGGCGTGCCGGCCGAGGTATCGGGCTACCTGCTCGACCAGCCCGAGGTGGCCAAGTTCTCGTTCACCGGCTCCACCGCCGTGGGCAAGATGCTGGCCTCGCATGCCGCCAAGAGCATGAAGCGCGCCACTCTGGAGTTGGGCGGCCATGCGCCGGTCATCGTCTGGAAGGATGCAGACATCGAGAAAGCCGCCGACGCCCTGGTCGCCGGCAAGTTCCGCAACGCCGGCCAGGTCTGCATCTCGCCCACACGCTTTTATGTGCACCGCGATGTGTTCGACCGCTTTGTGACTGCCTTTGTCGAGCGCACCAAGAAGCTCAAGGTCGGCAATGGCCTCGACGAAAGCAGCCAGATGGGCCCGCTGGCCAATCCGCGCCGCATCGAGGCGCTGACCCGCCTGATCGCCGATGCGCAAGACAAGGGCGCCACCCTGCACATCGGCGGCAAGCGCATGCCCGGCAAGGGCTTCTTTTGGGAGCCAACCGTCATCAGCAACCTGCCCGAAGATGCCGGTCTGATGAACGAGGAGCCCTTTGGCCCCGTCGCGCTGATCAATCCCATCGCCGACATGGACGAAGCGCTGCAACGCGCCAACCGCCTGCAATACGGCCTGGCCGCCTACGCCTTCACGCAGGACAGCGCCGTGCGCCAGCAACTCTCCAACGGCGTGCAAACCGGCATGCTGGGCATCAACACCTTGAACATCTCGATGGCCGAGGCGCCCTTTGGCGGCGTCAAGGAAAGCGGCTGGGGCTCGGAATGCGGTATTGAAGGGCTGCAGGCTTACTGCAATATCAAACTGGTGAGCGAGGACCAGTAAGACGGCTATTGCTACCGAGGCGCGTTGGTGGGTGGAGATTACCCAACGCGCTGGTATAGCGCGATGAAAACCGGCGACTGCTTGCGGTAGTCGCCGGCGGTTGAGAAACCCGTCAGGCTGTCTCCAGCTCTGGCGCAGGTTTTGTTTTGCTGGCTTTTTTGCGCGCTACGCCGGCCTTGGCCGCCGTCACCTTCGGCGGGGTGGGCTTGATCGCCACCGTGAAGCCCAGGCGCATCATGAAATCCAGCAGGGTGCCGACCGAAAACTTGGACAGCTTGCCCCGCACCAGATCGCTCACCCGTGGCTGGGCGACGCCCAGCGCCTTGGCCACGGCGGCCTGGGTCATGTCCGATTGTTGGATGTGCTCCCGCAGGGCCGTGAGCAGCTCACAGCGCAATTCGTAATCTCGGCGTTCTTCAGGTGTCTTCTCCAGAAGATCCGACACGCTGGAGAAGCTGACATGTTCGGTGATGGCATTCATAGGGCATCCTTTGCAATAGTCATGGCGCTGGCGGCTGCATCACGATGCAGTCTTGCCAGAGGCTGTCTTTCTGGCGGTTTTCTTCTGCAGCGCCTTCTCCTCCGATTTCAGCTGGAGCAGTTTTGCGAAGCGCTCCTTCGCCAGCTGGATATCTTTGTTGCTGGTCTTTTGCGTGGTCTTCTGGAATGCATGCAGCACCCAGACCGCATCCTCAAACTTGACGACGTAGATCACACGGTAGGCATTGCTGTCGTCTCGCAACCGAAGCTCAAAAGCACCTGCGCCAATGACCGCCATGGGCTTGAAATCATCGGGGTCTAGGCCCTGTTGAAGACGGTCGAGCTGGTAGCCGCCATCGTCCTGGATATCTGCGGGAAACTTGCGGTAGTCATTGACAACGGATTGCTCCCAAAACTGGAGTGGCTTTCGTGGTTTGAATTGCATTTCTTCCCTGCTTGAAAATTGCAATCCCTTGGGATTGCCAGGAGGCCTTGCGGCGCTTTTGCTTCATACACACTCCAGTTATAGGAATAATTTGCGTGCACATCGTCACGGCAGTGCATCCTTTAATTATACAACTACTTATATAAATTTGGCTGCTGGGTTGGTGCTGGATGCCGTGGTCATTTGCTGGTGGAAGCCTAGGCATCCCTTCAACCGAAACGCCACTGGAACCAAAATGCCGTATTGCATTCAGATGGTGCACCATGAATGTGGAGGATCGGTAACCACATCACTTCTTGTTGATTGAAAAAGCATTTATGAGCGCAAGTTTGCAGATCGGGCCGTTTTCGCTGCCCTGGGGTTTGGTCATTTTGATGCTGGCATGGCTGCTGGCCGATGTGCTGCTGGCGCGCTGGGCGCGGCAGCGGGGACTGTCCACGACGCCACATGCCTGGCTGCTGCCGCTGTTGGCGCTGGTCGCAGCGCGGCTGGGCTTTGTGGCGCGTTATGCCGATGACTACCTGGCGCAGCCACTGTCGCTGTTCAATGTGCGCGATGGGGGCTGGGAGCCCTGGGCGGCGCTGGCGGTGACGGTTGTTTACGTTTGGTGGCTGTGGCTGCGCAAGAAGGCGGTGGTTCAGCCGCTGGCGGGTGCGGCGGCGCTGTTTGCGGTGCTGTGGCTGGGCGGCAATGCGCTGGTCCATCACTTCTCCTCCAGCGCCAAGGCCTTGCCGCAGCTGTCGCTGGTGGCGCTGGATGCCCAAACCCATGCGCTCGACCAGTTCAAGGGCAAGCCCGTGGTGATCAACCTCTGGGCCAGCTGGTGCACCCCTTGCGTACGCGAGATGCCGGCGCTGCTGGAGGCGCAAAAGCGCTACCCGCAGGCGCAGTTTCTGTGGGTGAACCAGCAGGAAGCACCCGAGGTGGTGCTCAAGGCCGCACGCGGCTTTGGCCTGCCCGATGGCCAGGTGCTGCTGGACCCGCGCAACAGCATGGGCGAGGTGGCAGGCAGCCGTGCGCTGCCCACCACCCTGTTCTATGACGCGAACGGCCAGCTGCAGGGCCAGAGGGTGGGCGAGCTGTCGGGAGCCAGCCTGAACGACTTCATGCAGAAGATCGTGCCGGCCGCAGGCAGCTAGGCCAGGGGGGCGGCGGTGTTTCGGGGCACACACAGCCGCTTGTGCGGCTGGCTGTGCTGTGAACCACCTGCTCCTTAAAGTGTCTGCTCGGCCTCCAGCCGGACCTGCAGCTCGCGCTTCATCACCTTGCCATTGGCATTCACCGGCAGCTCATCGATGGCGATGATGCGTGCCGGCCGCTTGTAGGGTGCCAGGTGTTCGCGCAGGTGCGCCTGCAACGCATCCAGGTCCGGTGGATGGCGGGCATCCTGCACGACAAAGGCGACCACGGCCTCGTTGCCATCGGCCTCCTTCTGGCCCACGACGGCGGCGCGCTGGATGCCGGGAAAGCTGCCCAGCGCATGCTCGACCTCGCTGGGGTAGACGTTGAAGCCCGAGCGGATGATCATCTCCTTGAGGCGGCCAACGACGAACAGCGCACCATCGGCATGCAGCTCGCCCAGGTCGCCAGTGGCATACCAGCCGCCGTCGCGCAAGGCGGCGGCCGTGGCCTCGGGGTCGCGGAAGTAGCCGGGCATCAAGCCCGTGCCGCGCACCCAGATCTCGCCCCGCTCGCCGGTCGGCAGCGGCCGGCCGCTGTGCGGATCGACGATCTGCAGCTCCGCGCCGTCGATGCAGTAGCCCGCGCTGGTGTCGCTGCGGGCTTCGTCGATGCGCGTCAGGTGCAGCGAGCCAGCGTATTCGCTCATCGCATAGCCATGGTGCAGGGTCTGGCCAAACAGCGCCTCCACCTTGGTTTTCAGCGCCAGATCCAGCGGGCCGGCGCCGGTGTAGAGGTAGCGCAGATGCGGTGCCGCCGGTTGGCGGATGCCATGCTGCTCGCAGTACTGCAGCAGGCGCGCAAATAAGGTGGGTGGGCCCTGCAACTGGGTGATGCCATGGTGGGCCAGCGCGTCCAGCAGGTCAGCAGGCTCGAACTGGCTGCGCATCTCCAGCGCGGCGCCGGCCGACAGCGAGGCCAGCAGCACGGTGCCCAGACCGAAGATATGGGTCATAGGCACAAAGGCATAGACCTTGTCAGCAGGCCCCAGCCGGCGCGACTGGGCCGAGACCCGGGCAAAGTGCGCCACACCGCGCTGGCTCATCAGCACGCCCTTGGGGGTGCCGGTGGTGCCGGAGGTGAAGATGATGGCAGCGACGGGATTGCCATCCGGCTCGGGCTCGGCGCGCGCATCGGCACGCACGGCCGTGTGGGCCAGGCCCGGAACGCAAGAGGGGCTGGTGCCATAGCGCTCGGCGTGCGCTGCGGCGGCCTTGGAGACGCGGTCGGTGAAGTACACCACCCGCGCGTCGGCCTTGTCGGCAAAGCCGCGCACCTCGCCGGGCGCCATGCGGGCATTGACGCCGCAGGCCCAGGCGCCCACGCGGCTGCAGGCCAGCAGCAGCGCGGCATGCTCGGGGCAGTTCTCGGCGACCACCAGCACGCGGTCGCCGCTGCGCACCTGCAGCGCGCGCAGCTCCGCCTCCAGCGCGTCGACCAGGCGGCCCAGGTCGGCATAGCTCAGGGTGCGGTCAGGCAGGTAGATAAAGGGCCGGTCCGGGGCCTCCTGCAGCCAGCGGTCCAGAAACTGGTGAATGCGAAATTCCATCTTGGGTCCTGTCAGTCCACCACAATGCCCTGGGTCACGGTGGACCACATCTGGCGTTCCTTCGCGGCGCGCTCGACGAGGGTCTGGGGGCTGCCCGTCCATTCGTCGTAGCCCAGCTCCTTGTACTTGGCCTTCAGCTCGGGCTGGGCCAGCGCGGCATTGATGGCCTTGTTCAGGCGCATCTGCAGCTCGGGCGCCATGCCCTTGGGACCGTAGACGGCATACCAGCCGCCCACATCAAAGCCCTTGAGGCCGTCGATGCCGCTTTCGGCGAAGGTCGGCACATCGGGCAGCGCCGGGTTGCGCTGGGGCGAGGTGACAGCGATCGGGGTCACCTTCTTGCTGTGGATGTAGGTGCCCGCCGTGCTGATGATGTCCATCATCATGTTGATCTGGCCGCCCATCACATCGGTCATCGCCGGTGCATTGCCCCGGTAGGGCACATGGTTCAGCTCGATGCCGCTGCGCTTGGCAAACAGCAAGGTGCCCAGGTGGTTGGAGCCGCCCACGCCGGCCGAGGCATAGCTGAGCTTGCCGGGGTTGGCCTTGGCATAGTCCACCAGCGCCTTCGTAGTCTTGAAGGGCTCGTTGTTGTTCGCCACCAGCACGTTGTAGTAGCTCAGCACCGGTGCGATCGGGGTCAGGTCCTTGGCCGGGTCGAACTGCATCTTGCGCATCACATTGGGGCTGATGGTGATCGTGGGGCTGGCGGCAAACCACAGGGTCAGGCCATCGGGGTTGGCACGCGAGGTTTCGTTGCCCGCCAGGGTGGCGTTGGCACCGGTCTTGTTGTCGACCACGACGGTGCTGCCCAGCTCCTTGGACAGCGCGATGGACAGCAGGCGTGCGCCCTGGTCCACAGGGCCGCCTGCCGAGTAGCCGACGATGAGGCGCACCGGTGCGCCTGAACCCAGGCCCCCCTGGGCATGGACAGAGGCGCAGAGGCTGAGGGCGGCGGCGGCCGTGGCAGCCAGCAGGCGGCGGCGGTGGATGAGGGTCATGTCTTGTCTCCTGGTTTTTGTAAGCGGTGGGGAGGGCGGGCGCTCAGTAGCGCTCGAACACGGCGGCAATGCCCTGGCCGCCGCCGATGCACATGGTCTCCAGGCCATAACGGCCCTTGCGGCGTTCCAGCTCATGCAGCAAGGTGGCCAGGATGCGCACGCCGGTGGCACCAATCGGGTGGCCCAGCGAGATGCCCGAGCCGTTCACATTCAGGCGCTCGGCATCGTTCCATTCCAGGCCCTGCAGGACAGCAAGCACCTGGCAGGCAAAGGCCTCGTTGATCTCGACCAGGTCCATGTCGTTCATCGTCAGGCCCAGCTTGCCCAGCAGCTTCTTGACGGCCGGCACCGGGCCAATGCCCATGCGCGAGGGCTCGCAGCCGGCGGCGGCCCAGCCCACCAGGCTGGCCATCGGCGTCAGGCCCAGCTCCTGGAGCTTGTCTTCGGCCACGATCAGGCAGGCGGCCGAGGCATCGTTTTGCTGGCTGGCATTGCCGGCGCTGACGGTGCCGCCCTTCATCAACGCGCGCAGCTTGCCCAGCGAATCCATCGTGGCATCGGCGCGGAAGCCTTCGTCGCGGCTGAACAGGGTCGTCTCGCCCTTTTTCTGCGGCACGCTGACGGGCACCACCTCGGCATCAAAGCGGCCGGCCTGCCAGGCGGCGGCAGCGCGCTGGTGACTGCGCAGCGCAAAGGCATCGGCCTCTTCGCGGCTGATGCCATAGTCACGCGCCAGGTTCTCGGCGGTCTCGATCATGCCGGAGATGACGCCAAAGCGCTCCACCGGTTGCGAGCGCTCGCGGCCCCGGTCCAGGCGGTCATACATGGTGACGCTGCCGGCCCGCTTGCCCCAGCGCATATCGGTCGTGTAGTACTCGATATTGCTCATGCTCTCCACACCGCCGGCGATCACCACATCGGCGGCGCCGCTTTGCACCATCATGCAGGCGGTAACCACGGCCTGCAGGCCGCCACCGCAGCGGCGGTCCAGCTGCATTCCGGGGACCTCTACCGGCAGGCCGGCCTGCAGCGCGGCCCAGCGGCCCACGCAAGGCGTTTCGCTGCTGGCATAGGACTGGGCAAACACCACATCGTCGATGCGGCTGGGGTCGATGCCGCTGCGCTCGACCACGGCACGCACAGTGGTGGCGGCCAGGTCCTCGACCGAGACGGGGCGCAGGCTGCCTCCGTAGGTGCCCACCGGGGTTCGCAAAGGGGTGACGATGGCGGCTTTACGCATGGCTTTCTCTCCAGAAAAAAAGGGGTCAATTCAGGTGCTGGCGCGCTTGGGCCGCCAGCAGGTCTCGGTGTTCAGGTGCGGCAATGGCCAGCATCGCGCGCAGGCGCTGGCCCAGGCTTAGGCCGCGCAGGTCGGCAATGCCGTGCTCGGTGACGATCAGGCCGGCATCGGCGCGCGGCGTGGAGACCGGGCCGGAAAGCTGCGCGACGATGCGCGACTGGCCCCGGGCGGTGGAGGGCAGCGCGACAATCGGCAGGCCGCCATCGCAGGCGGCAGCGGCACGCAGGAAATCCATCGCGCCACCGACGGCGCCCAGGTATTGGCCTGCCACCACCTCGGCATTGATCTGGCCCGTCAGGTCCACCTCGATCGCCGAGTTGATCGCGGTGAGCCGGTGGGTCCGGCCCAGCACCTCGGCGTTGTGGGTGTAGTCGGTACCGGCAATGCGCAGCGCTGGGTTGTTATGCGCCCAGCGCCGCGTGCGGGCACTGCCCATCAGCAGGCCGGTGACGCTGGTGCCCGCATCGATGCCTTTGCGTGCATTGGTGATGACGCCAGCCTCGACCAGGTCGGCCACGCGGTCGCCGATGGTGCCGCTGTGCACGCCCAGGTCGCGGTGGCCTTGCAGCGCCTGCAGCACCGCATCGGGCAGGTTGCCAATGCCCAGCTGCAAGGTGGCGCCATCTTCCACGCGGCTGGCGATCAGCTGCGCAATCGCCTCTTCAGCGGGGCCAATCTTGCCGGCGGGAACATCAACAACAGCCTGGTCGCTCTGCACCCAGGCATCCACATCGGCCGGGCGCAGGCTGGCGCCCGCCACCCAGGGCACATCGGCGTTCACCTCGGCGATCACGCAGCGCGCATGGCGCATGGCAGTGACCAAATAGTCATGGGCCAGGCCCAGGCTGCAGTCGCCATCGGCATTGGGCGGTGATACCTGGACGAACACCACATCGACGGCAATGCGGCGGCTGGCGATCAGCTGCGGAATCTGCGAGTAATGGCAGGGAATCGGATCGAGCACACCGGCCATGCCCAGGGCGCGGTGCGCGCCACCGGCGGCATAGCCGCGCATATCGATGGCATCGGCATGCGCGGGCTGCAGGGTGTTGGCGCCACCGATGCCCAGAAAGACGCTGGTGCGCGCAAAGCGCTGGCGCTGGGCCACATAGGCCTGGATCAGCGACAGCGGCTCGGCAGCGGACTGGCCCCAGACGATGCTGTCGCCAGCGCGGATGAACTGCGCCAGGTCCAGATCCGCCAGCGCCATCTGCCGGCCTTGGGCCATGCTCATGGCTGTGCGGGGGCCAGGCTGGCATTGCCATGGCTGAGCACGACAATGCCGCGCTCGACCACCAGCGCGCGGAACTGCAGCGCATCGCCTGCCTGCCAGACCTCGGTGCGCAAGGTCTCGCCCGGAAACACCGGCGACGAAAAGCGTGCATGCATGCTGCGCAGCAGGCTGGCATCGCCATTGCAGGCCGTCATCACCAGCGCATGACAGACCATGCCGTAGGTGGCCAGGCCATGCAGGATGGGCTTGTCAAAGCCTGCCGCCTGCGCCACTTGGGGGTCGGCATGCAAGGGGTTGTAGTCGCCCATCAGGCGGTAGAGCAGTGCCGCCTCGGGGCGGATGGTGTGGGTATAGGTCCAGCGCGGTGCCGTGTCGGGCGTGGGCGCCAGTGCCGGCAGCGAGGCATCGCTGGGCTGGCCGCCCAGCGCTTCGCTGTAGCCGCCATCGCCCCGGCAGAACGTGACCTGCTCCAGCGTGGCGTACAAGGTGCCGTCTTCGCCCTCCAGGCTGCGCTCGCTGACCACAATCGCGCCCTTGCCCGCGCCCTTGTCGATCACCCGCGTGACCTTGGTCTTGCCCACCACCTTGGCCCCTACCGGCAGCGGCTGGTGGATGGTGGTGCGCTGCTCGCCATGCACCAGCTTGACCCAGTCAATCCCCGTATCCGCCTCCTTGGCCCAGAAGCCGGGATAGCCCAGCACCGAGCTCATCGTCGGCAGCGCCTGCAACGGCTGCGCCATGCCCTCGTAGACCAGCGGCAGATTGCGGGTATCGAGCGGATCATTGCCCACCCCCAGACTGAGCGCATACAGCATCGTGTCGCGCTGCGAATAATCCTGGTGCACCGGCGCAAACGGCCGGGCCTTGAGTTGCTGGTAGTTGATCGTCATGGTCGTTGTCTCTGGGGTTGTTGTGGTGCGGCGTAGTGCACTGCTTGTTGGGTGTTTTGCGAGGCCACCGGGGGACCTCCTTGAAACGGTCAGAGCACACCCATCGAGCTTCGTTGTTCGAGAATCAACATGCCCACTGTGCACTGCGCGTAAAAAACTGGCGCTACCGTACTAACTGGCACCGACGAAGGGCCGCTCCCGCCCGGAGGGTGCCGTCCCCCTTCCCACGCGAAGCGTGAGAGAAGGGGGAAGCCGCGCAGCGGCTCAGGGGGATGCCTCTTAAACCGGATCCCAACTAAACACCTCCCCCGACCGCTCCATCGGCACAAACGAAGATTTCAGTGCCGGCATCGCATGCGAGGCAATGTCCTCGGGGGTCCAGCCTTCGCCCTGGTGCACCGAGCGCAGCGGGCGCGGCTGGCTCATCAGGAAGATCTCGTTATTGCGCACCGCAAACACCTGGGCGTTCACATCCCTGGCCTGCTCGCTGAGCAGGTAGACGGCCAGTGGCGCAATCTTGTTGGGGGTCATCTGCTTGAGCTTGTCGACCCGGGCCTGCTGCTCGGGCGTGTCGGTCGGGATGGAGCCGATCATGCGGCTCCAGGCAAACGGCGAGATGCAGTTGCTGCGCACATGGAACTTGGCCATGTCCAGCGCAATGCTCTTGGACAGCGCGACGATGCCCAGCTTGGCGGCCGAGTAGTTGGCCTGGCCAAAGTTGCCTATCAGGCCGGAGGTGCTGGTCATGTGGACCATGGCGCCGCTTTCCTGCTCCTTGAAGTGGTTGGCCGCAGCGCGTGCCACGTAGTAGCTGCCGTAGAGGTGGACCTTGATGACGGCGTCCCACTCATCGACGCTCATCTTGTGGAAGAAGCGGTCGCGCAGGATGCCGGCGTTGTTGACGATGCCGTCGAGCTTGCCAAAGCTGTCGAGCGCGCACTGCACAATCTTGGCGGCGGCATTGGCGTCCGAGACGCTGTCGGTATTGGCGACGGCTTCACCGCCGGCGGCCTTGATCTCGTTGACGACCTTTTGCGCGGGGCCGTCGTCATGGCCTTCACCGGTGGTGGAGGTGCCGATGTCGTTGACGACGACCTTGGCGCCTTCCTTGGCCATGGCCAGTGCCATATCACGGCCGATGCCACCGCCAGAACCGGTGACGATAACGACTTTGCCTTCGAGCATGGTGGACATGTCTGTTTTTCCTTGGATCTGTGTGTAGATGAATACCACCAGCATGCCGTCCATGAAGCGCATTGCCAATTCGCAAATACGTAGGCAGGGCTTTGGCAAACTGAAACGGCTGGCTCACTAATGCGCGTTAACCCGCTGTCTTCACCGCTGCCAAAGGAGAGGTTCCAATCTCTGCGATTGCGCTGGCGAGCGCAGCCTGCGACAGTGCCACCATGTCGCACACCCCTGAACCTTCTGCCGCCTCGCTCTCTGCCGAGCAGGTCGCCCATTTGCAAAGCTGGATCAACAAGACCGAGACCACGCAGGACCTGGTGGCCCGCACGGCCGTAACCGGTCTGTCGGCCACCTTGGACCGCGATGACCTCCCGGCCCAGGACGGCGACAGCCTGCCGCCGCTGTGGCACTGGATGAACTTTGTGCCGATGGCGCGGCAAAGCCTGCTGGGGCCCGATGGCCACCCGGCGCGTGGCGGCTTTCTGCCGCCGGTGCCGCTGCCCCGGCGCATGTGGGCCGGTGGCCGCCTGCAGTGGCAGGCGGACAACCCGCTGCGCATTGGCGAGCGCGTGGAGCGCGTCTCGCGCATCGCCTCGGTGGACCACAAGGTCGGCCGCTCGGGCGAGCTGCTGTTTGTGCTGGTGCAGCACAGCTACAGCAATGCAGACGGCCTGGCGCTGACCGAGGAGCATGACATCGTCTACCGCGCCGCCGCCCAGCCCAGCGACCCGGTGCCCCAGCCCACGGCCGCCGAGACGCAGGCCGCCTGGAAGCGCGAGATCAACGCCGACCCGGTGATGCTGTTCCGCTATTCGGCGCTCACCTTCAACGGCCACCGCATCCACTACGACCGCAGCTATGTCACGCAGGAAGAGGGCTATCCCGGCCTGATCGTGCATGGCCCGCTGATTGCGACCTTGCTGGTCGATCTGCTGCGCCGCAATGCCCCCGATGCGGTGCTGACCGACTTCTCGTTCAAGGCCATCCGCCCGACCTTTGATCTGAATCCTTTCACCGTGCTGGGCCAGCCCCAGGACGATGGCAAGACCATCAAGCTCTGGGCGCATGACCACGAGGGCTGGCTCACGATGCAGGCCACCGCCAAGATCCGCTGAGCGCCGCAGACCACCACGCTTTTCCCAACACCGGGGGGTGGCGCATGCGCTGTCAGCGCCGCCAGCCCCAACGCCCGACCCAGAACCATGATTGAAACCACCGGCTCCAACAACTTCCCCGAAATCCGCGATGCCATCCGCGCGCTCTGCGCCGAGTTCCCCGACGAGTATTTCCGCAAGGTCGATGAGGCCCGTGCCTACCCCGAGACCTTTGTCGACGCGCTGACCAAGGCCGGCTGGCTGGCAGCGCTGATTCCGCAGGAATACGGCGGCTCCGGCCTGGGCCTGACCGAGGCCTCGGTCATCATGGAAGAGATCAACCGCTGCGGCGGCAACTCCGGCGCCTGCCACGGCCAGATGTACAACATGGGCACCTTGCTGCGCCATGGCTCGGCCGCGCAGAAGGAAAAGTACCTGCCCAAGATCGCCAGCGGCGAATGGCGCCTGCAATCGATGGGTGTGACCGAGCCCACCACCGGCACCGACACCACCAAGATCAAGACCACGGCCGTGAAGAAAGGCGACAAGTACG
This sequence comes from Comamonas sediminis, assembly GCF_041107495.1. Lineage (NCBI taxonomy): Bacteria > Pseudomonadati > Pseudomonadota > Betaproteobacteria > Burkholderiales > Comamonadaceae > Comamonas > Comamonas sediminis. The sequence continues at coordinate 125,784 of NZ_JBGBDC010000007.1, forward strand.
TCATCAACGGCCAGAAGGTCTGGATCAGCCGCATCCAGCACAGCGATTTCATGATCCTGCTGGCGCGCACCACGCCGCTGGCCGAGGTCAAGAAAAAGAGCGAAGGCATGTCGATCTTCATGGTCGACCTGCGTGAGGCCGAGAAAAAAGGCCTGACCGTGCGCCCCATCCTGAACATGGTGAACCACGAGACCAATGAGCTGTTCTTCGAGAACCTGGAGATCCCCGAGGAGAACCTGATCGGCGAAGAGGGCAAGGGCTTCAAGTACATCCTCGACGGCCTCAACGCCGAGCGCACCCTGATCGCAGCCGAGTGCATTGGCGACGGCTACTGGTTCCTGGACCGCGTGACCAACTATGTGCGCGACCGCGAAGTGTTTGGCCGCCCGATTGGCCAGAACCAGGGCGTGCAGTTCCCGATTGCCGATGCTTTCATCGAGGTGGAAGCAGCCAACCTGATGCGCTGGAAAGCCTGCGAGCTGTTTGACAAGCACGAGCCCATGGGTGCCCAGGCCAATATGGCCAAGTACCTGGCGGCCAAGGCGAGCTGGGAGGCGGCCAACGCCTGCCTGCAGTTCCACGGCGGCTTTGGCTTTGCCTGCGAATACGACGTGGAGCGCAAGTTCCGTGAGACGCGCCTGTACCAGGTGGCACCGATCTCGACGAACCTGATCTATTCCTACGTGGCCGAGCACATCCTGGGCCTGCCGCGCTCGTTCTGATGGCGCCGCGCAGCGAGAAAAACAGACAACCGGAGACTTCATGACCAGACCATTGGACGGCATCACCGTCGTATCGCTGGAGCACGCCGTGGCGGCGCCTTTTTGCGCACGCCAGCTGGCCGATCTGGGGGCGCGCGTCATCAAGGTGGAGCGGCCGGGCAGCGGCGATTTTGCGCGCGGCTATGACAGCCGCGTGCGCGGCCAGTCCTCGCATTTCACCTGGCTCAACCGCAACAAGGAAAGCCTCGCGCTGGACCTGAAGGACCCTGCATCCCTGGAGGCGCTCAAGCAGCTGCTGGGTACGGCCGATGTGCTGCTGCAGAACCTGGCGCCGGGCGCTGCGGCGCGCATGGGCCTGTCGTACGAGGCCCTGCACGCCGCCTTTCCGCGCCTCATCGTCTGCGACATCAGCGGCTATGGCGACAACGGCCCCTACCGCGACAAGAAAGCCTATGACCTGCTGATCCAGAGCGAGGCGGGCTTTCTGTCGGTGACCGGCACGCCCGAGACGCCGAGCAAATCGGGCATCTCGGTGGCCGATATTGCGGCGGGCATGTATGCCTACACCAATATCCTCTCGGCCCTGTTGCTGCGCGGCAAGACGGGCGAGGGCAGCCATATCGATGTGTCCATGCTCGAAGCGCTGGGCGAGTGGATGGGCTACCCGATGTACTACGCGTTTGAAGGCGCTGCGCCGCCACCGCGCACGGGCGCCTCGCATGCCAGCATCTACCCCTATGGCCCCTTTGTGGCCGGCGATGGCGGCACGGTGATGCTGGGCCTGCAAAACGAGCGCGAGTGGAAGGTCTTCTGCGACCAGGTGCTGCTGGCACCGGCGCTGGCCACCGATGCGCGCTTTGACAGCAATGCCAAGCGCAATGCCAACCGTGCCGAGCTGCAGGCCGAGATCCTGCGCATCTTTGGCTCGCTCAATGCCAGCGATGTGGTGCAGCGCCTGGACGAGGCCGGCATTGCCAACGCCCATGTCAACGACATGGCGGGCCTGTGGGCGCACCCGCAGCTGCTGGCACGCCAGCGCTTTGCGCCGGTGGACACGCCGGTGGGCGCAGTGCCCGCGCTGCTGCCGCCCGGCCGCAACAACCAGTACGACTACCGCATGGACGCGGTGCCTGCGGTGGGCGAGCACACGGCCGCCATCCTCGACGCGCTGCAGCTGCCGGCCGATGCGCTGGCAGCGGTGCGCAAGGCCTCCGGCCTTTGATGCTTTCTGTTGGAGAAAAAAGAACATGACCACAGCAACCACCTCCCCCACGCCAGCGGCCCAGCTGGCCCGCTTTGCAGCCGAGCTGCAGTACAGCGACATTCCCGAGTCCGTGCTGCAGAAAACCGAAGACCTCTGGGTTGACTGGTTTGGCTCGGTGGTGGCCGGCCACAATGCCCGCCCCGTGGCCAGCATCACCCGCTTTGCGCTGGGCCAGGGTCCGGCCCAGGGCCCGGCCGAGGTGATCGGCCCCGAGGGCCGCAGCAGCAGCCCCTACCTGGCGGCGATGGCCAATGCCGCCGCCTCGCATGTGGCCGAGCAGGACGATGTGCACAACGGCTCGGTGTTCCACCCGGCGGCCGTCGTCTTCCCCCCGGCCGTGGCCGTGGCGCAGGCGCTGGGCAAGTCCGGCAAGGAGCTGCTGACCGCCTGCATCGCCGGCTATGAAGTGGGCATCCGTGTGGGCGAGTTTCTGGGCCGCTCGCACTACAAGATCTTCCACACCACCGGCACAGCCGGCACCTTGGCCGCAGCGGCTGCTGTGGGCCATCTGCTGGGCCTCAATGCACAGCAAATGCTGCATGCCTTTGGCTCGGCCGGCACGCAGTCTGCGGGCCTGTGGGAGTTTTTGCGCACCGCTGCCGACAGCAAGCAGCTGCACACCGCGCATGCAGCAGGCGCCGGCCTGATGGCCGCCTACCTGGCCAACGATGGTTTCACCGGCGCGGCCGATATCTTCTGCGGCGCGCAGGGCATGGCCGCCGGCATGTCCAGCGACAGCGATCCGGCCCGCCTGGTCGATGGCCTGGGCACGCGCTGGGCCACGCCGGAGACCTCGTTCAAATGGCATGCCTCCTGCCGCCACACGCACCCGGCCGCCGATGCGCTGCTGCAGGTGGTACGCGCGCACCAGCTCAAGGTGTCCGACATTGCTGAAGTGGTGACCCATGTGCACCAGGCGGCGATCGATGTGCTGGGCCCGGTCGTGGACCCGAGCACGGTGCACCAGAGCAAGTTTTCGATGGGCACGGTGCTGGCGCTGGCCGCGCGCTTTGGCTTTGCCGGCCTCAATGAGTTCGACAACGAGTTCCGCGCCGAGGACACGATGGCGTTGCGCGACAAGGTGCGCATGGTGCTGGACCCCGAGGTGGACAGCGCCTACCCGCAGCGCTGGATTGGCAAGGTGACCGTGACCACCACCGATGGCCGCGTGCTGGAGGGCCGGGTGGACGAGCCCAAGGGCGACCCAGGCAACACACTGAGCCGCGAGGAGCTGACCGACAAGGCACTGCGCCTGGGCGAATTCAGCCGTGCGGTGCCCGCCGCGCAGATGCAGCAATCGGTGCAGAAACTGTGGCAAGTACGGGAATGGACCAGGGTCGAAAAGCTGTTGCTGGCCGTATAAAGAATGCAGCAGCGCCGACGCTGGGCGGCTGCGATGCGGGGGGCCCGACCCGGCCCCCTCCCCCTACCGGGATGGGCAATGTACCCCTCCCAAGACCAGGAGACAAAAATGCGCTTTCGCTTGTTGACCCCGGCAGCCGCTGCCGCCGTGTTGGCCTGTGCCGGCCTGGGCCTGCACCTCAACGCCCAGGCAGAGGACTGGCCGACCAAACCGGTGGTGATGGTGGTGCCCTACTCGGCCGGTGGCCCTACCGATGTGGTGGCGCGCATGCTGGCCATTCCGATGGGCAAATCGCTGGGCCAGACCGTGGTGGTGGAAAACACCGTGGGCGCAGGCGGCACCATTGCACCGGCGCGCGTGGCCCGCGCCAAGAACGATGGCTACACCATCCTGATCCACCACATGGGCATGGCTACGGCGCCGTCGCTCTACAAGAAGCTGCCCTATGACCCGCTGAAGGATTTCGAGTACATCGGCCAGGTGCTCGATGTGCCGATGACCCTGCTGTCGCGCAAGGACTTTCCGGCCAACAACTTCCAGGAGCTGATGGCCTATGTGAAGGCCAACCAGGACAAGGTGTCGCTGGCCAATGCCGGCATTGGCGCGGTCTCGCAGCTGTGCGGCATGCTGTTTGCGTACCAGGCGGGCGTCAAGCTGACGACGGTGCCCTACAAGGGCGCCGGCCCGGCGATGAATGATTTGATGGGCGGCCAGGTCGATCTGCTGTGCGACCAGACCACGCAGACCGCACCAGTCATCAAGGACGGCAACAGGGTCAAGGTCTTTGGCGTGACCACGCCCCAGCGCCTGACCGCCATGCCGCAGATCCCGACGCTCGACGAGCAGGGCCTCAAGGGCTTTGACGTCAAGGTCTGGCACGGCATGTATGCGCCCAAGGGCACGCCAGCCGAGGTGATCAACAAGATCAACGCCGCCCTGAATGTGGCCTTGAAGGACCCTGTGGTGGTGCAGCGCATTGCCGACCTGAGCAGCGAGCTGGTGACCCCGGACCGCGCCACGCCGCAGAGCTTGAAGGCCTTGCTGGAATCGGAAGTGAAGCGCTGGAATACGGTGATCAAGGCAGCCGGCGTGACAGCCGAGTAAGCCTGGCACTTGACCGGCGCTTGAGCAGGGGCCATGGGCCCCTTTTTTGATAGACGAAAGACTGATGGACATGACTCTCAATACGCATCCGCTGGCCAGTGCCACCTCCTGGCTGTTTGTACCGGCCAGCCGCCCCGAGCGCATCGCCAAGGCGCTGGCCAGTGGGGCCGATGCGGTGATCGTGGACCTGGAAGATGCGGTGGCGCCGCAGGACAAGGAGGGTGCCCGCGCCGCCTTGCTGGGCGCCTTTGGCCAGCTTCAAGCGGCCGAGCGCGCCCGGGTGCTGGTGCGCATCAATGCCCATGGCACGCCCTGGTTTGACGGCGATCTGCAGGCGCTGGCCCAGCTGGTCGCACAGGGCGGCGCCGGCGTGGTGCTGCCCAAGGCCGAGACGGCCGAAGCGATGGCACTGCTGCTGCCGGCGCTGGGCACGCAAGGGGTGCTGGTGCCGATCATCGAATCGGTGGCGGGCCTGCATGCCATAGATGCAATGGCGCGCGCGCCGCGTGTGCTGCGCCTGGCCTTTGGCCACTTGGATTTTCAGGTCGATGCCGGCATGGCCTGTGCCGAGGACGAGAGCGAGCTGCTGCCGGTGCGCCTGGCCGTGGTGCTGGCGGCGCGCCGCGCCCAACTGCCGGCGCCCATCGATGGCGTGACGGTCAACACCCAGGATTCGGCTGTGGTGCAGGCCGATGCGGCGCGGGCGCTGCGCGGCGGCTTTGGCGGCAAGCTCAGCATCCACCCGATGCAGGTGGCCCCTATCAATGCGGCCTTTGCGCCGACGGATGCGCAGCTGCAGCGCGCCCAGCAGGTGCTGGCGGCGGCAGAGGCGGCGCAGGGCGGGGTCTGCGTGGTCGATGGCCGCATGGTCGACGCGCCGGTGATTGCACTGGCCCACAAAACCTTGCAGCGCCACCAGCAGGCCCAGCGGCGCCTGCAAAGCGACGCGTAAAAGTGGCTTGCTCGGGTAGCCGAGCAGGACACTTTCTGACACAGCTCTGCGCAATCTCGTCTATATACTCGCTCCACTACCGCGCCGCAGCAGCGGCGCACCCCATTAGGAGAGCGACATGTTCAAACTCAAACACGCGATTGCCTGGGCCGCCGTGGCCCTTACCGGGATGGCCCATGCCTACGTGCCGCAGGGTGGCACCTGGATCGTCTCCGATGAAGTCAACGGCCGCCCCGGCCGGGGTTTTGCCATCGATGTGCAAAACGATGTGCTGGTGATGCAGGTCTATGCCTATGAAAGCAGCGGCCAGCCCACGTTCTATATGGCTACCGGCCGCCTGGATGACAACAGCGAGCTGACCACCCGATTGGGCCGCTACGAGGGTGGCCGTTTCCTGGGCAGTGGCGACCGCAGCGGTGTCGAGCGCGGCAGCCCGGGCAATGTGCGCATCCGCTTTGTCAGCGGCACCCTGGGCTATATCACCTTGCCGGGCGAGGGCGAGAAGGAAATCAAGCGCTACCAGTTTGGCTATGACAACTCGCCCGCTTCGCTGCTGGGTCTGTGGAGCCTGGTCTATGGCGACAGCAACGGCAACATCGAAACCGAGACCATGCAGCTGACCCGCATCACCGGCGGATCGTCCTTTGGCAGCGGCATGACGGTGTCTTACGACGGCCTGTTTGCCTGCGAGCAGATCATCCGTGGCGTCGATGCCGGCAAGACCCAGTGTGTGAAGATGCGCAGCGGCACATCAAGCGAAACGGTGCGGGGCTTCTGGTTCAACTTCAGCGTCAACCAGGCGGAGGGTGACTGGAGCAACACCCGTGGCTCGGGCACTGGCGCCCTTTATGCCAACCGTCTGATGCAGAACTCGGGCCGCATCACCGGCCTGCTGCGCAAGGTGACACCGGATACCGGCAGCGAGCAGAACAGCAATGACGATGCACTGCGCGCCGCACTGGAAGCCCAGGCCAGCGCGCGCCAAAGCCGCTGATCTGCGTTCACTGCCCCATGAAAAATGCCCTGGCTTGCCAGGGCATTGTTGTTGGGGCCGGAGCCTTTTATTCGATGCGGGCGCCGGTCGCTTTGACCACTGCAGCCCAGCGCTCCATCTCACGGTCGATATGGGCACCCAGCGCCTCGGGGGTGGAGCCCACCGGCTCATAGCCGCTGGCGGCCAGCTGCGATTGCAGCGAGGGGTTTTGCAGCGCGGTCGCAATCTCGCGGCTGAGCTTGCCGGTGATGTCGGCCGGGGTGCCTGCTGGCGCGATCACCGCATACCAGCCATTGATGTCGAAACCTGGAAAGCCCTGCTCCTGCACGGTGGGGATCTCGGGCGCCAGCGCGGAGCGCTTGGCGCTGGTGACGGCCAGCGCATGGAGCTTGCCGCTGCGCACATGCGGGATCGACGTCGAGATGCTGTCAAAGGTCAGGTCGATATCGCTGGCCAGCATCGCGTTGACGACACCGGCACTGCCCTTGTAGGGCACATGGGTCATCTTGACGCCGGCGGTGCTGGCAAACAGCGCGCCGGCGAGGTGGCCGGTATTGCCATTGCCGGCCGAGCCATAGGTGAGCTTTTCAGGCGCTGCCTGCGCGGCCTTGACCAGCTCGCCAATGTTCTTGGCCTGCAGCTTGCTGCTGCCCACGACGATCATCGGCAGGTTGGCCACCAGCGAGACCGGTGCAAAGTCCTTGCGGGTGTCGTAGGGCAGCTTGGGGTAGAGGCTGTCGTTGATCGCATGCGCGGCCAGCACCATCAGCACGGTGTAGCCGTCGGGCTTGGCCCGCGCCACATACTGCGAGGCCAGGGTGCCGCCTGCGCCGGGCTTGTACTCGAGCACCACCGGCTGGCCCAGCTGCTGCTGCAACTGCAAGGCCAGCGGCCGGCCCAGCAGATCGGCACTGCCCCCGGGCGGGTAGGGGATGACCAGCTGGATCGGCTTGCTGGGCCAGGGTGCCGCATGGGCCACGCCGGCCAGCAGGCTGCTTGCGGCAACGGCCAGGCCCGTGAGCAGGCCGGCCAGCTGCCTGCGCCGGGTGGATGAGGGGGGGCGATGGATCATGTCATGTCTCCTGGTCCTGTTCGTGGGTGGGCGCCGGGGGGCGCTCAGGCCGTTGATGGGGAGGTGGGGTGGGTCTGGCGCGCGTACAGCGTGCGCAGCTCGCGCTTGAGCACCTTGCCGATCTCGCTGCGGGGCAGTTGCGCATGGATGACCAGGTCAGCCACGCGCTGGGTCTTGCCCACGCGGCTGTTGAGCCACTGCTGCAGGTCAGCCGGCTGGGGGGTGCTGCCGGGCTGGGGCACCACATAGGCAACGGGGCTCTCGCCCCAGGCGTCCGAGGGCACGCCGATCACTGCGCATTCGCGCACCTCGGGGTGCTGCAGCAGCACGGCCTCGATATCGCTGGGGTAGACGTTGAAGCCGCCGGTGATGATCATGTCCTTCTTGCGGTCGCCCAGCACGATGAAGCCATCGGCATCCATCTGGCCCACATCGCCGCTGCGGATAAAGCGCTCGCCGCTGGGGCTGATCCACTCGGCCTCGCGGGTCTTGTCGGGCTGGCGGTGGTAGCCCGTCATCATGCCGGCCGAGCGGCCGACGATCTCGCCCTGCGCGCCCTTGGGCAGCTCCTTGCCCTCTTCGTCGATAAAGCGCAGATCGGCGTCAGGCCCGGCGCGGCCGACGGTGTGCAGCTTGTCGGGGAACTGGTGGCAGTGCAGCTCGCAGCGCACGCCTCCTTCGGTCATACCGTAGTACTCGATCAGGCGGCCGGGCCAGCGGCGCAGCACCTCGGCCTTGAGCGCGGTCTTGAACGGCGCACTGGTGCAGAACTTGTTCTGCAGCCGCGTCAGATCGGTCTGGTCAAAGGCCGAGCAGTCCAGCAGGCGCTGGTACTGCACGGGCACCAGCATCGTGTGGGTGGCGCGCTCTGCCTGGGCCAACTGCAGGTACTGGGCCGCGTCGAACTTGCGCATCATCACCAGGGTGCCGCCCAGGGCCAACGTGGGCAGGACTGCCACCAACGTGGTGTTGGAGTACAGCGGCGTCGCGCACAGCGATACCGCATCGGTGCCGTAGCCATTGGTGACGGCGCGGTTCACATGCGACCAGCGCATGCCCCAGCTTTGCACAATGCCCTTGGGTACACCGGTGGTGCCCGACGAGTAGATCAGGTTGAAAGGCCACTGCGGCGTGGGCTGCACCGGCTGGGGCGCCTGGCTGGCGGGCACCTGGGCCAGCCAAGTGCTCCAGGGCGTGCCCGCCTGCGCGTCGTCGTCCAGCGCGATGCAGGGACGCTCTGCGGTGCTGGCCAGCGGCCACTGGGCGGCGACCTCGGCATCGCGCAGCAGCAGCTTGGCCTCGGAGTTGTCCAGCATGGCGCTCAGGTGCTCGGCGGTGGCCGAGGGCGCCAGCGGTGCGACCACGACACCGGCTTGCAGCGCGCCCAGGTAGGCCAGCACATAGGGCACCGAGGTGCTGGCGCAGATGGCCACCACATCACCGGCCTGCAGGCCTTGCTGCTGCAGCGCGCAGGCCACCTGGCGCATGCCCTGCGCGAGCTGGGTGTAGTTCAGGCGCGTGTCACCCAGCACCAGCGCGGTGTGGTCGGGGCGTTCCTGGGCCTGGGCCAGGACCAGGGCGGGGATGGAGCCAAAGGGCTGGGCGAGTTGGAAGGAGGAAGTGTCAGACATACCAGGGATGCAAACGAAAGGAATCAGTCGAGAGACAGGTTGGCGGCGCGGACGATCTCGGCCCAGCGCTTGCGCTCCTGCGCGATGAAGGCGTCGTGCTCGGCCGCCGTCTCGCCGCCGGGCACACCACCCAGCTCGGCAAAGGTGCGGCGGATGTCGGCGCCTTGCAGCGCCTCATGGGCCACCTGCTGCAGGCGGTTGACGATGGCATCGGGCGTGCCGGCCGGCGCGAGCAGATCGAACCAGGCGGTCACATCCATCGGCACACCGGCCTCGCGCATCGTCGGCACATCAGCCAGCTGGGCCGAGCGCTCGCGGCTGGTGATGGCCAGTGCCCGGAACTTGCCCGACTGGATGTGCGGCATCGAGCTGGGCAGGTTGTCGATCATGAAATCGACCTGCTGGCCCAGCAAGGCCGTGACGGCGGGCGCCGCGCCGCTGTGGGGCACCAGGGTCACATCCAGTCCGCTTTGCTGGCGGAACAGCTCGGTGGACATGTGCGGCGACTGGCCCACGCCTGAGGTCGCAGCGGTCAGTGGCTTTTGCTTGCCCAGCGCCACGAGCTGCTGCACGTTCTGGATGGGGGAGCTGGCATGCACGACCAGGATGTTGGGCACCGAGATCACATTGGTGATGCCGCGCAGGTCATGAGGGCCGTAGGCCAGCTTCTTGTAGAGGCTGAAATTGATCGCCACCGGGCCGATGTTGCCCATCAGCAAGGTGTAGCCATCGGGCTTGGCACGCGCCACATAGGCGGTGCCGATGCCACCGCCGCCGCCGGCCTTGTTTTCGACGATGACGCTGGTCTTGAGCGACTGGCCCATCTTCTGCGCCAGCAGGCGCGCTGCGATGTCGGTGGTGCCGCCGGCAGCGGCGGGCACGACGATGGTGATGGGGCGGGCCGGCCAGTCGGCCGCCCAGGCCAGCAGCGGGGAAAGCAGCAGGGCCGCAAGGGCGCGGCGGCGCGCAAAGCGCATGGTGTTGTCTCCGTATTTTTAGTTAGGAGTTCACCATAGGCAGTCGCGCTGGCAGGCGTGATGGGGTTTGCCTGCACCCGGGCGCATTGGGCCTTCGCCGTTGCGAAAGCCATGCTTTGCGTGCGCGGAAGCAGGGCGCAAAAAAGCGGCCACGAGGGCCGCTGACAAAGCGTGGAATCGCGCTGGCTTTATGGGTACAGACCGCGTGCTTCGCGTGCGTGCAGAATGCGGCGGCAGGCGATGATGAAGGTGGCGGTACGCAGCGAGACCCGGTTCTCCTGCGCCACTTGCCAGACGGCGGCAAAGGCGTCCTGCATGATGCGCACCAGGCGGGCGTTGATCTCGTCCTCGCTCCAGAAGAAGCTGGAGAAATCCTGCACCCATTCGAAGTAGCTCACCGTCACGCCGCCGGCGTTGGCGATCACGTCGGGCAGCACCAGCACACCCTTGTCATGCAGGATGTCATCGGCTTCGGTGGTGGTCGGGCCGTTGGCGCCCTCGATCACCATCTTCGCCTTGATCTTGCCGGCGTTCTTGGCATTGATCTGGCCTTCCAGCGCAGCGGGGATCAGGATGTCGCAGTCGACAGCCCAGAAGTCCTCGTTGGCCATCTTGTCGGCGCCCTTGAAGCCGCCCACACCGCCGGTGTTGGCGACATGGTCGAGCACAGCGGGCACATCGAGGCCCTTGGCATTGAAGATGGTGCCGGTGTGGTCTTGCACCGCCACGACGAGGGCACCGGCTTCGGCAAACAGCTTGCCTGCCGTGCCGCCCACGTTACCAAAACCTTGCACGGCCACCTTGGCGCCTTGCAACGCCAGGCCCGACAGCTTGGCAGCCTCGACGCCCACGGTGAAAACGCCGCGGCCGGTGGCCTCGACACGGCCCAGCGAACCGCCCAGATCGATGGGCTTGCCGGTGACCACACCGGTGGAGGTGGCGCCGGTGTTCATCGAGTAGGTGTCCATCATCCAGGCCATGATCTGGCCGTTGGTGTTCACGTCGGGCGCAGGGATGTCCTTGGAGGGGCCAATGAACAGACCGATTTCGCTGGTGTAGCGGCGGGTCAGGCGCTCGAGCTCACCCTTGGACAGGGTCTTGGGGTCGACGCGGATACCACCCTTGGCGCCACCGTAGGGCACGTTCACGGCGGCATTCTTGATCGACATCCAGGCCGACAGGGCCATCACTTCGGACAGGGTCACATCCTGGTGGAAGCGCACGCCGCCCTTGCCGGGGCCGCGGCTCAGGTTGTGCTGCACGCGGTAGCCTTCAAAGTGGGCGATCGTGCCGTTGTCCATCTCGATGGGCACATCCACAATCAGCGCGCGCTTGGGGCGCTTGAGCGTCTCGACCCAGCGGGCCAGCGAGCCGAGGTAAGGCGTGACGCGGTCGACCTGCTGCAGGTAGTTGCCCCAGGGGCCCAGGTGCTTGGCGTCGAGGTAGGAAGGCAGCGCGTGTTGCGTTGCGGCGGGAGTGCTGTTGGACGTCATACGATCCATGCGGTTGAAAAGGTCTGCACAGCTTAAATCCGCTCTATAGCCTTTGTCCAAGGCCGGATGATTGGGATGGAATGCTTTTTTTGCATAACCTGGGCCTGGTGCTGCTTACATGTTGCGTATTACTGCGGCGACAGGGGCAGGTACGGCGGTCCGTTACGCTATGCCGATTGGACTTCTTACTCTTTTGGACCTGATCGCCATGCCCTCTGCCGACACCGCCGCACCATTCCAACCCGCAGCCCTGGCCCAGGCGCTGCAGACGGCCACGTCCGCTGGCACTGCCATCGACGCAGCTGCCTGGCCTGCGAGCCTGGCGCCTGCCGACATCATCGCCGTGCACCGGGAGCGCGCCCAGCGCTGGGGCGACAGCGCCCAGGCGCCGCAGTACTGGAAATCCGGCGGCCCCAGCCGCAGCCAGCCGCTGGGCCATGCGCCGCTGCCTCCGCAAGGGGTGCATGGCGGCGGCGCCGATCTTGGCAATACCCCGTTCTTTCTGCGCGGCGTGGAGGCCGAGATTGCGCTGCGGCTGGGCCGGCCGGTCGATGCGGCCCAGGCTGCAGCGCTTGATGAGGCCAGCGCCGCCGAGCTGGTCGATGCGATGGCGCTGAGCATCGAGATCGTTGATTCGCGCTGGCAGCAGCAGCTGCAGGCGCCGGCCGCCCTCAAGGCTGCCGATCTGCTCTGCCATGGCGCGCTGGTGCTGGGGCCCTGGCTGCCGTACCGCCCGGTCGATGGCCGCACGCAGCGCTGCACGGTGCAGATCGGTGCGCAGCCTGCCCAGGCTTTTGAGAACAGCTATGGCCTGCTGGACCCCGCCTGGCTGCTGCCGCAGTGGCTGCGCCATGCGACCGCACACTTTGGCAGCCTGCGCGCCGGCACCGTGGTGACGACCGGCAGCTGGTGCGGCCTGCTGCAGGCCGCGCCCGGCGATGCAGTGCGGGTGCAGTTTGACGGTATGGGCGAGCTGCGGGTGCAGCTGTAATCCGTACGCCAGGCCAAGCCAGGCCAGGCCAGGCCAGGCCAGAAAGCAGAACGCACACCGTTCGCCATGGGCGAGGGTGTGCGTTGCACAGCAGGTGGCCGGCCGGTGCCAGCGCTATCAGTTCTGGGCAATGGCCGACGGGTGCTGGGCCAGCGGCGTGACCGAGATCTTCATGTACGGGAACAGCGGCAGTGCCTGCAGCAGGCCATGGAGTTCGTCGTTCGATTCCACATCGAACACGCTGTAGTTCGCATACTCGCCCGCCACGCGCCAGATGTGCTTCCAGCGGCCATCGCGCTGCAGGTCTTGCGAGTAGGCCTTCTCGCGGGCCTTGATCTCTTGGGCCTGCTCTGCGGGCAGGTCATGGGGAATGTTCACATCCATGCGAACCAGGTACAGCATTGTTTTCTCCTTGGCGGCGCTGAGCGGGCCTGCCCCAGGGCCGGCTGCCGAGCGCCAGTGATCGATCGGTAGTTGTGGCCTCTGAGGTCGGCAACGGGGGCTGAACGCAAGGCCAGCGCGCATTGTCCGCCCAGCTGGATGCCAACAGGGTCTCGTCGGCTAATTGTTGCCTGGGAAACTTTTTCGGGCGCCAGGCGCTACGGGCTGCGGGGCTCCGGCGCGGGGGCAAAGCTCATGAACAGGCCATAGATGCCCAGTTGTGCCGCAATCTGGGGCAGAAAGCTGAACAGCATGTACAGGGGCAGGGTGACGAGCAGGCTGCATTGCTGGGCCAGCCACGCGAGCGAGGCCGCCTGCAGCGGGATGCTGACGACCAGCATCAGCATGCCGGTCATCGTGGCCGCCACCTTGTGCAGCACCGGGATCGGGAAGATATACAGCACCAGCGCATGCACGGCCGGCAGCAGCCAGAGCATCGCCAGGCCCATGTCCAGGATGTTGTCGGCCAGCAGACGGTTGACGTCGCTGACGGCCAGCGCGGGCAGAAATTCGTACGAGAGCACACCCACGATGCCCAGCAGTGCGACGATGCGCAGGCCGTAGATCAGCGGCAGGCGTTCACGCGAGAGCGCGAAGGACAGCGCCATCAGCCCCAGCGACAGCAGCGCGCCGCCCCACCACTGCCACAGGCTGGGCGGCGGCACATAGAACTGCGTGCGCACCACGTCCACGGGCACACCCAGCAGTGAGGTGGTTTTGACCTCGACCCCATCGCTGCTGCCCAGGCCCAGATGCGGCCAGGCCCAGCCCAGCACATCGGCCCAGCGGTGCATCAGCAGCGGCGCCGCCCACCACAGCACCAGCCAGAACGCCGTCAGCAGTACCAGCAGCTGCGCGCTGTGCTGCCAGGTCCAGATGTAGCTTCTGAGCCCCCGGTGCTGGCGGGTCATGCGCAACGACATGGTCTGGCCTCTAGAAGTCGAAGAACACCGCAGCGCTGATGCCCTTGCGGTTGTAGTAAGGGTTGCGGTAGAACTGGCCGCCCACCAGGTAGCCCCAGTCCCTGCCCAGCCACTGGCGCCACTGCAGGCTCAGCTCGGTCGACTGGAAGCCCACCTGGTTGCCGGCGCCATTGGCGATGGCGCCGGTGGGCAGGTAGCCCTCCTTGCCGTGGTCGATGCGGGCGGTGAAGTAGTGCTGCTTTTCGCGGCCCATGGTGAGCGCCGCAAAACCCCGGAAGCCTTCGACCGAGCCGGGGTTGGACTTGTTGTAGACCACGCCGCCTTCACCGACCCAGTCCTGGGCCGAGTAGTAGGCCACCGACGCGGTGATGCCCGTGTCGCGGTGGATGCCGTCGCGGCTGGCCGACTTCATCAGCGCCAGCCCGGTCACCCACTGCTGGCTCTCGGTCCACTTGCGGTAAATGGCGATGTCGCCCCGGTACTTGTTCTGGAAGTCGGCCGAGCCGGAGCTGGCGCCCACCGACACATACCACCAGGGGGTGAGGGTGTGCGTCAGCGACAGCGCGCCCACGGTGCCGCGCTGGTCGAAATGGCGTTGGCTGGACAGGTCCCAGTTCAACGTGGTGCCGGGCCGCAGCCCGACATAGCCACGCACGAACTGCTCGTTCCAGTTGCTGTTGCCCCCGGTCAGGCTCGAAAAGCCCATACCGGCATCGACGCGGCCACGGCGGCCGGGTTCGAAATCAGCCGCTGGCGCATCAGCGGGCAGTGCATCCGCAGGCGGTGCCACGGGCGTGCTGGCCGTCGCTGCGGCGGGCGTGGCATCGGCGGTTTGCGCCACAGCCAGGGCAGGTGCCAGCAAGGCGGCGCTCAGCGCCAGCGTAGGGGGGAGGGTGCGTATGTTCATGGTGTTCTTGTGGAGTGTTCAGACAGAGGCGTGCTGCAGATGGCGGCCAATCGCGGCAGCAATCTGTGCACCGCTGCTGCCATCGCCAAAGGGGTTGTCGACGGTGGTGGGCGGCAGGCCGGGGAGCTGGCCGGTGGCCAGCACATGGCTGGCTGCCTGCAGAATGCGCTCGGCCTCGGTGCCCACCAGCAGGCCGGCGCCGCAGGCGATGACTTCGGGGCGCTCGGTCACTTCGCGCATCACCAGCAGCGGCTTGTGCAGCGACAGGCCCTCTTCCTGGATGCCGCCCGAGTCGGTCAGCAGCAGCTGGGCCGCGTCCATGATCTCGACCATCGGCGCGTAATCGAGCGGAGCGGTCAGGCGCCAGCGGCGCTGCACATCGGCAGGGCAGGCCGCATGGGCGCCGCGCACCACCTGCTGCACCAGCGGGTTCAGGTGCACCGGCCAGATCACTGCCGCATCGGGGTGCTGCTCGAGCAGGCGGGCCACCGATTGGGCAATCTCCACCATCGGTTCGCCCCAGTTCTCGCGCCGGTGCGCAGTCACCAGCACCAGCTGGCGCAGCCCACTGTCAATGAACCACTGGTAGTCGGGGTTGGCCACCGGCTGGCCGGCAGCGCGCTGCGTGCGCACATGGCGGGCTGCCAGCAGCACGGCGTCCACGACGGTATTGCCGACCACCGAGATCTCGCCCGGCACGTTTTCCTTCTCCAGGTTCTCACGGGCC
The DNA here is from genome assembly GCF_041107495.1 of Comamonas sediminis. Classification (NCBI taxonomy): domain Bacteria; kingdom Pseudomonadati; phylum Pseudomonadota; class Betaproteobacteria; order Burkholderiales; family Comamonadaceae; genus Comamonas; species Comamonas sediminis. Next base: position 141,345 of record NZ_JBGBDC010000007.1, read on the forward strand.
TGGCCGGTGGGCGCAAAGTGCCATTGGCTGACGCGGCCGATCAGGCTGCGGTTGATCTCTTCGGGAAAGGGCTCGGCAATGCGGCCCGAGCGCAGCCCGGCCTCCACATGGCCGACGGGGATCTGCAGGTAGGCGGCCGCCAGTGCGCCCATCGCGGCGCTGCTGGTGTCGCCATGCACCAGCGCCACCGCCGGCTGGAGGCTGGCCAGCGTGCTGCCGATCGCGGACATCAGCTCGCTCGACAGCGCCGGCAAGCTGGCGACCTCGCGCTTGAGGCGGATCACCTGCTCGGGCGCGATGCCAAAGAACGCGTAGAGCGGCCAAGCCATCTCTTCGTGCTGGCCGGTGTGCAGCACATGGGTGGGGATGCCGCGCTGGCGCAGTGCCAGCACCACCGGTGCCATCTTGATGATCTCGGGCCGGGTGCCCATGATGGCCACGACGGAGGAGGGGGAGGAGGGGGGCGAGGAAGTCATGGTTGGCGGCGCAGTTCGAGACGAAGTTCTTGGCCGCCTTGCGCACGCACCAGCCAGCCGTCGTCGGTGGCTTGCACCTGGGCCTGGCCTGCTTGTACTTGCACGGCAGCATATTTTTTCCTGGGCAGTGTCCAGGCCATGCCGGCCAGGGACTGGGGGTGGCGGGCACTGAGCACATCGGCGTTACCCTGGGCCTGCAGGGACCACTCTACCTGGTCGCGGCGGCTGAGGAAGTCGGCGGCCTCCGTCATCGAGATGAACTGGCACTGCGCGCGGTCCACGCAGGCCTGCATGCTGTCGATATAGGCCTTGACGGCGGGCAGGTAGCCGACCGCGCCAATCGGGTGAAAGTAGCTCAGGCGGATGCTGCGGGTCTGCTCGATGAAACGCGCCACCTGCTGCAGCCATGCGCCAAATTCCTCGGCCGGCATCTTCTGGAACGAGGCCTCTTCCGCCGACGCCACCTGGCCATAGGTCAGCACCGGGAAGGCCCAGGACTGGTGGATCTGGCGCGTGCCCAGCCACTGCCGCGTGGGTGGCATGCCGACGTTGGCCACCGTGTAGAAGGCCTGCACGCCATGCTCGGCCATCCAGTCGTAGGTCCACAGCGGTGTGTTGCCATTGGGGGCCGAGTATTCCTTGGGCTGCTGGCCATGGTTGGCCTTGGTGACGGCGGCATTGTTCAGGTCCAGCAGCGGCATGAAGTCATCGCTGTTGCTGTCCGATGCCCCGTCGCCGAAATAGTTGTGGATCCAGCCGCCATGGTTGCCGATGGTATGGCCCTGGCTGAGCAGCTTCTGGATCATCTGCTGGGCGTCTTCGTTGTAGTCCAGGTCCATGCCCAGGCCGTCGCCCGGCTTGTTCACATCGGGGCCGGCGGTGAAATGCATCGACTGGTGGCCGTGGTCGAAAATGCCGGCCTCCTGCAGCTCGTGCAGGTAGCCGATGGCCTTGCCGTCGTCGTTGTGCCAGTTCAGCACCAGAGCGCCCTTGCCGTCCGGCGCGCTGAGCAGCGCGGGCTGCTGCACCACCTGGTGGGCAAAGTAGGCCAGAAAGCCATGCAGAAAGATGCCGTCGGTGCGTTCGAGCAGGTAGGTCAGCGGCAGGTTGATGAACATCGCCTGGCCCTTGCCCCAGCGGTTGACGCTGGCCACGACATCGCCGTTGCTCGATTGCAGCAGCACCTGCAGGCCGCTGGGACGGTCGGTTTTCAGCACGGTAAAGCGCTGCGAATCCTTGGTGTAGCCCGCGATGAAGCTGGGGAAGGCCGGTTCCTGCTGCGCCAGCTCGGCGGGGTCGATGGCGGTGAGCTTGGCGGCGGCCTTGGCATCGAGGTAGCGCCCGGGCGGTATGCCCAGCAGCTCCATCGTCGCTGGCGCCCCACGGATCTCTTCATAGTCCGACAGCTGGTCCTTGAAGGTGTCGTAATCGCCATAGCGCAGGCCCAGCATCTGCGACAGGCGTGAGCTGCCCTTGTTGTAGTAGCCCCGCTCATCGAGCAAGCCGCCATCCTGCACGACCATGGCCTGGCCACCGGCATGCACGACGTCAATCAGGGTCTGCACAGCGGCGTCCGAGATATTGCGATGGAAGGTATCGGGCAGGATCACCGACTGCTGCGCCGCGGGCGCGCCGTAGTGGATGCCACGCATCCATTCGCTGATGGCCAGCGGCCTCAGCAGCACGCCGCGCTCGCGCGCGGCCTGGCGCCAGATGGCGACCTCTGGCGCATCGGGGGCCATGCGGTCGGGGATCAACAGGCTGATGGTGGCGTAATGCTGGCTGGCCCGAAGGCTGCGCGACTGGTGCCAGGCGATGGCGGCGAGCACGCACAGCACGAGCGCAGAGGCAGCCAGCCATTTTTTCCAGCGCAAGAGCTTGTTCATGGTTCAGCCTCAGCGGTTGGCCGCCGCAGCAGGGGCAAAGGGGCACTGCGTACCGATGCCGGTGTGCGCCAGCGAGGGGTCGATCATCGCATCCAGCACGGTCCAGCCCAGCGCAGCGGGGAAGGGGCGCAGCGATGCGCGCCAGCAGGCCGCCTGGATCGGGGCGGTCTGGCGCATCTTCCAGGCCACCAGACCCCAGGCATAGTGGTCTTCGCTGCGCGAGAGCCAGGCGTTGCCGTGCTGGGCCAGCCATTGGGCGGTGGCGCGGTCCGATTCGGCGCGCGAGATCAGGCCGGTCTGCCACAGGTAGGCACTGGCCAGGGTATGGGGGTAAAAGCGGGGGCGGTCGTACTCGGGCAAGGCGGGTTTCCATTCGCTGCCGCTGCGAAAGCGCTGGTGGATGGCGGCCGCCAGCCGCTTGGATCCGGGGCCGGCCTGCGCGCCTTCGCTCACCCGCAGTGCTTCATAGACCTCGATGTTGTCCATCAGGTAGTACAGCTCGGTGTCGAGCAAGGCCCTGTAGAGCTGGTTCTTGGGGTTGCGCAGACGTGCGAGCAGCTGCTGGCTGCGCGCGATGGCTTGCTCGGCAGCCGGCTGCTGGCTGGGCAGCAGCCATTTTTTCTGCTGTGCCAGGTGCAGCATCTCGATCGTCGTGGCGGCCATGGAATCATCGGCATCGGCACCCATGCAACTGCGCCAGGCCTTGTCCGCTGCAGGGCAAAAGCGGTCAAAGCCGCCGTCCTGGCGCTGGCGCGGCAACAGCCAGGCCAGCCACTGCTGCAGCTCGGCCTGCAGTGGCGCATCCGCCTGCAGCGCGATCGTGAAGCCCTTGTTGACGAAATACGGGTCCACCACCTGGCCGCCCACGGTCGTGTAATAGGCGCCATCGCCGGTGGCAAAGGCGGCCAGCCCCGGCGGCTCGGCCGGCTGGGCCGCGCCTGCGAGCTGCCAGGCCATCGCGGCAGAGGCGATCCAGAGATTGCGTGTTTTCATAGCACCACCTGTCCGGAACGTACCGCCGCAATACTGCCATAAACCCGCACACTGGCGTTGAGCGCAATGGTCCAGGCCGAGACACTGCTGGGACAGTCCTTGTCACCGACCTGGCTGTCAGGCCCCAGGTGCAGGCGTTTGCCCGCGCACAGCGGACCTTCGACATAGTTGTTGCCCTTGGTCTGCAGATCGCCATTGACGAAAACGGCACCTTGCACGCAGGCACTCTTGGCGAGGACGGCATTGCCATGCACCTTGACGTGGCCGATGACAACGGACATCTCCTCCATCAGCAGGTTGCCGGTGACCACCAAGCCGCCCCGCACGATGGTGCCAACGGGAATGCGCAAGTCACCTTCATGGCGCCGCTGCTGCGTCGTCAGCGGCATGCCGATGCCCAGCTCGGGCAGCGGAAACTGCAGCGAGCGCTTGAGCGGCCAGGTAAACACGCATTCGGCTGCGAGGCGCAGAAAGCGCGCACCGGGGGACAGCACGATATGGCGTTCGGCACTGGTCAGGCGCGCCAGCTGCGCCGGCCCCAGACAGTGGATGCTTTTGGCATGCAACACGCGCTGCACGACGCTGTTGGCCTGCAGCTCGACGATATCGCTGGAGACGAGGGTGCGCAGCTCGGAGCGAAAGCCGATCACCACCGGCAGTGCGGTCCGGGCCATGAGGCGGCTCTGGCCTCGGGGGACCATCAGGCGCCCCTGGTCATCCCGTTGCCATTGCGCTACGCGCGGCATGGCTTCGAGCAGGTCGAGCTGCTCGGCCATGCGGTGGGCGGCGTAGTCGGTTCGGCCGTCGTCCAGCGGGTCGATCTCCAGCGCATCGGCATCGCTGCGCGAGTACAGCTCTCGCAGCGCCGGCAACAGCGGCAGAAGGAAGACCAGGACGGTCGCGATCAGCCACATGCTGCCAAACAGCAAGGGGTTGGCGGGGGCGGTCATACACGGGCTTCAGGCAGGGCGGGGGTGACCGGGACAGTGGCTGGCGCAGCGGGTGGCTGGCGGTAGCGCACGGTCTTGTCCCATTTGAACTGGCGCTTGAACAGCTTGTCGAGCAGCAGCCCGTCGATCGTGGCCTTCGAGACCGCCACCATGCTGACGACAAAGCCGGTCAGCAGCAGCGGCAGCAGGCGCAGGCGGCGCTGGTGGCCATCGAGGTGCACGGCCGCAGCCACTTCAAAGAAGGCCGCGAAGTTGCCGACGCAGGCAAAACCGGTGGCGATCAGCAGCATCAGCAGCGCAATGTTCACATTCGCACCGATGCCATAGCCCGTCACGGTCAGCACCAGCGCCAGCATCCAGCCCACCAGCAGGATGGGGGACATCAGGAACACGCCCAGCAGTGCCACGCCATCGACCCGCTCCATCCAGCGCAGGCCCTTGCGGGTCAGCATCTCGGTGCCCAGCTTGGTCATGACCTGGTTGTGGCCCTTGGCCCAGCGGCTGATCTGGCGAAAACGCACGGCCCAGCTCTCAGGGACTTCTTCATAGCATTCGGCATAGCCCAGGTAAGCGGTTTGCCAGCCCTTGAGCAGCAGGCGGTAGGTCAGGTCGGTGTCCTCGGCCAGCACCTCCGGTGTCCAGCCGCCCACGTCCTGCAGCGCGCTCAGGCGAATGCCGCCGACCGTGCCGCCGTATTGGGCCACGGCGCCCAGGTTGAAGCGGGCCTGCTGGTCCACCTGGTAGCCGCCGGAGCGCTCCAGATCCAACAGGCGGGTGAGCAGGTTCACACCGGCGTTCTGCGGCACCACGCGGCCCATGACGGCACCGACTTCAGGGTCGAGAAAGGGGGCCACCAGCTGCTTGATGATCTTCTTGCCGGGCAGGTAGTCGGCGTCGAACACGACGATCAGCTCGGACTGGCCCCGGGCCTGGACGATCGCCGTGGCATCGGCCAGTGCAGCGGCCTTGCCGGGCGGGCCTTCCTGGCGGTGAAACAGCTGCAGGCGGCCTGGGTGGCGGTCGGCATAGCCGTCGATGATCTGGCGTGTGCCATCGGTCGAACGGTCATTGACCGGCATGATGGTCAGGCGGTCGCGCGGATAGTCCACATCCAGCAATGCCTCGATGCAGCCGGAGATGACGGCCTCTTCGTTGTGCGCTGCGATAAATACCGTGATGTGCGGCCAATGGGCATGCTCGATGCCGGCATACAGCGGGCGCTGCCGCGCAAACAGGCGGTTGAGCGTGAACGCATAGTGGCGGAAGGTGTAGAGCGCTTCGAGCAATACCACCAGCAGCAGCGCTGCCAGGCACAGACCCAGGCCCCAGGTGGCCCAGCTGGCTTGGTAAGGCCTCAACGGCTGCGCATGGGCCCAAACAGGAAAAAGGCCCAGAAACGCTGCGCAGAGGGCAGGTGCCTGAAGGAGGGGGGCGGAGCGCTTGGGCATGGTGATTGATAGAAAAAAATTCTTACGACTTGCGATTCGATTATATCAATCGACAAAACAGTATGAATAGTGTTTCAACAAGTATCCGAGTAAAAAGTAAGTATTTATTAACGCCAAAGGAGATAACTATCAACGCTCTGCCGGATCTTCGCCCTGTTGCAGTTACAAATTGATGCTTGATTTGGAAGTGTTTTTTAACGATTTGACACGGCGGATGATGCGCTGCAGCATCGGATTCTGTGACTGGGTGATGCGCTCAGCAGTGGCAAGAAGCGCACACCGATAGAAAAAATGCGCAGCCATGGAGGCAGGCGCGCCCCATGCAGGCGGGCGGGGCCGGGACCACAGAAGCGGGCGGGGGAAGGAGGGTCAGCGCGTAACGGGACAGCGCCCGCGCGTGGGCGGGCGCGTGGCGCTGGCTAAGAGAGGTGGGAGGCGGGGATAGAAGCGCCGCGCAGCGGCGGCGCGGCGCTCGGCAGGCGCTGCGGGTGACCAGACCGCCCGGGCCAGGCCTGGCGCGCCTGCGAAATGGCTCAGTGCTGTCCGAAGCGGGCCATATAGGCCTGAGGCTCACCGGTCTTGAAGGCGTTGGCAAACTCCTGCACGCTGTCGCCGATCGCCTGGTCGATCGATTGCTGCTCCCAGGCACGCAGCATGCGCTTTTGCTGGCGCAGGGCCTGCGGGCCGTAGCTGGCCAGCTTGTTGGCCATGTGTTCCACTTCGCCGTCCAGCCGCGCGGGCGGCACCACCTGGTCGAGCAGCCCCCACTGGAGTGCCTGCGCGGCATCGATGTTGTCGCCGGTCAGCAGCAGCCACTGCGTGCGGGCTGCGCCAATCAGCCGGGGCAGCAGCGCGGCATGGATCACCGAGGGGATGCCCACCTGGACCTCGGGCATGCCGCATTGCACGCGGTTGCTGGCAATGCGGATATCGCAGGCACAGGCCAGCTCCAGCCCGCCACCCAGGGTCCAGCCCGGCAGGCGCGCAATCACCGGTGTGGGGAACTGGCGCGCCCCTTCGCAGACGCGGCGCAGCCGGGTGATGAAGGCGGCGGCATTGTCAGGCGTGAGCGCCCGCATCTCCTTGATATCCGCACCTGCGACAAAGGCCTTGTCGCCTGTGCCGCGCAGCACCAGCACGCGGATGCGGCTGTCCTGCGCCAAGGTATCGAATGCTTGGGCCAGGTCATCCAGCACCGGTGACGACAGGATGTTGAGGCTGCCAGCATTGCGGAAAGTCAGGGTCGCCACGCCGTTGTCTTGCACGCTGGCGTGGGCATGGTGCAGGTCGGTCAAAAGCATGCAGCCATTGTGAAGATGCATCGCCAGCGGGCCGGTCCCCATCGAGACAAAACGCCAATCAGCCACGTGAAACAGCCATGCAGCGCTATGATTTTAAAAGAGAATTTACATATTGAAACTATTACATGTACACATCACATGTAATGGCTGTTATCGTGGCCCCATGGACCAAAAAACATCTGCCCACTACCAGCGCTTGCACCGCCAACGGCTGCGGGAGCAAGGGTTGGTGAAGAAAGAAGTCTGGGTACTTCCAGAGTACAGCGCGGTCCTGCATCTGCTCGAAAAGCAGATGCGCCAGCCGCAGGCGCAACCGGGTTCATGGACCATCCACCAACAGGAGGGGAGTATGGAAAGCAGCAAGCACCACTACCGCAGCATTCATGCACTGGCCGAAGAGTTGGGTGCATCGGCGCTGGCCCGGGAGGGCAAGTTGCAGATTGAGCTACTGGAAGGGGCCGAGACCAGCGTGCTGGTCACCTTGTCCGATTTTGGCGACCTGCCGGTGCATGTGGCGCTGTCGGGCGAGCAGCTGGTGGTCGAGGCCTTTCTGTGGCCCGCCAACCAGGTGCGCGATGGCGCGGGCCTCAATGCCCAAATCCTGCGGCTGCAAAAGCTGTTCCCGTTCACAACGATGGCGCTGGAGCCGCTGGCGCGGGGCGGCGAGGGCTATGTGATGTTTGCCGCGATGCGCGCCAACAGCAGCACGGACGACATCCTCGCCGAGATACTGATCCTGGCCGACAGCGTGATCCAGGCCACCGAGGCGCTGGCCCCCTATCTGACCTTGGCGCAGGTCTGAGCGCAGCCCGTCCCCGACCCCACAGTACAAGGAGAGCATCATGACCGTATGGAACAAGCTGGTGACTGCGCTGCGCGGCGCCGCGCACGAGGCGGGTGAAGCCGTCACTGACAGCCAGGCGCTGCGCATCCTGGACCAGGAGATCCGCGATGCCGACAACGACCTGAACAGCTCCAAGGAAGCGCTGGCCGAGATCATGGCCAAGCAAAAGCTGTCTGCTGGCAAGCTGCAGACCACCCAGGCGAAGATTGCCGAATACGAAGGCTATGCGCTCAAGGCGCTGGAAACCCAGGACGAGGCCCTGGCGCTAGAGGTTGCCGGCAAGGTGGCGCTGCTCGAAACCCAGCGCGATGAGGAAGAGGCCCAGCTGGGCGCCTTCACCCAGAGCGTGGAGCAGCTGCGCACGGCGATCCAGACGGCGCAATCCAACATCAAGCGCCTCAAGCAGCAGGCGGACACCGTCAAGGCCACCGAGAGCGTGCAACGCGCCCAGGCGACGGTGGCGGGCCGCTACACCGGCTCGCAGTCGCGGGTGCAGACGGCGCTTGATTCGCTCGAACGCATCAAGCAAAAGCAGGCCGAGCGCGGCGCCCGCATGGAGAGCGCGGCCGAGCTGGCGCAAAGCAGCAGCGAGGACGCGCTCGACGCCAAGCTGCGCGCCGCAGGCATCACCGCCACCGCCGGCAATGCGCAGTCGGTGCTCGAGCGCCTCAAGGCGCAACGCGCCGGCTCCAAGGAAGGTTGATACCGCCCGGGGCCATGGCTGGCCCGACCAGACACACAACAAGTGAGGAGCCGGCGCTGCGGCCGCTACCGCACACCTAGAAGAGGGACCGCCATGTCGACATTTCTGCACTATGCGCTGGGCTTTCCAACCTTCATCTTCGGCGCATTGCTGCTGTGCATGCTGCTGTACTGGCTGATCGCCCTGGTCGGCCTGGTGGAGACCGATTCGCTGGACCAATGGCTGCTGTTTGACGGCAGCGACCATGCCCATGGCGTGGAGCATTCGGTCAGCGCGCTGGCCGGCCTGCTGCTCAAGGTGGGACTGGGCGGCATTCCGGCCACCGTGATCCTGACGGTGTTGCTGCTGCTGTCCTGGCTGGCCTCTTATGTGCTGTGCCACCTGGTGCCCATGCCCGAGGGCTGGGCGCTGCTCAACCTGCTTATCGGCAGCGCGCTGGCAGTGGCTGCGTTGGTGCTGGGCTTTGCCGCCACCGTGGTGGTGCTGCGGCCGCTGCGCGGCCTGGTGGCGCGCATTGCGCCGCCCGAGACCCCCCAGGTGCTGCTGGGCCGCACGGGCCTGGTGCGCAGCGGGGTGGTCAACGCCACGCAAGGCTATGGCAGCGTCGATGACGGCGGGGGCGGGCTCAATGTGCAGATGCGCTCGCCAGAGCGCGACCTGCCGCGCGGCACCGAGATCGTGCTGATCGAGCACTTGCCCGAGCACAACGCCTGGCGCGTGGTCAGCAAGGCTGAGTTCGACGGCAGCGAGATACCGGGCCTGCTGCCACCGGTTTGATGGGAGCGGCTCGCCCGCGCCAGCGCGGCGGCCCGCATTCGCAATTTTTCAAAGACTGATATTGATAGGGAGATCCGCATGAATTGGGGAAATATGGAGTGGTACATCGTTGCCGGGGTGCTGATCGGCTCGGTCTTCATCGTCATCCTGGGCCTGTTTGCACTGGTCAAGGCCTTCTACATCAAGGTGCCCCAGGGCACGGCCTTGATCATCAACGACACCACGTCGCAGCCCAAGGTGAAGTTCACCGGCGGCATGGTGCTGCCGGTGATCCACAAGAAGGAGTTCATGCGCATCTCGCTGATCACCTTGGAGATTGACCGCCGGGGCAAGGAAGGCCTGATCTGCCGCGACAACATGCGCGCCGATATCACCGTCGCGTTCTACCTGCGCGTCAACGAGACCGCTGCCGACGTGCTCAAGGTGGCCAAGGCCATCGGCGTGGACCGCGCCTCGGAAAAGGGTGCCGTCAACGAGCTGTTCAATGCCAAGTTCTCCGAGGCCTTGAAGACCGTGGGCAAGCAGATCGACTTTGTGAAGCTGTTCGAGAACCGCCAGGATTTCCGCGACCAGATCATCCATGTGATCGGCAACGACCTCAACGGCTATGTGCTCGAAGACGTGGCCATCGACTACCTGGAGCAGACCTCCAAGGCCTCGCTGGACCCGAACAACATCCTGGACGCCGAAGGTATCCGCAAGATCACCGAGCTGACGGCCAACCAGAACATCGTCACCAACGAGCTCGAGCGCAATGCCGAGCTGGCCGTGACCAAGAAGAACGTCGAGACCAAGGAAGCGATGCTGGCGCTGGAGCGCCAGCAGGCCGATGCCGAAGCGCGCCAGAAGCGCGAGATCGCGACTATCCAGGCGCGCGAACAGGCCGAGACCCAGAAGGTGCAGGAAGAGGAGCGCCTCAAGGCCGAGCAGGCCCGCATCCAGACGCAGGAGCAGCTCGACATCCGCGAAGAAAACCGCCAGCGTGAAGTGGCGGTGGCGCAGCAGAACCGCGAGCGTGCGGTGGTCATCGAGATCGAAAAGGTCACCCGCGCCAAGGACCTGGAAGTGGTCTCGCGCCAGCGCGAGGTGGAGCTGCAGCGCATCGAGAAGGAAAAGGCCATCGAAGTCGAGAAGGCCAACATCGCCAACGTCATCCGCGAGCGTGTGGTGGTCGAAAAGGGCGTGGCCCAGGAAGAGGAACGCATCAAGGAAGTGCGCGTCGTGTCCGAAGCCGAGCGCATGAAGCAGGTCACCGTGCTGACCGCCCAGGCCCAGGCCGAAGAGGACCTGGTGCGCCAGGTCAAGAAGGCCGAGGCCGATGAAACCGCGTCGCGCCACAAGGCCGTCGAGGTGACCACCCTGGCACAGGCCGAGCTGGAGGCCGCCGGCAAGACGGCCGAAGCCAAGAAGAAGATGGCCGAGGCCATCGAGGTCGAGCGCGCAGCGCCCGGCCTGGCCGATGCCAAGGTGCGTGAAGTGACGGCCGCAGCGATCGAGCGCGAAGGCCTGGTGCAGGCCAAGATCATTGCGGAAAAGCTCATTGCCCAGGCCAAGGGCGAAGAGGAAAAGGGTCTGGCCGAAGTGCGCGTGATCGAGGCCCAGGCCGATGCCAACGAGAAGCTGGGCCTGGCCGATGCCAAGGTGCTCGAAGAGCGCCTGATGGCGCAGGCCCGTGGTGAAGCCCAGGTGGGCAACACCAAGGCCGTGGTGACCCGCGATGTCGGCCAGTCCGAAGCCGATGTGCTGCGCGACAAGCTGTTCGCCGAGGCCAAGGGCCTGACCGAGAAGTTCGGCGCGCTGGCCTCGCTGTCCGACCAGGCCCGCTCGCACGAAGAGTTCCGCATGCAGCTGGAGAAGAACTTCGAGCAGGCGCTGGCCGCCATCGAGGCGAACAAGACGGTGGCGCAGGAGCAGGCCGAGGTGCTGTCGGCCGCGCTGTCCAAGGCCAATATCGACATCGTCGGCGGCGGTGGCGACTTCTTCAACAACTTTGCCAAGGCGCTGTCGGTCGGCAAGGCGGTCGAGGGTGTCTCGGCCAAGAGCCCCATCGTGCAGGAGCTGCTGCAGAAGTTCATTGGCGGCAAGGGCCTGCCCAGCGATGCGCTGAGCAACCTGCTGGGCGGTGGCCAGGACAAGAAGAGCCTGCCCCCTTCGGCGGCCGAGTCCTGAACCCTGACCAGGCCAAGCCGGGCCGGGCCATGCCGGGCCAGGCGCCCTGCCTGGTCTGGCCTGACCTTGGGCCGGCCCGATCCTTCTGGGCGCCCAGCCCTCTTGCAACGCAGGCCCCAGTCCGCGCGCTGGCCTGCCGTGCCCCACCGCATTCTCTGCCGCTCTAGCCATGTCCACTACCCCATCCAACGACTCCCCAGACCGCTCTGCCGTTGACGACGCCGTCGCCAGTGGCGGCTCCTATGAAGTGCTGGCCAAGCGGCTCGATGCCCAGGGCCAGGCGCTGGAGACGCTGGCGCGTGAACTCAATGAAGCACGGCTGGAGGAGTTTGGCCGCAGCCAGATGGAGGTCATCGCCCGCATGCGGGTACGCACCGAAAACAACTGCCTGGGCCGCGACATCGCCCAGGTCGGCGGTTATCTGCTGTTTGGCTACAACGTCTTCATGGGCCTCAAGCAGGAGACACGCATCGACGATGTGTTCGCGCTCTACCGCCTGCACGAGGGCGAGCAGGGCTACGAAGTCACACCGGTGGACACCAAGGACAGCTTTCTGGGCATCCAGAGCTTTGTCCAGGATTTCCAGGAGCTCTACGCCTACTACAAGCACACCAAGCTGATGCAGCTGGCGGTGCGCGATGGCAAGCTGCTGGCCAGCTTTCAGATCGGCGAGCGCCTGGGCGATGTGCGGGTGTTCCGCTGGTCGGTCTCGCCCGATGGCCAGCAGATCCGCTACATCGACAACCGGGGCGAGCGTGACATCGAGCTTCCGGCACCCCATGATTTCGAATGGCAGCGCGCCGGCCGCGAGCACCTGGTACAGGGCCGCCACCCGCACATCAACATCCTCGACAAGGTGTTTGTCGAGACGCTCGATGGCGACCTGACGATCAAGGTCGAGAACAACACCAACGACGGCCTGGGCATCTACCGCGAGCCGGTGCAGGAGAAGAACCAGTCGCTCGACGACGCCGTGTTTGAATACGCGGCCGTCGGCAGCCTGATCCTGCTCAAGATCCTGCCCTACCGCGAGGACCAGTGGCGCTACCTGGTCTACAACACCTTGTCGCGCCAGGTGCTGCGCATCGATGCGATTGGCGCAGCCTGCATCCAGTTGCCGCAGGACCACGGCATCATCTTCCCCGGCGGCTACTACCTGCAAAACGGCGAGCACCGCGCCTTCGAGCAGAACATGCAGGGCATGCGCTACCGCCGCAGCATCCGCTCGCCCAATGGCGAGGACGTGCTCTATGTGTTCTACGAGCCCGAGAGCGGGCGCATGGCACTGTTCAAGTACAACCTGATCGAGCGGGCGCTGCAGCCGCCGATCATCGGCCACGGCTATGCGCGCATGGACGATGGCCGCATCGTCATCTTTGCTGCCGAGAGCAATGAGGCTTCGCGCGTGCACCCGATGCAGCTGTGGCGCACGCCCTTCGCATCGGACGACTATGCCGCGCGCCAGCCGCAAAAGGACAGCGCGCTGGGCCGCATCGGCAATGCCGAGCTGGTCAGCGGCATCTCTGACCTGTACAGCGTGCGCAAGGAGATCGCCGCCACCGAGGTATCGCTGCCGCGCTACGAGCGCCTGATCGACGCCGCGCGCCGCCTGTTCGAGCGCTACCCCTGGCTCAGCGGCCCTGGCATGCAGGCGCTGCATGAGAACCTGCTGGGCATCGTCGCCACCGGCGATGCGGTGCTGGACGAGTACGAGAAAGTCGAGAGTATCCGCCAGGCCTCGGCCAAGGCGATGAGTGAGGTCAGCAGCCGCCATGTGCAGCTGCTCAAGCAGATACGCCTGTCCGATGGCGACAGCATCGACGACTATGTAGGCGCGCTGACCGATCTGGCCGCATTGCGCGGCCAGTTGCTGGCCACGCGCGAGCTGCGTTATGTCGATGCCGCAGCGATCGAGGCCATGGTGCAGACGGCTGACGAGGCCCAGGCCGAGGTCTCGCAGCGCACGGCGGGCTTCATTGCCACCGATGCTGCGATGCAGCCCTATGTGGAGCAGCTGCAGGCACTGGACCAGCAGGCCCAGGCGGCCACCACCGTGGTGCAGCTGGCCGAGCCGCTGGCGCAGATGGCCCAGATGTCGGCCGCGCTCGATCTGCTGTCCGAGCTGATGGGCAGCCTCAAGATCGACGATGCCACCCAGCGCACGGCGGTGGTGGACCGCATCTCGTCCATCTATGCCCGCCTCAACCAGGTGCGGGCCCGGACCGAGCAGCGCAAGTCCGGCCTGGGCAGTGCCGAGAACCTGGCGCAGTTTGCCGCGCAGCTGGCGCTGTTCTCGCAGAGCATTGTCAGCGGGCTGAACCTGGCCCAGACCCCCGAGAAATGCGATGAGCAGCTGGCGCGCTTGCTGGTGCAGCTCGAAGACATCGAGGGCCAGTTTGGCGAGCATGCGCAGTTTCTCTCGGACATCATCGCCAAGCGCGAAGAGGTGCTGGAGACCTTCGAGGCGCGCAAGCAGTCCCTGCAGGACGAGCGCCAGCGCCGCGCGCAGGGCGTGCTCGACGCCGCGCTGCGCATTGTGCAGGGCCTGCCCAAGCGCACCGAGAAGATCGCCAGCCCCGAAGCGCTGCACGCATTCTTCGCAGGCGACCCGCTCATCGCCAAGCTCAAGGAGCTGGCCCAGCGCCTGCGCGGAGAGCTGCAGGACCCCGTCAAGGCCGATGACATCGACAGCCGCATCAAGTCGCTGCGCGACCAGGCTTTCCGCGCGCTGCAGGACCGCAATGATCTGTACGAGGGCGATGGCAAGCTGATCCGCCTGGGCCGCCACCGCTTCTCGGTCGGCAACCAGGATCTGGACCTGACCTTGCTGCCCCGCGATGGCCAGCTCTACCTGCACCTGGTGGGCACCGAATACTTCGAGCCCGTGGACAACCCCGAGCTGGCGGGCCTGCAGGCCTACTGGGATGCCTCGTCGCCCGCCGAATCGGCCGAGATGTACCGGGGGGAGTACCTGGCGCTGGAGGTGGTGCAGGCCGTGCGTGCCGGCCGCGAGGGCTGGAGCGAGGACCGCCTGCGCCAGCTCTTGCCCGATACCGAGGCGCTGACCCAGACGATTCGGGAGTTTTCTGCGCCGCGCTACCGCGACGGCTATGAGCGCGGCATCCACGACCATGATGCGGCGCTGATCCTGCAGGCGCTGGTGCCGCTGGCCGATGGCGCCGGTGTGCTGCGCCATGCGCCGCAGGCACGCAGCCTGGCGCTGCTGTTCTGGAGCCAGCAAGCCCATATCCAGCAGCCGCAGCTGGCCAGCAGCATTGCGCGCTGGCCGGAGCGCGCGCAGCAGGCCCTGGCGATGCAGCAACTGCTGGGCAGCGAGGCCGAGCGCCTGGCGCTGCAGACCGACATCATGGCCCAGCTGCGCGCCTTTGCGCAGGACCAGGGGCTGCTCGATGCGCTGCTGCGCTCCGACCCGGCCAGCCCGTTGCTGGCAGCGGCTGCGCCCGATGAGGGCGAGTGGGACAGCGAGGCCGACAACCTGCTGCGTGCCGCCGCCGATTACCTGCAGGCCGAGCTGGCGCACAAGGCGCTGCGCCTCCATTTCTCGGGTGCCAGCCAGGCGGTGGTGGCTGCCTTGCAGCAGGCGCTCAAGGCCGGCCCCAAGGAAGGGCTGCACTGGGCCGATCTGCAGCGCTACTGGGCGGGCAGCGAGGCCGGCCAGGGCAGCCGTGAGCGCGGCGCCGCACCGCTGGCCCAGCGCTGGCGCAGCGCGCTGCACTGGCTGCAGACGGTGGCCGAGGCTGCGCCGCCGGCCGAGCGCGCCGCCTGGCTGCCGTACTGCAGCGAGGCCGCCGCCTGGCTGGTCTGCCAAAGCGAGCTGCCGCACCAGGTCAGCCATGCCGATCTGCGCTGCGAAGTGCCGGGCCTGCTGGGGCAGCACGGCCGGGTGGAGGGCGGCCGCATGCACATCCAGCTCGATGAGCTGACCACGCGCGCGGCGCGCCACTACCGCCGCTATGTGCCGCAGTGGGAGCGCTACCAGGCGCTGCGCCAGCAGCTGCTGGGCGACTACCGGGCGCGCTTCCGGCTGGAGGAGTTCAAGGCGCGGCCGCTGTCGTCCTTTGTGCGCAACCGGCTGATCAACGAGATCTACCTGCCGGTGATCGGCGACAACCTGGCCAAGCAGATCGGTGTGGTGGGCGAGAACAAGCGCACCGACCAGATGGGCCTGCTGATGATGATCTCGCCGCCCGGCTACGGCAAGACCACGTTGATGGAGTACGTGGCCAACCGCCTGGGGCTGATCTTCATGAAGATCAACGGCCCGGCGCTGGGCCATTCGGTGCGCTCGCTTGACCCGGCGCAGGCGCCCGACGCGACGGCGGCCAAGGAGCTGGAAAAGCTCAACCTGGCGCTGGAGATGGCCAACAACGTGATGCTGTACATCGACGACATCCAGCATACGCACCCCGAGTTTCTGCAGAAGTTCATCTCGCTGTCCGATGGCACGCGCCGCATCGAAGGCGTGTGGCGGGGCCAGACCAAGACCCATGACATGCGCGGCAAACGCTTTTGCGTGGTCATGTCCGGCAACCCCTATACCGAGTCGGGGGAGGTCTTCAAGATCCCGGACATGCTGGCCAACCGCGCCGATATCTACAACCTGGGTGATGTGCTGGGCGGCATGGACGAGGTCTTCAAGCTCAGCTATATCGAAAACAGCATGACCTCGAACGCGGTGCTGGCGCCGATGGCCACGCGCAGCCTGCAGGACCTGTACCTGCTGCTCGACCGGGTGCAGGGCAAGGAGGTCTCGGCCAATGCGCTGTCGCATGACTACGCTGCCGCCGAGCTGCGCGAGATGGAGGCCGTGCTCCAGCGCATGCTGCAGGTGCGCGAGCTGGTGTTCAAGGTGAACCAGCAGTACATCCACAGCGCTGCGCAGGACGACAACTACCGCACCGAGCCACCGTTCAAGCTGCAGGGCAGCTACCGCAACATGAACAAGCTGGCCGAGAAGATCACCCCGGTGATGAACGATGCCGAGATGGCGCAGATGCTGAGCGACCATTACCAGGGCGAGGCGCAGGTGCTGACCGGCGGCGCCGAGGAAAACCTGCTCAAGCTCGCCGAGCTGCGCGGCAGCGCCGATGCCCAGGGCCAGGCGCGCTGGGCCGAGATCAAGGCCCAGTTCCAGCGCCAGCAGGCCGCCGGCGGCGCCAACGCCGATGCCGCCACCCGGGTGACGACCCAGCTGGTCGACCTGGTGGCCGCCACCCGCGCGATGGCCGATGCCCAGCAGGCCCGGCACAGCGGCGCCAGCGCGGCGCAAGCGGAGCTGCAGCACATGCTGGCGCAGTGGGGCCAGGCGCAAACGGCGGTGCGCCAGTCGCTCGATGGCATCCGCCAGGCGGTGCTGGACAGTGCACCGCCGCAACAGCCGGCCCGCCAGGCCCACCCACAGCCGCTGGATCTGGCGGTGCAGCAGCTCGGCCAGCTGGTGCTGCAGTCCTTGCAGCCCGTCGTCGAGCATCTGGACCAGAGCCGGCGCCAGCAGCTGGGCCTGCACCGGGTGCTGCTGCAGGTCGCTGCGCGCCTGCAGGAGCAGATCGACCAGCAGCGCGCCGGCCGCCTGCCGGTGCAGCCCACCTTGCAGGCCGACGACATCGACAAGGCTTTTGACCGGATGCAGGACCCGCGCCCGCCGGCTTGAAAGCTTTGTTATCAGGTGCAAGCAGCGCCTTTGTCCTAGCCATGGGGCAGGGCGCATACCGATACACTGTGCCGATGCAAGCCTCCCCCCTTTCTTTCTCTGCCCGCCAGGGCCTGCCACGCTGGTGGTTGCCGGCCCTGTGGCTGGTGCTGTGCGCCTGCCTGCTGCCGTGGGCGCCGGGGGCGTCGGCGCAGTCACTGACGTCGCTGGCGGGCTTGGGGAGCAGCTCGTCCAGCAGCAGCGGCAGCGACGAGGAGCGCGCCATCCAGGCGCAGCGCGAGGCCACCACGACGGCCGAGCAGGAGGCCGATGCGCTTGCGCAATCGCTTGAGCGCCTGCGCAGCCGGGTCCAGACGCCGGCCGCAGCGCCCCCTGCGCCGCTGAGCGACCTGGAGCTGAGCCAGATTCAGGCCCGCTGGGAAGAGCGCGTGCCTGCCAATGCCAGCCAGGAAGTGCTGGAGAAGCTGCTGACCGACGAGCGCGAGGCGATCGCCGCGCTCAAGTCCGGCATCGAGAAATCGGCGGCCGAACAGGCAAACCTGGTGGCCCAGCCCGGCAATGGCCGCACGGACCTGGCCACGTTGCAGCAACGGGTGCAGGAAACGGCCACGCCGCTAGCGGCCGAGCCGGGCGAATCGAGCGCGCTGACCCAGGCGCGCCAGCTGCGCCGCAGTGCTGAGAACCGCCGCGCCAGGCAGGAGCTGGCGCTGCGCCAGGAAGAACAATCGACGATCGAGACACGCCAGCGCCAGCTCGATGTACAGCTGCAGACCCAGCGCCGCGAGTTGCTGGAGCGCACGCCGCGCGTGGCCTGGCTGAACCAGCGTATTGCCGAGCGCGCGCGCCAGCAGCTGGAGCAGCAGGTGCAGCAAACGCAGGCGGCCGAACACGATGCGGCCGAGGCGCCCGCTTCCGTGCGGGAACTGGCACGGCAAAACAGTGCGCTGGCCGAGCAAATCCTCGCGCACAACAACCGCCTGGTGCAGGAGCGCCAGGACCTGGCCAGCGATGAGTACCGCCAGAGCCAGCTGGCCTCTGCGCTGCGCGACACGCAGGCGCGCCTGCGCCTGGGCGGCAGTGCATCGGTAGGCCAGTGGCTGTGGAAGCAGCGCGTGGCGCTTCCGACGGCCAACACCATCCAGGCGCGGCGCAAGGCCACCTTGCGGCAGTTGGCCGAGCTGCGGCTGGCGCTGTTCAACGCCAGCGAGCGGCGCTTCAACCTCAATGGCACGGCCAACGTGGGCGGGGGCGGCGACACGGGAATGACCACGCGCAGCGGCACCCAAAGCACCGCGCTGTGGTCCAAGCAGGCGGCGCTGATCGACCAGCTCCAGCCGCTGCTGCTGCGGCGCATCGCCGTGCTGGAGCAGACCGATGCTGCGCTGCAGTCGACGCTCAAGAGCGGCAGCGCGCTGCGCCAGGTGATGGACAAGGAGTTGCTGTGGTTCCCCAGCCATCTGGCCATGGGCCGTGCCTGGCTGGACGAGTGGCGCTCGGTGCTGCGCAGCCCGGACGGCGCAGGCCTGGAGCAGGGCGCCAGCGCATCGCCGTGGAACACCGCCCGGGTGCTGGGGGACAGCATGCTGCGCAATCTCTGGACCTATGCCGGCATCTTCGCCGGCGTGCTGCTGCTGCTGGGACTGCGCCGCTATGCGTTGCAGAAGCTGCAGGCCATCGCGCTGCGGGTGGACAACTTCTCGCAGGACCACTTTGGCCTGACCTTGATGGCGCTGGGCTGGAGCCTGCTGTATGCGCTGCCCTGGAGTTTTGCGACCGCCGCGCTGGGCACCCTGTTGCAATCGGCGGCGGCGCCGGTGGCGCTGGAGCCGCTGGGCCAGGCGCTGGAGCAGCTGAGCGCCTTTGTGTTTGTCGTGACCTTGCTGAACGTGCTGTTCCGCCCCTGCGGCCTCGCGGTGGCGCACTTTGGCTGGCCGCGCGAGCGCGTGCAGGTGCTGCGCCAGATGGTGCTGCGCGCCACCTGGCTGATCGTGCCCATCGATCTGCTGGGCGGTCTGGCTTTTTTCAGCCACGACGATACGGCCATCAGCACCTGGGGCCGCATGTGCCTGCTGGTGCTGACCCTGGGCCTGGCCTGGATGGCCTTCCGTTACCTGCGCCAAAGCCTGCTCAAGCAGCGCCCGGGGCTGCGTTGGAGCCAGGTGGTGAGCGTGGCGGTGATGCTGGTGCTGGCCGTGACCCTGGCCGGCATCGGGCTGGGCTATGTCTACACCGCCACCGAAGTGATCCAGGCGCTGCTGAGCAGCTTTGTGTTCCTGGCGGCGGCGGAGGTGCTGGTCAGCCTGCTGCGGCGCTGGCTGCTGCTGGGCGAGCGCCGGCTGGCGCTCAACCGCCTGCGTGCGGCTGCGCTGCAGCGCCAGGCGGCCAATGCCGCAGCAGTGGCCGATGCCGCCACAGGCACCCCCGCCACCGCCAACAGCAATGCCACCGATGAGCAAAGCCAGATGGCGCTGGTGACGGTGAGCACGCAGGCGCACCGCCTGCTGGGCCTGCTCCAGCGGGTGCTGGTGGCGCTGAGCCTGGTCTATGCCTGGTCGCCGGTGCTGCCGGCGCTGCTGCGCTTTGAGGGTGTGGTGCTCTGGTACACCACCAATACCGAGGCCAGCGGCATCGCCCGCCCCGCACCGGTGAGCCTGATGGATCTGCTGATCGGCGCGCTGATCCTGCTGATGACCTTCAGCCTGACGCGCAATCTTCCGGGCCTGGTCGAGGTGGTGTTCTCCAGCACGCGCCGGGTCAGCAGCTCGGACCGCTACACGATGGCGACCCTTGCGCGCTACGGCATCACCATTGCCGGCACCGTGAGTGCGCTGTCCCTGCTGGGGCTGCGCTGGAGCCAGCTGCAGTGGATGGCTGCCGCACTGACCGTGGGTCTGGGTTTTGGTCTGCAGGAGATCTTTGCGAACTTCGTCTCGGGGCTGATCCTGCTGGTCGAGCGGCCCTTCCGGGTCGGCGATGTGATCACCATCAACCAGCACACCGGCACCGTCACGCGCATCCGCACCCGTGCGACCACGGTGCTCGATTTCGACAACCAGGAAATCGTCATCCCGAACAAGACCTTCATCACCGGCCAGGTGACCAACTGGACCTTGAGCGACGATGTGACCCGTCTGATCATCGATGTGTCCGTGGCCCATGGCAGCGACCCGGCCGAAGTGCAGCGCATGCTGCTGGCGATTGCGGCCGAGCATCCCAAGGTGCTGCGCGAGCCCGAGGCCAACTGCTGGTTCATGGCGCTCGAAGGCCAGGGCCAGAAGTTCGAGCTGCGCGTCTACGTGGGCGCGGTGGACGACCGCCTGCCGGTGCGCAACGACCTCAACCGCAGCATCAATGCCCGCCTGAAGGCGGCCGGCATTGCAGTGGCCTTCCCGCAGATGGACATCCATGTGCGCGATCTGCCGCCCGCCCCGGCTGCACCGCAGCAGGCCCCGGGCACTTAAGGGGTTGGCGAAGCGGCGGCCTGCACCAGCGCCACAAAGCGCTTGGCGGCCAGGCCCATCGGGTGCTCCTTGGACCAGACCACGTCCACATAGAGCTGTGCGCCATTGCTGAGGTTGGCAAACTCCATCGCCACCAGTGCGCCCGACTGCAGCAGCGGCGCCACCAGCGGCTGGGGCAGCCAGCCCCAGCCAATGCCGGCGCTGACCATCTGCAACGCGGCCACATGGTTGTCGGTGCGCCAGACATCGCGGGCATAGACCAGGCGCTCAGGGTCCAGCGTCCAGTCGCGGCTGGCAACGATGATCTGCCGGGTATTGGACAGGTGGTGCTCGCGCAGCTGGGGCCGGGCCGGCTCATCCGGTAGCGGCCCCTGGTGCAGCGACTGCATCAGCGGGTGGCTGGGTGCGATGACAGCCAGCAAGGTCTCGGTCGCCACTTCCTGAAAGCCTTCGCGGCCATCGAGGCTGGGCCGCTCAAACACCAGCGCCAGCTGTGCACGGCCGCTGTGCAGCATGGTCAGCGCATCGGCCTGGGGGGCGGTGAGCACTTCGATGGCCAGCTGCGGGTATTCCTGCGCGAGCGCGGCCAGCGGCGCGGCCCAGGGGGCGGACAGCAACTCCGGCGCGATCGCCAAGGTCAGCCGTGATTCCAGCCCTTGCTCCAGCGCCAGCGCATGGGCATTGAGCTGCTGCAGCTGCGCGGCCAACAGGCGCGCCTGCGGCTCCAGGGCCAGCGCGGCGGGCAGCGGCCGGGGCTCGCGGCCGTCGCGGGCAAACAGCGGCATCTGCAGCTCGGCCTCGAGCTGGGCGATCTGCATGCTGACGGCCGAGGGCACCTTGCCCAGCGCCCGGGCAGCGGCCGAAAAGCTGCCATGGTCGAGCACGGCCAGCAAGGTCTGGATGGTGTCGGAGTCGAACGGGGCAAAAGCGCTGCGCATTGATGTATCAGTTTTTCTGAAAGATTCTGACTTATGTTATCAGTTCATGACACATAAGATAGCGCCCCATGTCAGTTCAAAAAATACAAAACAGCCCCTGGTCCCTGCAGGGGCCGATGCGGCGCGTGGTCTATGTGGCCTTGTACGAAGCGATTGCGATTGTGGCCGCCACGGCAGGCCTGTCGGCCTTGTCGGGCCAGGGCGCAGCGCACTCCGGCGTGGTGGCCGCTGCATCGTCGGCCATCGCGATTGTGTGGAATGTGGTCTGGAACCATCTGTTCGAGCGCTGGGAAGCCACCCAGCCCACCCGCGGGCGCGGCCTGGGCCGCCGCATTGCGCATGCGCTGGGCATGGAAGGGGGCCTCGTCTTCATGCTCGTGCCGCTGTTTGCCTGGTGGTTCGACGTCAGCCTCTGGGAAGCCCTGGTGATGGACATCGGCCTGCTGCTGTTCTTCCTGGTCTACACCTTTGTGTTCAACTGGTCATTCGACCGTCTGTTCGGCCTGCCGCAATCGGCGCAGTGACCTTCCCGGTCTGAAAACGCAGCGGGGCGTCGTGGTTACACGACGCCCCGCTTGTCTATGGCCCCGGCCTCAGCGTATCCAGGCAATCATCAGCTGCAGCACAAAGGCGTTGATGATGTCGATAAAGAACGCGCCCACCAGCGGCACGATCAGAAAGGCCTTGTGCGACGGGCCGTACTGGCTGGTGATGGCCTGCATGTTGGCGACGGCGGTGGGCGTGGCGCCCATGCCAAAGCCGCAGTGGCCGGCGGCCAGCACGGCCGCATCGTAGTTGCGGCCCATCGTGCGGAAGGTGACGAAGACGGCAAACAGCGCCAGTGCCACGGTCTGCACGGCCAGAATGAGCATCAGCGGCCCGGCCAGATCGGCCAGCTCCCACAGCTTGAGCGACAGCAGCGCAATGGCCAGGTAGATCGACAGGCCGGCGTTGCCGAACACATCAATGGCACGGTCAAACACCTTGAAGCCAAAACCATAGTCGAGCACATTGCGGATCACCACGCCGCCGCCCAGCGCCCAGACAAAGGTGGGCAGCTGCAGCTTGGTGCCCTGGGTGGCGCTGGTCATGAACTCGGCAAAGGCCAGGCAACCGGCAAACAGTGCCAGGGTCTCGATGGCCGCCTCGGCCGTGATCAGGCGCGGGGCGGTATTGGGCGTTTCAAAGTTGGCAGGCTCCGTGCCTTCGCTGGCGCTGCCGTGCGCGCCGGTCTGCGCGTCTGCCAGGCTGCGTGGCTGGGCCAACTGGTGGCGGGTGATCAGGCGCTTGGCCAACGGGCCGCCGAGCAGGCCGCCAATGACCAGGCCAAAGGTGGCGCAGGCAATGCCCAAGGCGGTGGCACCGCTCAGGCCGTATTGGTTCTCCAGCACCGAACCCCAGGCGCCCGCAGTGCCGTGGCCGCCCAGCAGGGTGATCGAGCCTGCGACCAGGCCAATCAGCGGGTCCAGCCCCAGCAACGTGGCCAGGCCGACGCCCACGCCGTTTTGCACAAAGATAAAGGCAACGATCACGCCCAGAAACACCACCAGGCCCATGCCGCCCTCACGGAGTTTGGCAAAGTTGGCGCTCAGCCCGATCGACGAGAAGAACACCAGCATGAAGGTGGTCTGCATGCCGCTGGCAAAGGCCAGCGTCAGACCGGTGGCCTGGTGCAGCGCGAAGATGATGGCCGCGACCACCAGGCCGCCAGAGACTGGCTCGGGGATGTTGAAGTCACGCAGAAAGCGGATGTGCCGCGTCAGCAGCTTGCCTAGCAAGAGCACGAGGACGGCAAAGATCAGCGTGTAGTAAGCACCGAAACTCAGATGCAAGGGAATTCTCCTCAAATCGCAGGCCTTGACCTGGTTAAACACAGAAAGCCGGCGTTGCGTAGACGTTCACGCAGGTTGCCAGCAAAGTGCTGCAATATGGGTGAAAGCTGATGCATCGTTTAATTTAATAAGGCTATAACCAACGTTCGTGAGTGGTGTTTATGGCTATGGACAAGTCCCCCCGCCTGTGCTTACGCGCTTGGCCTGGCTTAAAATGTAGGGCCTTGTTCCAAGGAGCGCTGCAGCCGGCCGGTGTAACCACCACAGGCCTGTCAGGCTTGGGGCAGGTCGACGGGCTGATTTCGCATCGCCCGCATCAACGGCGCTCACCTGTTCTGTCTCTGTTTTCTGGTTTTTACAGGTGAGCCCCATGTCTGCGTCTGCTGCCCCCGTTTCCGTTCCTCCCATGCGCCTGTCGGGCCTGGAGCCCGTGTTTGTTGGCGAGGACAGCCTGTTTGTCAACGTGGGTGAACGCACTAACGTGACGGGCTCCAAGGCCTTTGCGCGCCTGATCCTGAACGAGCAGTACGAAGAAGCGCTGGCCGTTGCGCGCCAGCAGGTGGAAAACGGCGCCCAGGTGATCGACGTGAACATGGACGAGGCCATGCTCGACAGCAAGGCGGCGATGGTGCGTTTTCTGAACCTGATCGCCTCCGAGCCCGATATCGCCCGCGTGCCCATCATGGTCGACAGCTCCAAATGGGAGGTGATCGAGGCGGGCCTGCGCTGCATCCAGGGCAAGGGCATCGTCAACTCCATCTCGATGAAGGAGGGGGTGGACGAGTTCAAGAAGCATGCGCGCCTGGTCAAGCGCTATGGCGCGGCGGCCGTGGTCATGGCCTTTGACGAAAAAGGCCAGGCCGACACCTACGAGCGCAAGATCGAGATCTGCGAGCGCGCCTACCGCATCCTGGTCGATGAGGTGGGTTTCCCGCCCGAGGACATCATCTTCGACCCCAACATCTTCGCCGTGGCCACCGGCATCGAAGAGCACAACAACTATGGCGTGGACTTCATCGAGGCGACGCGCTGGATCAAGCAGAACCTGCCCGGCGCCAAGGTGAGCGGCGGCGTGTCCAACGTGTCGTTCTCGTTCCGTGGCAACGACCCGGTGCGTGAGGCGATCCACACCGTGTTCCTCTACCACGCGATCCAGGCGGGCATGGACATGGGCATTGTCAACGCCGGCATGGTCGGCGTTTATGACGACCTGGAGCCGGTGCTGCGCGAACGCGTCGAGGACGTGGTGCTGAACCGCCGCCCCGACGCCGGCGAGCGCCTGGTGGAAGTGGCTGACAGCGCCAAGAGCGGCGCCAAGGACGACAGCAAGAAGCTGGAGTGGCGCGGCACGCCCGAGAGCCCGAAGACCGTGAACGAGCGCCTGTCGCATGCGCTGGTGCATGGCATCACCGACTTCATCACCGAAGACACCGAAGAGGCCTACCAGCAGATCGTCGTGCAAGGCGGTGGCCGCCCGCTGCATGTGATCGAAGGGCCGCTGATGGACGGCATGAACATCGTCGGCGACCTGTTTGGCGCCGGCAAGATGTTCCTGCCCCAGGTGGTCAAGTCGGCCCGCGTGATGAAGCAGGCCGTCGCCCACCTGGTGCCCTACATCGAGGAGGAAAAGCGCCAGCAGGAAGCGGCCGGCATGGATGTCTCGAGCAAGGGCAAGATCGTCATCGCCACCGTCAAGGGCGATGTGCATGACATCGGCAAGAACATCGTCACCGTGGTGCTGCAGTGCAATAACTTCGAGGTCATCAACATGGGCGTGATGGTGCCCTGCCACGAGATCCTGGCCCGGGCCAAGGCTGAGGGCGCCGACATCATCGGCCTGTCGGGTCTGATCACACCCAGCCTGGAAGAGATGCAGTACGTGGCCGGCGAGATGCACAAGGACGACTATTTCCGCGTCAAAAAGATCCCGCTGCTGATTGGCGGCGCTACCTGCTCGCGCGTGCATACCGCTGTGAAGATCGCCCCCAAGTACGAAGGCCCGGTGCTCTATGTGCCCGATGCCTCGCGCAGTGTGAGCGTGGCCCAGAGCCTGCTCGGCGAGAACAAGGACCGCTACCTGCAGGAGGTCGAGGCCGACTACGACAAGGTGCGCACCCAGCACGCCAACAAGAAGAAGACACCGCTGTGGACCCTGGCACAGGCCCGCGCCAATGCCACCCCGGTGGACTTTGCCGCGTACCCGCCCGTCACGCCCCGCGTTTTGGGCCGCCGCGTGTTCAAGAACTTCGACCTGGCCGAGATCGCCCAGTACATCGACTGGGGCCCGTTCTTCCAGACCTGGGACCTGGCCGGCCCGTACCCCGCCATCCTTGATGACGAGGTGGTGGGTGTGGAGGCCCGCAAGGTGCTGGCCGATGCCCAGGCCATGCTCAAGAAGATCATCGAAGGCCGCTGGCTGCAGGCCAATGGCGTGATGGGCCTGTTCCCTGCCAACCGGGTGGGTGACGACATCGTGTTCTATACCGACGAGTCGCGCAGCACCGAGCTGCTGACCTGGTACGGCTTGCGCCAGCAAACCGAAAAGCAGGCGGTGGATGGCGTGTTGCGCCCCAGCCGCTGCCTGTCCGACTTTGTGGCCAGCAAGGAATCGGGCATTGGCGATTACGCCGGCCTGTTTGCGGTCACCGCCGGCATCGGTGCCGAGAAGAAGGACCAGGAATTTGAAGCCGCGCTGGACGACTACAGCGGCATCATGTTCAAGGCCCTGGCCGACCGCCTGGCCGAAGCCTTTGCCGAATGCCTGCACCTGCGCGTGCGCAAGGACCTGTGGGGCTATGCCGCCGGCGAGCAGCTGAGCAACGAGGAGCTGATCAAGGAAAAATACCAGGGCGTGCGCCCCGCCCCCGGCTACCCCGCCTGCCCTGACCACACCGCCAAGACCGACCTGTTCAAGGCGCTGGACGCCGCCGATATCGGCATGCACCTGACCGAGAGCCTGGCCATGTTCCCCGCCTCCAGCGTCAGCGGCTTCTACCTGGGCTACCCCGAAGCGGTGTACTTCAACGTCGGCGAAATCGGTGAAGACCAACTGGCGGACATGGCAGAGCGCCGGGGCATGGACATCGAAGTGCTGCGCCGGGCGCTGGCGCCGAATCTGGCATAAATACAAGCCATAGACTGTAAAACGGAAATACAAACCAAGACTTGTATTTTGAAAATACAGCCTATATTTTGTAAATCTAAAATACAGCGTATAGTGTGTTTTTCTGCTGATTGCAGTGGAGCGCACCATGGAAGAATTCACCGTACGCACGACGGCACAGCTGCCGACGCTGCTCAAAGCCTTTCGCAAGACGGCCAAGCTGACCCAGGCGGATGTGGCCATGCGTCTGGGGGTCACCCAGCAGACGGTCTCGGCCATGGAGCGCAATGCCGAGTCGGTCAGCGCTGAGCGCTTGATGAAGCTGATGGGCATCCTGGGCGTGGATCTGGTATTGCGCGCCCGCCCGGCCGCGTCTCCGTCTCCGGACACTGGCCGTGAACTGCTGACACTCGATAGCTGGTAAGCCATGCGCAGCATTGGCCATAACAAAGCCCTGGGCCTCTGGATGAACGGCCACCGTGTCGGGACATGGCGCATCGAGGCGGGCAGCGATGTTCTGCAGTACGACGACGCCTGGGTGCGTGATGTGGCTTTGCGCCGGCCCTTGTCCTTGTCACTGCCCTTCACACCGGGAAATGGTCCGCACAAAGGCGAGGCGGTGCGCTTCTATTTCCAGAATCTGCTGCCGGACAATGAGCAGATTTTGGAGCGCATCGCGCGCCGCTACAAAGTGGGTGCTACAGACCCCAATGCGCTGTTGCGGGAAATTGGCAGAGACTGCGTTGGCGCATTGCAGATCCTGCCCGCTGGTGAGGCGCCCCCCAAAGAGCCGGAAATGCAGTACGAGGTGCTGAGCGAGGCGGACGTGGCACGCCTGGTTCGCGCGGTAGTGAGCCCGACGCAGTCCGGCGATGGGGGTCTGGACGACGACGATTTCCGGATCTCGATTGCCGGGGCACAGGAGAAAACCGCGCTGCTTTACTGGGCCGGCCAATGGTGCAGGCCCCTGGGTGCAACACCCACTTCACACATCCTGAAATTGCCGCTGGGTCTGATTGGCAATATGCAGATCGACATGCGCCACTCGGTGGAGAACGAATGGCTGTGTTCGAAGCTGGTGGCCGCCTTTGGGATTCCGATTGCGCCCTGCGACATGCTGCGCTTTGAAGACCAGAAGGTGTTGGCCGTTGAACGCTTTGACCGGAGCGTATGGCAGGAGAAAGTCCTGGTGCGGATTCCGCAGGAGGACATGTGCCAGGCCAGCGGTGTCTCTCCCATTCTCAAATACGAGAGTGATGGCGGGCCCGGCGTCGACACCATCATGAATTTGCTGATGAGATCCAGAAATCCAGCGACAGACCGGTTCCAGTTCTTCATGGCACAGCTGTTGTTTTGGATGCTGTGCGCCACTGACGGCCATGCCAAGAACTTCAGCATCTTTTTGCGCCCCCAGGGCCTGTTCGAGATGACGCCGCTGTATGACGTGATCTCGGCGTACCCGATTTTGGGAGCCGGGCCTGGCAAGTTGTCGCCCCACAAGGCGCGCATGGCCATGGCCGTGCGTTCCAAAAATGCGCACTGGCACATGAACAAGATCATGCGCCGCCACTGGGAGGCTGTTGGCGAGCGCTATGGCATCCGCTCGCCCCAAGGCTTGGATGTGCGAACAATCATCGACCAGGTGGTAGAGATGACTCCGGACGTGATTGCACGCGTCGAAAAACAGCTGCCCCCTGACTTTCCGGAGAGCGTGTCAACGGCCATATTCCATGGCCTGCAAGACGCTGCGAACCGCCTGGGCAAAGTGCATGACTGAGCTGCCGTGTTGAGCCACGGCAGCGCTCGCCCCATCGTTGCATAGCTCAACCCGCCAAAACAGCCTCCAGCTTCGCACGCAGCGAAGTAGCGCGCTCCGGCACCCGGGGCAGCGCTGCCTGGGCGATGGACTGTGCCAGTGCAGCCTCACCCAGCAGCGCAGCGACCCGGGCCCAGGTGAGCAGGTGGGCGGGGTGCCGCTCCAGGTCCTGCGCGGCCTGCCGGGCGGCGGCCAGAAACGATGCGGGATAGTCGCTGAAAGGCGCAAAAAAGGCTTGGGACTGCCGCTGCCATTCCGACACCAGAAAGGCTACTGATTCGGCCGCCTCGTGTGCGCTGGCGCCGTAGGCCAACTCGGCGTCTGTGGCGTTGCGAAAGCCGGCGATGACCGAGCCGCGCCAGGCGCAGTCATGGTCGCGCATGGTTTGCGGCGCGGGCAGGGTGCCGCCGGCCACATCGCCCAGCGCCAACAGATGGGCCCCCAGGTTGACCTGGAACACTGCGCTGCGCGGGCGGTGCTGGATCTCGACGATGTGCACCACACTGCCGTCCAGCACACGCCGGGCGATATCGCCTTGGCGCACAAAGCCGGTGGCCTGCAGCAGCGGAAAGAACTGCGCACGCAGTTCGCTGGTAATCGTTTTACGGTCCATGGCAGTGGCTGGTGTGTGTTCGGGTGGATGGCGCAGACCTGGGGTCCGCAGCGCTTCCCAGCTTATAAACGGTTCTGGATGGCTTGCTTTGTCGTCGATCGCTACATGCGGAATCTACATATCGATTGAATGAAATCGTCGTTGCCTGACGACGCTATGCATTTCTACACTGGGTCCTCAGTCAAGGTTTCGCTGGCAAGGGCATGGTGCCCTGGCGAGGCGATCTCAGAAAGCATAGCTATGAAAAACAAGGCATGGGCGATGGTGGCGACCGCTGCGGTCGCAGCACTGGCATCGGGGGCGGTGTGGGCGGATCGCCTGCAGGATATCAAGCAGGCAGGGGTGCTGCGCGTGGCAGCCTTCGATGCCAATCCACCGTTTGGTTTTGTCGATCCCAAGACCCGCAAGATCGTGGGCCTGGATGTGGACTATGCGCAGGCCTTTGCGCAGCGCCTGGGGGTCAAGCTGCAGCTGGTGCCGACCAACCCGGCCAACCGCGTGCCGCTGCTGCTGTCGAACAAGGTCGATCTGGTGCTGGCCAATTTCACGATCACCGACGAGCGTGCCAAGCAGGTGGGCTTCAGCGTTCCCTACTTTGCCTCGGGCACCCAGTTCATCGCCGCCAAAGGCACGCTGACCTCGCCCGATCAGCTGAACCAGCTGCGCATTGGCGTGGACAAGGGCACCACCAACGAGATCGTGCTGCGCGAGAAGCACCCGCAGGCCACCTTGGTGGCCTACGACGACACGCCGTTTGCGTTCACCGCGCTGCGCAATGGCAATGTGCAGGCCATCTCGCAAGACGGCCCCAAGCTGGTCGGCCTGCTGGCCACCATCAAGGACAAGAAGGAGCGCGACAAGTGGGAGGTGCCGGCATTCACGATCTCCAGCGACTACATTGGCGTGGGCATTCCGAAGGGGGAAGCGGCATTGACCGATTTCGTCAACACCGCGTTGAAGGAGCTGGAGGCCAGCGGCCAGGCCGGCAAGATCTACGACACCTGGTTCGGGCCGCAAAGCGCGACGCCGCTGGTGCGCAACTTCAAGATCGGCGACAAGCAATAAGCACCTAGCTGCTGCGCAGCCCCGCGTCCGACAAGACGCGGCTGCGTGCGTTTGGCGTTGGCATTTATGCAACTCTTGATGTCCTGGCTGGAGCCGCTGTGGCCCCATGTGCTGGCGGGCAAGTACTGGCGCTGGCTGCTCGATGGCTGGTGCACCACGGTGCTGGCGTCGCTGCTGGTGATTGCAGCGTCAACGGTGCTGGGCATCGGCTTTGCGGTCGCGCGCAGTGCGGCCTGGGCGCCGCTGCGCTGGCTGGCGCTGGGCTACCTGTCGGTGTTTCGCAATACGCCGCTCCTGGTGCAGCTGTTCTTTTGGTACTTTGGTGTGCCCAGCCTGCTGCCGCCCGCGTGGATGGCCTGGCTCAACCAGGCGCACAGCCTGGCGCTGGGCCCGCTCAGCCTGGGCTGGCCGTCGCTGGAATTCCTCTCGGCCTGCATCGGCATGGTGTTCTATGCCACCGCCTACGTGGGCGAAGAGGTGCGCGCCGGCATCAACAGCGTGCCCGCCAGCCAGAGCCAGGCGGCGCGCTCGCTGGGCATGGATGGCTGGCAATTGCTGCGCCATATCGTGCTGCCCCAGGCGCTGGCGCGCGTGGTGTCGCCGCTGATGGGCCAGTACATGAACATCGTCAAGAACACCTCGCTGGGCATGGCCATTGGCCTGGCCGAGCTCTCGTACCGGGCACGCCAGGCGGAGGCCGAGACCTTCCAGTCCTTCCAGGTCTACGGCATTACCACCTTGCTCTACATCGTGCTGATCATCGGGCTGGAGCTGCTCAGCCAGCACCTGGCCCAGCGCCGCCGCTGGGGCCGGGTGGAGGTGCGGCGCGCATGAACTTTGCTGCACTGAGTGATGACTGGCGCTACCTGCTGCTGGGCACTTTCCCTGACGGACCGCCGGGCGGCGCGCTGCTGAGCCTGATCCTGAGTGCCGTCTCCGGCGTGCTGTCTGCGCTGCTGGGGCTGGCGCTGGGCATTGCACTGGTGATGGGGCGCGGCCGGGCCCTGCAGTGCCTGCGGGTGGTGCTGGGCTTTCTGCGCGCCATTCCGGTGCTGCTGCTGATCTTCTGGATTTATTTCTTGCTGCCGGTGCTGTTCCGGCTCGATGTGCCGGGCAGCTTCTCGGTGGTGTGCGCGCTGTCGCTGGTCAGCGGCGCCTACCTGGCCCATGGCGTGGCCGCTGGCCTGCAGGCGATTGCGCCGGGCCAGTGGGATGCCGGCGCCGCGCTGGGCCTGACGCGCTGGCAGGTGCTGCGCAGCCTGATCCTGCCCCAGGCGCTGGCGGTGATGCTGCCCTCGTTCGTGAACCAGTGGGTGACCCTGATCAAGGACAGCTCGCTGGCCTATATCGTCGGCGTGGGCGAGCTGTCCTTTCTGTCCACCCAGGTCAATGCGCGGCTGATGGTGCACCCGGCTGAGGTGTTCCTGCTGGTGGGCGCCATCTACTGGCTGATGTGCTCGGCGCTCAACCTGCTGGCCTGGGCGGTGGCGCGGCGTAGCCAGCCGCATTTGGTACGCTGAGTTGGCACGCTGATGCGGGCATGAAAAAAGGACGCCAGGCGTCCTTTTTGGGTCAGTGCTGCAGTGCCGCGATTACTGGTTTTTCAGCTCGGCGATGTAGGCATCGCGAGCCTTCACACCGGTGGGGGTGAAGTCGGTGAATACGCCATCGATGCCCAGGCGGTAGTAGGCCAGGAACTCTTGCACCGGATCACCCTTGTAGATGCCAGCCAGGCGGCCCGCTTCGTTGCGGAAAGTGAAGCTGTGCACGATCAGGCCGGCCTTGTGGGCGTTGGCGATCAGGCCCGTGTCCTTGAGGGTGTTGACATCCTTCAAGCCCGCGCCTTCCTTGTACGGCACGACAGAATGGGCGAGGACCTGTGGCTTCCAGGGGCCGATGCCATCGGCATAGGTCTTGATCTCGGCGAGGCCGGCAGGGGTCTGCATCACGGCAAAAGTGCGGGCATCGCCGGCGAGGGTCCAGCTGTAGGGGCGGCCACTGATGAAGGTCCATTCATCGGTGGTGATGTAGACCATCGAGCCGTCCTTGAGGTCGAAGTCATTGCCATCGATCAGCTGCACGCCCTTGGCCTTCATGCCGGCCTTGCGCAGGTACTTCAGGCTCTCGGGGTCAAAGCTCTGGATGTAGATGGCCGCGTCCTTGCTGTTGAGCTTGTTCTTCTCCAGCAGCGCCATCACCGCATCTTCAAACGGGTGGCTGCCGGTGCCGCAACCGTTGGCGATCGCCTGCTGGTTGTTCCAGTAGGGGTTCTTGGTTTCGGCATACACGGGGATGGTGCGGCCCAGCGCCTTGCCCTTGGCCGCTGCGATGTCGATCACATCCTGGGCGCTGATCAGCGGCAGCTTGCCGTTCCACTCGGTGGGGCGGTCGGCGCGGTTGTCCAAGGTGGTACCGGCAATCCAGTCGCGCAGCTCCTGCATCGTGAAGTCGCTGATCGACCAGTCATTGGTGTGGTCTTCGCCATCCACAATCAGGGCCTTGAGCACCGACTTCTGGTTGCCGGGCTCGACCAGGTCCGTCAGGTATTGGCTGGGGCCGTTGGCTGGAATGGCGGGGTATTTCACATCGACCAGCACGCCAGGCGTGGTGCGCTTGCGGGCTGCCACGGCGGAATTGGTCTTAGCCACGTCAGCGATATTGGTGCTGTCGCTCAGCCAGGCGTTGTGGCGTGCCACCAGCTGGCAGTCACGCGTCATGTGCATATCCAGCTCCAGCATGTCGGCGCCGGCATCGGCGGCCTTTTCGTAGGCCATGCGGGTCTGCTCGGGGTACATGCCGGAGTAGCCACGGTGCGCGATCACCTGGGGCTGCTTGCCGTCCAGGGTCTTGAAGCTGGGATCATCATCGCCGCCGCCACAAGCGGTCAGCAGCAGTGCGCCGCACAGGGCAGAGCCCAGCGCAGCCAGGCGAAATGTGGGTTGGTGTGTTGTCATCGTCCGTTGTCCCCAGGGTTGGTGAATCAGCAAGTGGATGGATGCTGCGGGGACGGTATGACGGCGCTGTGACAATGTAAAGCGCGCGTCTACGGCTCACAACAGGCGAGGTGTGCGGGCCCCTTGTCGGCCGTTGAAAGCTTCTGTAGAGCACCTCCGCACCGGTTGCCGCAGGCATCCGCATCCAGCGCACCAGCGTAGTGCAAGCCCGGTGGCGGGCCCAGTGTTTTCGATGTTGCAGCGCGGCAACTGTGGTGTTCTGTCCAATCGCCGGTCAGGCGCGGCCCAGCCACCAGACCAGGCCCAGCGCCAGCGCCGCAGGCACGGCAAAGTTGACGAGCAAGATCGGCAGCTCCTGCGCAACGGTGTAGCCGGCCTTGTGCACGCCGACCCACATATTGACCAGCGCCACGCCCAGCCAGACGGGGATGAAGTATTTGGCGGCCAGCATGATGCTGGCCGCATCGGCGCCCCAGAGCTTGCCCAGCAGGGCGAAGACGGCCAACAGCAGCAGGCCGGTCAGCATGACCAACAGCATATGCATGGGTAACTCCTTGTGGTGGCCGGAGGGCGCTGCCCTCCGCGGGCTTATTTTGTCGTATAGCCGCCGTTGATCAGAATCGTCTGTCCGGTGATCCACCAGCCATCGCTCACCAGGTGGCGCACAAAGGGCACCACGTCTTCGATGTCGGTGAGGCCTGTCTGGCTGAACGGCGACAGCGCGGCTGCGCTCTTGTGGTACGCCTGGGTATCGGCGCTCTCCTGGCCGTAGAAGAAGGGCGTGTCCATGGGACCGGGGCCCACGGCGGTGACCGAGATGCCCCGCGCGCCCAGCTCCTTGGCCGCTGCGCGGGTGTAGTGCTCTACAGGCGCCTTGGTGCCCGCGTAGGACGAATAGAACGGCGTGAACGCGCCCAGCAGCGAGGTGACCAGGGTGCAGATCTTGCCGCCATCGTTCACCTGCTTGCCCGCCTCTTTCAGAAAGAAGAAAGCCGCCTTGTTGTTGACCGCATCCATCTCGTCGAACTCGGCCTCGCTGATCTCGGACATCGGCTTTTTCAGCACCTTGCCGACGGTGTTGATCGCGATGTCGGGGCGGCCCACAGCGGCCACCGCATCGGCAAACAGCTTTTCCACGGCAGCGGCCGTGGTCAGGTCCGCTTGCAGGATCACCGCCTTGGCGCCGAGCTTGTGCAATGCAGCCAGCGTCTTTTCGGCATCCGCCTTGCTGGCGGCGCTGTTGTAGTGGATGGCGACGGCCCGGGCGCCGTGGTGGACGAAATCGGTCGCCAGCAGGCCGCCCAGGTTCTTGGCGCCGCCAGCGATCAGAACGGTCTTGCCCTGGAGGCTGTGCTTGGGATGGGACATAAAAAGCTCCTGTGATGGGGGAAGCTGTTCAGCGTAATTGGTTATAAATCAAAGATAAATATAGAATTTATTCCATGTTTATCCATGATTTACTAACAATGACTGCGCTGCAGAGGTGCCATGGACCGCATTGACCTGTTGCGCATCTTCTTGCGCGTGGCGGCCACCGGCAGCTTCTCCCAGGCGGCCGACCAGCTGGCGCTGCCCCGGCCCACCGTGTCACTGGCGGTGCAGCAGCTGGAAGCCCGGCTGGGCACGCGCCTGCTCCACCGCACCACGCGCAAGGTGGCGCTGACCTTGGACGGCCAGGCGCTGGTCGACCGGGCCAGCAGCCTGGTCAACGACATGCAGGATCTGGAGCAGCGCTTCCGCCCGCAGTCGCATGCGGTGGCGGGGCGCTTGCGCATCGATGTGCCCAGCCGCGTGGCACGCTTGATCGTGGCCCCCGCGTTGCCCGCTCTGCTGGCGCAGCACCCGGGGCTGGAGGTGGACCTGGGCTCCAGCGACCGGGCGGTGGACCTGGTGCAGGAGCACATCGACTGCGCGTTGCGCGTGGGCCCGCTGGCGGACAGTTCGCTGGTGGCCAAGGCGCTGGGCAGCATGGCGCTGATCAACTGCGCCAGTCCCGCCTACCTGGCCCGGCATGGCATGCCGCAAAGCCCGGCGGAGCTGGCAGGCCACCTGAGCGTGCGCTACAACTCGCCCACCACGGGGCGCGCTGCCGCCTGGGAATGGGTGGAGGGCGGCGCCGGGCACAGCATGGCGCTGCCGGGCACCGTGGGGGCCAACCATGTGGAGAGCTATATTGCCTGCGCTCTGGCCGGTCTGGGGCTGATCCAGATACCGCGCTATGACGTGCAGGGCCATCTGCAATCGGGAGAATTGGTCGAGGTGCTGCAGGCCTACCCGCCGCCCGCTTTGCCGGTGCATGTGCTCTACCTGCACCGCGCGCACCTGTCACGCCGGGTGCGGGTGTTCATCGACTGGATGGCGCAGCTGCTGGTGCAGGCCGGGGCGATTGCGCCGGGCACGGCCGGCGCTTCCAACCCGCCATGACAAAAAGCCTCTCACGCGATAGGGCGTTGAGAGGCTCTTGCTGGGGAGCGGGCGGATCCCACCCGAAGTGCAGCGGCCAGGGCAGCCGGGTCTTCAGGATGTGATGCGCTCAGTAGCGGCCACCGCCGTAGCCGCCATTGCCGTAACCCACGTCGGAACGGCCGCTCGAACGGTAGCCGGCATCACCATAGCCACCAGCAGTGCGGGATGCTTCACGCGGGCGGGCCAGGTTGACGACGATCTGGCGCCCGTCCACCGACATGCCATTGAGGGCGTCGATCGCTGCTTGTGCCACTTCGGCAGAGTCCATTTCGACAAAGCCAAAGCCCTTGGAGCGGCCGGTCTCGCGGTCCATCATGACCTTGGCCGAGTTCACGGTGCCGAATTCGGAGAAGTTGTCGTGGAGGTTGGAATCGGTCACCGAGTAGGGCAGGTTGCCCACATAGATTTTGTTGCTCATGTCAGAGCCTTTCTCAAAGAGGTTGCGCCACGCAGCGCAGGGGTGGAATGCAAGCGCCGGGATCGGCGTTGCAACGCAAAGGGGCGAAATGGAGTGGTTGCTACCGGGCCATCAACAGACGGGAGGCTTGGGCATCGACGATTGGAGCCAGCCCTGGGTCACGGCAAAGATGCGTGCTGCTTCTGCAGTGGCGAATGTCTTGTCGAAGCGGAACACGCGGCAATAGCTGCCGTTGCCTCCGGATCGCTGAACGGAGAAGGACGCGCCGAAGCGTCCGTTGGGGGCCGGGTGGGTCGAGGGGGAAACGACGTACTTCCCGATGGCAATAAAAGTCTTGGAAATGGGGATCAATCAGGGGCACAGGCTGTGGCCGCCTGTGTGAGCGGGGAGGTAAACGGTTGCCTGCTGCTCTACAGACCAACCAGGCGAAGGTCGCCAGGAATGCGGCTTGCGCAGTGCGGGGCCGCTGCGCAAGAAAGAGGCTTGCCCATGGGCACTGCCTCTGCAAGCGATCCACTATATAGCATCGGTTATAAAAAAGCCAGTTTTTATTGTTTTATTACATAACGCAGACATGGCTACCGTCCCGCCAACGCCGCGCCGGACTGGGCAGGCCTGGGCTGCATCAGCGTGCGCCAGCGGCCGTCAGCATCTCCACCATCGCGCTGTAGCCGCGCTGGCGCGCATGGGCCAGTGGCGTCACGCCGTCCTTGTCGGCCAGGTTCACATCGGCCTTGGCATCAATCAGCAGTTGCAGGATCTGCTGGTGGCGCGGCCCGCCGTCGCTCAGGATGATGGCCTCCATCAGCGCCGTCCAGCCCAGGCGGTTGACATGGTTCACATCGACGCCGGCCTGAATGAGGGTGCGCACCGTATCTACGTGGCCGCGCTCGGCCGCCGGAATCAGTGCGGTGCCGCCATAGCGGTTGGTGCTGCGCAGGTCGGCGCCATGGGCCAGGGTCATCTGCAAGATCTCCTGGTGGCCACGCGCGCCGGCATAGAGGTAGGGGCTGTCTTCGATGTTGTCCTTGGCGTTCACATCGGCACCGGCGTCAATCAAGGCCTTGGCCGCCGCCACCTGGTTGCTCTGGGTCGCTACCAGCAAGGGCGTGCGGCCCTGGGCATCGCGCGCGTCGATGGCGCTGGCGCCTCCGTTTTGCAGCAGTTGCTGGATGCGGCTGCTGTTGTTGGCAGCCGCTGCCTGGTGCAGGGCGAGCGTGGTCATGTTCTGTGCGTGGGCAGCGGGCTGCGTCAGTTGAAAGGCCAGGCCAAGGCAGAGGCTGAGCAAGGGGCGCATCGGGTCTCCTTACAGCGGGGGTATGGCAGCCGAGTCCATCCCCTCCAGTTCATATACTCCCAAAACCATAGCTGGTCTTGAAGGATTTACGGGTGTGAAAGGCCATTCTTGCACAAGAATTGAAGGCAAGCGGAGATGAGAGGCAACGGAGTGCAGAGACGAATGGGTGGGAGCCATGCGCGCAGGCAGCAGCGCGGCCATGTGGCGCTGCTGGTGCTGGGCGGGATGGTGATGGTGGCGCTCGGGGTGCTGCTGTTCTGGCTGTGGCTGCCGCTGCTGATCGCGGTGGCCGCAGGCGGGCTGGTGTTTGTGCTGCTGTCACAGGTGGGCCGTATCGGCTGGATGCTGGAAGGGCGGCGCGCGCTGCGCGATCCGGCGTTGCGGATGGAGGACGGGCGCTTGCGCACGCCGGTGTGGCTACCGTTTTACGCGATGCTGGCAGCCCTGGTGGCCACGGCCTGCGGCTGGATGGTGTTGTTCCTGCTGCCCGACAGCCTGCACCCGGCCGAGATGGTGCAGATGGGCACGGGCCTGGCTGGTGCCATTGTGGTGCTGGTGGCCGTGTGGCTGCTGGGGCAGCTCAGCACCGGCTGGTCGCTGCTGCGCCAGGGCCAGGCCTGGAATGCGCGCCGCATGTCGCCCGAATGGTGGGTTTGGGCGGCGATCGCCTTTGTGCCGGCCATGTTGGCCATGGGCCTGCTGGCGCCAGACCGGGCCGGTCTGCAGGCATGGGGCCTGCAATGGCGCGGTTATGACAGCCAGCCGCTCCGTATCCAGCTGGCGCCCGCCAGCCACCCCGAGCAGGCGCGCCTGCGCGATGCCGCCTTGCTGGAGCTGGTGCAGCCTTTGCTGGTGCAGGGCAGCCGCCGCATCCGTGCCAGCATGCGCAGCCGCCACGGCAGCAGCCACTGGACGGCCGCCCTGCCGGCGCGCTACCGGCTGCAGGGCGATGTGCTCGATATCCAATTGGCAGGCCGCCTGGATGCGGAGGGGCTGCAGCGCTATGCGCAGCAGCTGCAGCAGCTGGGCGTGGGCGACCACGCCGCGCTGCGCTGGTTGGCCGCGGCGCAATGCCTGCCGGCCCCCAGTGCGATGGCGGCCCTCAGCGCGGCAGCGCGGCGCGCGCAGGGGGCACAGATGCAGGCCTGCGCGCAGCAGCGCAGCCAGGCCTTGCAAGCGCTGGGCGCGCAGCTGCAGGGGCAGATCCTGCAGGTGGAGCTATTGCCGCTGGCGCACTACCGGCCCTGGCCCCGGCGCGGCGGCTGGCAGGCCGTGGCCTTGCCCACGGGGGACGAGGCTTTGAACGACCTGCCGATGCTGGCGCATTGAGGCGTGGCGCGGCGGCTTTTTACAGCGCCAGATCCGTCCACTGCCCGGGCTCCAGGCCATCGAGCGTATAGGGGCCGATCGCCATGCGCACCAGGCGCAGGGTGGGGTGGCCGACGGCGGCCGTCATGCGCCGCACCTGGCGGTTGCGGCCTTCGCGGATGATGAGCTCGATCCAGCAATCGGGCACGCTCTGGCGCACGCGGATCGGCGGGTGGCGGGGCCACATCGCAGGCTGCGGATCGAGCATGCGCACCTGGGCGGGCAGGGTCCTGCCGTCCTTCAGGTCCACGCCATCGCGCAGCTGCTGCAAGGCGGCGGCGTCGGGGATGCCTTCCACCTGCACCCAGTAGGTCTTGGCCATCTTGTGGCGCGGGTTGGCAATGCGGGCCTGCAGCTGGCCGTCGTTGGTCAGCAGCAGCAGGCCTTCGCTGTCGCCATCGAGCCGGCCCGCCACATAGACGCCAGGCACATCGATAAAGTCCTTGAGGCCTTGCCAGCGCCCCTCGGGCGTGAACTGGCTCACGACGCCATAGGGCTTGTGAAAACCCAACAGCCGTGGCGGACCGGCCGGACTGGCGGGCTTGGAAGGTTTGAGGAATTGGACGGGCCCGCCGCTCTTGCGCGGGCGCATGCGTGGCCCGGGCATCAGCGCTGCACGGGGCTCAGGGTGGCCCGCAGGCGCTCGCCGGGTGCGGTCTCCGGCGGCGGCGGCGTGGTCTCCAGCGCTTCTTCCACATTGCCGATGTGGGCCAGCATCAGCGCGCGGGCCTGCTCGGCGTCGCCGCGCTCCAGCGCTTGGACAATGCTCGCGTGGTCGGCGCAGGACTGCTCGGCGCTGTGGTCGGACTGGTAGAGCGTTGCTGCCAAGGTGGTGCGGGCGGTCAGGTCGCGCAGGGTATCGGCCAGCAGACGGTGGCCCATGTTCTCGGCCAGGCAGACATGGAAATCGGCCAGCAGGAAGGCGCGCGTCGCGGCATCGGCGCCCTGGATCGCGCGCTGCTCCTCGTCGATATGCAGGCGCAGCTGGCGGATCACCTGCTGCATCGGGCGGCCTGCCGTCTCCAGGATGCCGGCCTCGATGATGCGGCGGGCGGCAAAGGCGTCGCGCGCCTCCTCGGCACTGGGCTGCACCACATACCAGCCCCGGCGCGGCTGCACCTGCACAAAGCCGCGCGCCTGCAACTGCATCAGCGCCTCACGCACCAGGGTGCGGCTGACCGAGAAGTTGTCCGCCAGTGCCTGCTCTCCCAAGCGCTCTCCTGGCGACAGCTTCTGTGCGAGGATGGCTTCGACAACGCGTTCCGCGATAGTGGTGGGGCTGACAGCAGTCATGAGGCTCAGGCGTGGGGTGTGGACAGCTCCGATTGTGCCGTGTCTTGCGGCAGCTTCTCGCCATTGAGCACCTTATGGGCCCGCTCGCGGTCGATATCGCCTTCCCACGACGCAATCGCCACGGTCGCCACGCAGTTGCCGATCAGGTTGCCCAGCGCGCGGGCAATACCCATGAACCAGTCCACCGACAGCACCAGCACCAGGCCGATGGCCGGGATCGCGGGGATCGCATGCAAGGTGGCGGCCAGCACCACAATGGCCGAGCCCGGCACGCCATGCGCACCCTTGGAGGTCACCAGCGCAATGGCCAGGATGGTCAGCAGATCGGTCATCGAGATCGGCGTGTTGGTGGCCTGCGCAATGAAGACCGCTGCCAACGTGATGTAGATCGAGAACGCGTCGAGGTTGAACGAGTAGCCGGTGGGAATCACCAGGCCGACGGTGGAGTCGCGGATGCCCAGGTGGCGCAGTTTGGCCATGATCTGGGGCAGAACGCTGTCGGACGAGGTGGTGGCGAAGACGACCATCAGCTCTTCGCGCAGGTAGCGCAGCAGCTTGATCAGGCTGAAGCCCGAGACGCGCATCGCAAAACCCAGCACGACAAACACGAAGAAGGCGACCGCGACATAGAACAGCAGCACCAGCATGCCCAGCTGCTTGAGCGAGCCCACGCCGTACTGGCCGACGGTAAACGCAATCGCACCCAGCACGCCCAGCGGCGCCAGCTTGATGATGATGCCCATCACCTTGAACAGCACATGCGACATTGTGTCGATCAACAGGCTGACCGGCGCGCCGCGCTCGCCCAGCATCGTCAGGCCGCAGCCAAACAGCACGGCAAACAGCAGCACCTGCAGCACATCGCCGGTGGCAAAGGCCTGCACCACGGTGGTGGGGATCAGCTTCATCAGGAAATCGACCGTGCCGCCGCTGGTCAGCTTGTCGGCATTGCTGGCGTAAGCGCTCATCGCCGAGGCATCAAGCTTGCTCGGGTCCACGTTCATGCCTGCACCAGGTTGGAACACAAAGGCCAGCACCAGGCCCAGAACCAGTGCAATGGTGGTGAGCACCTCGAAATAGATCAGCGCCTTGACGCCGACCCTGCCGACGCGCTTGAGGTCGCCCGCCCCGGCAATGCCATGCACCACCACGCAGAACACCAGCACCGGGATGATCATCTTGATGAGCTTGATGAAACCATCGCCCAAAGGCTTGAGTTTGACGGCCCATTCCGGCGCCATCAGGCCGACGATGACCCCGATGATGAGAGCCACCACCACCTGCCCGAACAGCGATCTGACAAAGCGACGCATACGCATTCCTTTTGAGTTTGTATACAAGTTATAAATTTCTTGTATGCAAAAATGTACCCAAGCACAAAGCATTTGGTGAACAGGGATTACCCGTGAGTGTTCACCGACTTGTGCGGCCTCGGAGACAGAAGCAAAAAGCCTGCCATGCAAGATGCAAGACAGGCTTTGTATGCAAGGAATGCAGCATTCTGCAACGGCCCGCTCAGGGCCGTGCGCGGCGATCAGGCCTTTTCGACGGCGGCGACCACCACCACTTCGATCTTGTAATCGGGGTTGCCCAAGGTGGCCTGTACGGTGGCACGGGGCGGCGTGTGGCCCGGGGCGACCCAGGCGTCCCAGACGCTGTTCATCTGGCCGATCTCGGTGATGTCGGTCAGGTAGATCTGGCACTGCAGGATGCTGGCCTTGCTCGATCCGGCCTCGCCCAGCAGGCGGTCGATATGGCCCAGCACTTCTTGCGTTTGGGTGACGATATCGGCACCGGGGTTGTTCTCGGGGATCTGGCCCGCCAGGTAGACGGTGCCGTTGTGGATGGCGGTTTCGGACAGGCGTGCGCCGACGTGGCGGCGGTCGATGGCAGAGGTCATGCTCGTCTTTCGGTAACGGAGGGGGATACGCAAAAATCATAGCGCATCGCCAGGCCGGTGCGCAGGCACAAGGCTGTTGCGGCACAATGGCCCTCTTTGCCGTTGCTGCCTCCGCCGCCCACCATGACCGACCGCTTTTCTGAATCGCTCCAAGCGCTGAACCAGCCCGTTTGGGATGCCTGCATCCACCACCGCTTCATTGACGAGATGCGGGCCGGCAGCCTGGACGATGCGGTGCTGCGCCGCTATCTGGTGCAGGACTACCAGTTCATCAACCAGTTCGTGGCGCTGCTGGGCGCGGCCATCGCCAGTGCCGACAGCTTTGCGCCGCGCGTGCGGCTGGCGCAGTTTGCGGCGATGATCACCAGCGACGAGAACACCTATTTCCAGCGTAGCTTGGACGAGCTGCAGGTGCCCGCGCAGGAACGCGAGACGCCGCCGCTGACGCTGCCGACCGTGCAGTTCCAGGCGCTGATGGGCCAGGCCGCGCGCAGCCAGAAATACGCCAACTGCCTGGCCGTGCTCTGCGTGGCCGAAGGCCTGTACCTGGACGGCTTTGACCAGCCCGGCCAGACCCTGCCGCCGCGTTTTGTGCATGCCGAATGGATCAGCCTGCATGCCAACGACTTCTTCCGCGATTTTGTGGGCTGGCTGCGTGCTGAGCTCGACCGCATGGGCGAAAGCATCGACCCCGATGCACGCGCCGAGGCGGCCGATTATTTCAGCCGCGCAGTGGCGCTGGAGCAGGCGTTTTTTGACCATGTCTACCAGCCGCCCAGCGCCGACTGAACGCCGCGCCAGCCATCGAGACGACGAGACATTCCATGACAACAGCCAGCCCCTGGCCGGGCGGCACCCCATCCCTTCAGCGAGTCATCCCATGCTCAGCATCCAAGACATCCGCAATGCCGCGCAGCGCATCCAAGGCAAGGTCGAGCGCACGCCCTGCCTCTACTCCCACACGCTGTCCCAGATCGTGGGCGCCAAGGTCTATCTCAAGTTCGAGAACCTGCAGTTCACGGCGGCGTTCAAGGAGCGCGGTGCCTGCAACAAGCTGATGCAGCTGGACGCCGAGCAGCGTGCACGGGGCGTCATCGCGATGAGCGCGGGCAACCATGCCCAGGGCGTGGCCTACCATGCGCAGCAGCTGGGTGTGCGGGCGGTGATCGTGATGCCGCGCTTCACGCCGGGTGTCAAGGTGGAGCGCACGCGCAGCTTTGGTGCTGAGGTGGTGCTGCATGGCGACACCCTGGAAGAGGCCCGCGCCCATGCCTATGCGATGGCCGAGGACCAGAAGCTGGTATTTGTGCATCCGTTTGACGATGCCGACATTGCAGCGGGCCAGGGCACCTTGGCGCTGGAGATGCTCGAAGACCAGCCCGATCTGGACACCTTGCTCATCGCCGTGGGCGGTGGCGGCCTGATTGCCGGCATCGCCACCGCGGCCAAGGCCGTCAAGCCCGGCATCCAGGTGGTGGGCGTGCAGACCTCGCGCTTTCCCAGCATGGTCAATGCGGTGCAGCACCTGGATTTGCCGGTGGGCGTATCGACGATGGCCGAAGGCATTGCCGTGGCCACGGCCGGCATGATCACCCGCGAGATCGTGGCCCGCACCGTCGATGACCTGGTGCTGGTCGAAGAGAGCGATATCGAGCAGGCCGTGCTGATGCTGCTGGAGATTGAAAAGACCCTGGTCGAAGGGGCTGGCTCGGTGGGTCTGGCGGCGCTGCTGCGCTACCCCGAGCGCTTCCGGGGCCAGAAGGTGGGCCTGGTGCTGTCGGGCGGCAATATCGATCCGCTGCTGCTGGCCTCCATCATCCAGCGCGGCATGGTGCGCTCGGGCCGGCTCGCGCGCCTGCGCATCAGCTCGCGCGATGTGCCCGGCATGCTCGCGCGCATCACCGCCATCGTGGCCGAGGCAGGGGCCAACATCGAAGAGGTGCACCACCAGCGCGCCTTCACCAAGCTGGCCGCGCAGAACACCGAGATCGACATCGTGCTGCAGACCCGCAGCAAGGCGCATATCGACGAGGTGGTGGACAAGCTGCGCGCCGTAGGCATGCAGGTCGATCTGGCCTGACAGTGCGGTAGCGGCGGTCCTCCTCAAGCGCCCCGGTGGCGTTCCAGCAGCAGGGCCAAAGTCTGCCAGGCGGCCGGCTGCTCGGCCATGGCCACCGAGATGCGCAGCAGGCTTGACGGCGCCTGGCGCGGTGAGAACAGCACCCCGGGCGCCAGCAGCAGGCCATGCTCGCTGGCCTGGCGCGCCAGCAGTTCCGAGTCCATGC
The DNA here is from genome assembly GCF_041107495.1 of Comamonas sediminis. Taxonomy (NCBI): domain Bacteria; kingdom Pseudomonadati; phylum Pseudomonadota; class Betaproteobacteria; order Burkholderiales; family Comamonadaceae; genus Comamonas; species Comamonas sediminis. Next base: position 185,372 of record NZ_JBGBDC010000007.1, read on the forward strand.
CGCAGTCCACCCACGCAAAGGTGCCGGCCACCGGCTCATGCACCGCGTGGCAGCCCAGCGCTTCGAGCTGGCGCAGGCAGCGGTGGCGCGCCTTGTCCACCCGCTCGCGCAGCCGGTCCACATGCTTGCGGTAGCTGCCATCGGCCAGGATGCGGTGCACGATCTGCTCGCTGGGCAGCGCGGAGGTGAGGCCGCCCAGCAGCTTCAGATCGGTCAGCTGGTGGATGAACTCGGGCCGCGCCGCCACATAGCCCACGCGCAAGCCGCCCGACAGTGTTTTGGAATAGCCCCCCACCAGCAGCACGCGCTGCAGCCGGTCCATGGCCGCCAGGCGCAGGGGCATATTGCCCAGGTATTCGGAATAGGTGTCGTCCTCGACCAGCAGGAAATCATGCCGCTCGGCAATGCGCAGCACCTCATGGGCGACACCGGCCGACAGGCTCAGCCCGGTGGGGTTGTGCACGGCGGTGTTCAGGATGAAAAGCTTGGGCTGGTGCTGCGCGGCCAGGGCCTGCAGCGCCTGCACATCGGGGCCGCCAGGCAGGCGCGGCACGCCCACCACATTCACCCCCATGGTGTTGAGGCGGCCAAAGATCAGGAACCAGCCCGGGTCCTCGACCAGCACGGTGTCGCCCGGCTGCAGAAAGCAGCGCACGATCAGGTCCAGCCCGTGGGTGACGCCGCTCACCGTCATCAGCTGGGTCTCGGGGTGGGCAGGCACTTCCTGCGCCTGCAAGGTCGATGCGATCTGGCGGCGCAGGGGTGCCAGCCCCTGGGGCAGGCCGTAGCCCAGCAGACTGCGTTCGGCCCGCACGCCCTGCTTCAGAATGGCGCGCATCGCGCCGCTGATCAGGCCTTCGTCCATCCAGCTGGCGGGCAGGCAGCCGGCACTGCCGGTGTGGCCGGAGCCATCGGCATCCTCGCGGAAGATGCCGCGCAGCAGGTAGGCGGTGTCAAACGCAGCACCCTGGGCCAGGCTGGCCGCAGGGGCAGCGGCCGCTACGGCCAGCGCGCGCTGGGCACAGACAAAAAAGCCCGCGCCCCGGCGCGATTGCACCAGGCCCTGCGCGGCCAGCCGGTCATAGGCCTGCACCACCGTGTCGCGGCTTACGCCCGCCTGGTCGGCCAGCGCCCGCACCGATGGCAGGCGCATGCCCGTGCGCAGCCCGTGGTGGCGGATGCGGTCGCTGAAATGCGCCACCAGCTGCTCGACCAGGGAGGCGCTGCCGGTGCGCACTGGTTGCCAGCCCCAGGCGGCCGCTGCCAGCGGGCGGGCACGTGAGCCGGGCGCAGCGGTGTTGGCCGCGGTCACGGCTGCGGTCTCGGTGGCCGGCGGAAGTGTCTGGGTCATAAGAGCAGGCCAATTCTGCAAGTGGCCAGTTAAAGTGTACCGGTACTGTACTGCATCCTGGCGGTAGCATGGCAGCAGCTTTTCTTTTCTTCCTTGTTCACCCGTTGCCATGTCCGTTCTGCCCCAAACCTCCGCCTTTGTGTTGCCCCTGGCCCTGTTCGCCTTTGTCAGCTCGGTCACCCCGGGCCCCAACAATGTGATGCTGACGGCCTCGGGCGCCACTTTCGGCTACCGCCGCACGGTGCCGCACATGCTGGGCATCAGCCTGGGGGTGGTGGCCATGCTGCTGCTGGTGGGCCTGGGGCTGGGCGTGGCCTTTGAGCGTGAGCCGCGTCTCTACACCTGGCTCAAGTACCTGGGTGCCGCTTACCTGCTGTGGCTGGCCTGGAAGATCGCCCGCTCCGGCGAGGCCGGCGCGGGGCAGGCCGGTGCGCAGCCCTTTGGTTTTTGGCAGGCCGCTGCGTTCCAGTGGGTCAACCCCAAGGCCTGGGTCATGGCCATCGGCATCGTGGCGACCTATACCCCGCGCGATGGCTATACCGCCAACCTGCTGCTCGCCGCGCTGGTGCTGGGGGTAGTGAACTACCCCAGCGTCAGCGTCTGGACCTTGTTTGGCAGTGCGGTGGGCCGCGCACTGCGCACACCCCGGGCACTGCAGCGCTTCAACTGGTGCATGGCGGCACTGCTGGTGCTGTCGCTGTATCCGGTGCTGGAGGGCTGACCGCTGGGCGCGCCACTCCGCCAGGCTCAGGGTTTCTGCCCAGGATGCACGCTGGGGCCCGCTGGCTACAATGGTCCCCAGCCTTTGCATTGGAGAGAGCCCATGTCCAGCCCGCACACCGACGCCGATACCGAACACCCTCCGGTGGATACCGTGGAAGCCATTGTTCCGCTGATGCCGGTCGTGCTCCCCGTGGTGGGCGCGCTGATGATGTTCCTGCTGGCCTTCATTGCCGTCTACATGGCCTGAGCGCCGCGCGATCCGCGCCCGAGGGCCTGTTGCTGAACCCGCCGCTGGCGGGTTTTTTATCGCCTGCCGCTGGCCGATGATGGCTGGCGCGGCCCCGCGCGGCATGCGCGCCTTGGCCACTGCAGGGCCGCGCCACCTGCGCGACAGGCGGCTGGCCAAAGAAACCGGTATCAATACAATTATGCATTTTGTCATGCATCAAATGCATAGATGTGGTGACCGAAAATCACCGTTTTGGGGTCCGACTGCTAAAATCGCGAGTCCAGCGTAGGCATTTTTGCGCACAGGCATAGCGCCCTGTCCGACGCAGTGGAGACGGTTTTTCAAAAATGGGTTGCCGGCCAGGGAGCGGGCCGCAGCGGTTTTTGATGAACCGTTTACAACTTTGAAAGCTTCCGATGAACGCAAACGTCCAAGCCGGTGTGGCCCTTCAGGCGCCCGACTATGTCAAGAACCCCAAGCTCATTGCCTGGGTGGCCGATATGGCCGCACTGTGCAAGCCTGATTCCGTCTACTGGTGCGACGGCAGCCAGGAAGAATACGACCGCCTCTGCCAGCAACTTGTCGATGCCGGCACCTTCAAGAAGCTCAACCCCGCCAAGCGCCCAGGCAGCTTTCTGGCCTGGTCCGATCCCTCGGACGTGGCACGTGTCGAAGACCGCACCTACATCTGCTCGGCCAAGAAAGAGGACGCCGGCCCCACCAACAACTGGATGGAACCTGCCGAGATGCGTTCGACTCTACAGCCGCTGTTTGACGGTTGTATGAAGGGTCGCACGATGTATGTGGTGCCGTTCTCGATGGGCCCGCTGGGCTCGCCGATCGCCCACGTCGGCATTGAGCTGTCCGACAGCGCCTATGTCGCAGTCAACATGAAGATCATGACCCGCATGGGCCGTGCCGTGTATGACGTGATCGGCAGCGATGGCGACTTCGTGCCCTGCGTGCACACCATCGGCGCGCCCCTGCAGGCCGGCGAAAAAGACACCACCAGCTGGCCTTGCAACAAGACCAAGTACATCGTGCACTACCCCGAGACGCGCGAAATCTGGTCCTACGGTTCGGGCTACGGCGGCAATGCACTGCTGGGCAAGAAATGCTTTGCGCTGCGCATTGCCTCGACCATGGGCCGCGACCAAGGCTGGCTGGCCGAGCACATGCTGATTCTGGGCGTGCAAAACCCCCAGGGCAAAAAGTACCATGTGGCAGCCGCTTTCCCCAGCGCCTGCGGCAAGACCAATTTCTCGATGCTGGTGCCGCCCACCGGCTTTGAAGGCTGGAAAGTCACCACCATCGGTGACGACATCGCCTGGATCAAGCCGCAGGCCGACGGCTCGCTGCGCGCGATCAACCCCGAAGCGGGCTACTTTGGCGTGGCCCCGGGTACCAACTACCACACCAACCCCAACTGCATGGCCAGCCTGGACAAGAACGTGATCTTCACCAACGTCGCGCTGACCGATGACGGCGATGTGTGGTGGGAAGGCATGGAAAAGGACAGCGGCCAGCTGCCGAACCACCTGATCGACTGGCAAGGCAAGGACTGGACCCCGCAGATTGCGAAGGAAACCGGCGCCAAGGCCGCCCATCCGAACGCCCGCTTCACCGTGGCTGCCACCAACAACCCGGCCCTCGACGAAGCCTGGGACGACCCCAAGGGCGTGCAGATCGATGCCTTCATCTTTGGTGGCCGCCGCTCGACGACCGTGCCGCTGGTGACCGAAGCACGCAACTGGAAGGAAGGCGTCTACATGGCCGCGACCATGGGCTCCGAAACCACCGCTGCCGCGTTTGGCGCGCAAGGCGTGGTGCGCCGCGATCCATTCGCGATGCTGCCTTTCATGGGCTACAACATGAGCGATTACTTCGCCCACTGGCTGAACCTGGGCGACAAGCTCGAAGCCGCTGGTGCGCAGCTGCCCAAGATCTACACCACCAACTGGTTCCGCAAGGATGCCGCTGGCAAGTTCGTCTGGCCCGGCTACGGTGAGAACATGCGCGTGCTCAAGTGGATGCTGGACCGCCTCGAAGGCCAGGTGCAGGGTACGCAGACCGCCTTTGGCGTGGCCCCACAGTACGCCGAGATCAACTGGACCGGCCTGGACTTCAATGCCGAGCAGTTCAAGACCGTCACCAACATCGACACCGCCGTCTGGACCGAAGAGCTGGCGTCGCACCAGGCCCATTTCGACCACCTGGCCCAGCGCCTGCCCCAAGCGCTGCTGGACATCAAGGCCGACCTCGAAAAGCGCCTGACCGCTGCTTGACCGGCCGCTCGCCCGCGCGCTGGTAGCTCCGCTGCCAGTGACGCAGCCAACGACGCACCGCAAAACCCCGCATGTTTCAGGCATGCGGGGTTTTGTTTTGGATGCGGAGCTGCGGTAGACCTGTCTGGGCTCCGTGGCAGTGCAAGGTTGGAGCTGTGGTTTGTGGCATACAGCCAGCAGCTTGCTGGGCGGTAAACCGCTTGCCAACCGTTGTTCAAGTGCTGCGGCTTGCGCGGGTAGAGCTGTGCTGCCACGCCAAGCCGCGCATCCGCTTTGGAGGGACTGCGGTCGCCAACGACAAAAAAGCCACGGCATGCCGTGGCTCTTGAAAAGGCAGATCGTGGCTGCCGGCGCTGGGGCTCTGGAGGAACCCCGGCGTTGATCAGTAGTTCTTGTGGTAGAACGAAACCGCTGCGTCGCTCATGGCGCGGTTCAGATCAGCCATCACGCGGCTGTCTTGCAGGGCCACTTGCCAGGTCTTCTCGTCTTCCATGGCGCGGCGGTGGCCTTCGTCCCAGCTGCGGCGTGCGGCGCGCAGGCTGCTGCTCAGGTTGCGGGCAGGGGCGGCCAGCAGGGCGATGGCGACAAAGGCGACGGCCCACAGCAGGGCCCAGCCAGCGATCCAGTGGCTGCCGCCAGCGACGGAGTCCACCAGGCGGGTAGCCACGACCAGCACTGCAGCAACGAGGGCTGCCAGCATCAAGGAAGCGCCGATGCCCTTGGTGCCGAAGGTGGTCTTGAGATGTTCAGCAGCACGTTCCACACGCAGAACGCCCGTGTGCTCGGTAGCCATGTCAGTGTGTACAAAACTGTTGGTCATGATGGATGTCTTTGGTATTAATGCTTCTTGGAAGCGATGCACGAAGTATAGGGTTTACCCTAGACCATCTCAAATTTATCTTTTGAATCTGTATCATTCATGCCAGTGATGTATTGCAGGCCGCTCAGCACCGCAAAGGATTGAAAATGCTGCCCCATCAATTTCGGCATCTCGATCTGAACCTGTTGCGTGTATTCGACGAGGTGATGAATGAGCGCAGCCTGACCCGGGCCGCCGACAAGCTGTCCATCACCCAACCCGCAGTCAGCAATGCGATGCGGCGCCTGCGCGAAGCCTTGAATGACGAACTGCTGGTGCGCAGCGGCCAGGGCGTGGAGCCCACGCCGCTGGCCAATGCGCTGTGGCCGGTGGTGCGTGAATCGCTGGCGCGCCTGCAGGCCAGCTTTGCCCCCGAGCGCTTTGACCCGGCCCACGCCACCCAGGCCTTTGTCGTGGCGATGGCCGATGCCACGGCCGCCACCTTGCTGCCCAGCCTCATGCATATTCTGGAGACCGAGGCGCCAGGCGTCTCCGTCCATGTGCAACCACTCACTACACGTGATCCGCGTGAGGAGCTGGAAGCCGAGACCGCTGACCTGGCCGTGGGCTATTTCCCCTTCGTGCTGGCCGAGATGACGGCCCGCGCCCAATCGGGGGACCTGGTGGATTTCGAGAGCCGGCGCCTGTATGACGGCGAATACCTCTGCGTGATGCGCAAGGACCATCCTTTGAGTGAGGGCTTGCTGACTTTGGAGCGCTACTGCGATGCGCGCCATATGCTGGTGAGTTTTTCCGGCCAGCCCTTTGGCTTTCTGGACGAGGCGCTGGCATCGATCGGCCGCAAGCGCCGCGTGGTGCTGACGGTGAACCAGTACTTCACTGCCGCCCGCGTCGTGGCGCGCACCGATCTGCTGACCGTGCTGCCGCGCCACTTTGTGCCCGCCACCGGCATTGCCGATCTGCTGGCCTTCCAGCCGCTGCCGCTGCGCGTGGAAGCCGTGCATGTGGATGCGCTGTGGCGCAGCCGCAGCGGGCACATACCGCCCTCGGCGCTGGAATGGATGCTGCATGCGCTGGAGCGGTCGGCGCGGGCGGCTTTTCCTGACCTGGAATTACCGATGTAGCGGGCTGCAAGCCGCCAAAGCCCATGGTAGGCTAGGCCACCATGCACCTGCAAATCCTGTCCGACCTGCACCTGGAGACCCATCCCCATTTCCGCGCCCAGCCCGCGCCCGGCGCCGAGCTGCTGATCCTGGCCGGCGACATTGGCTCCTACCAGAATGGATCGATGCTGGACGATGCAGATTTTGGCCTGGGCCAGTTCAGCCCGCAGCAGGCGGGCGGCCACTGGCCCGAGCCGGTGATCCTGGTGCCCGGCAACCATGAGTTTGACAACCTGGATTTCGACATGGCCCGGCAGCGCCTGCGCGCCAGCTGCAACAAGCTGGGTATCACGATGCTGGACTGCGAAACCCTGGTGATCGATGGCGTGCGCTTCATCGGCACCACACTCTGGTCCGACTACGACGCGATTGCGCTGCACAACGGCGTGACCGAGCTGGGCGCGCTGATGAAGCAGCGCGAGAAGGCCTTCAAGGCCGCCAACTTCTACCTGACCAAGGCCCAGACCGTGCGCAACGGCCAGCCCTTTCTGGCTGCCGAGATGCGCGACGAAGCGCTGCGCTGCCAGCAATGGCTGCGCGCCGCACTGGCCGAGCCCTTTGACGGCAAGACCGTCGTCATCACCCACTTCGCCCCCAGCCTGCGCAGCGCCGATCCGCGCTATGGGCTGACCCCTGGCACCGCCGGCTTTTGCAATGTGCTGGATGACCTGCTGCCCTATGCCGACCTCTGGATCCACGGCCACCTGCATGCGCCCAGCGACTATCTGGCCAAAGGCCAGCACAGCGATGGCCGCCCCTGGCAATGCCGGGTCGTGGCCAACCCGCTGGGCTATGCGCGCAAGGGCGAGCAGGAGACCTTCAACCCGCATTGCCTGGTGCGGGTGTAAGGCGACAGGTTCTCAGGGACTGCTCGGCGCGCCACGACTTCTCGCGCGGCTCCACAACATCGGTACGGTAAGGTTTGTGCTTGGCGCTGACTAGCCTCTGCGCCGCCGCTATGCCTTGAGCGGGCGCATATATCCCGCCTATTCATCTCCATTTTGCATACCGCGTCCCTAAAACAGTCATTTGGGCGCATTTCAGCAGCAAAACATTTACGGTCGACTTTTCTTCTCCGGTGCGTGCTTAGCATATTCGATCAAAACCAAGGGTTTTCACTTAAATTTTTCGCCAAGCCTGATGCACATCAATGTGCGTTTGACGATGAATCTATAAGCTGATACACATGATTTAAGCCTGTAAAGCGCGTTGCCGGTGCCGGTATGCGGGTTTTGCCAGCTCACAGTCCAGCGTTGGTCGTGGCACCGGTGTTGGGTCCCTCACCCCTTGTTGAAGGAGTTAAGGCATGCGTATTTTGTTGGCCGTTGACGGCAGCCCTTACACCCAAAAAATGCTGGATTACCTGGCAGCGCACGCAGAGTGGCTGACCTCCAACCACCATTACACGGCACTCACGGTGCAGCCGCTGCTGCCGCCCCGGGCCGCCAAGGCCCTGGGCAAGGCGCTGGTGGATGACTACCACTCGGAAGAAGCGCAAAAGGTGCTGGCGCCGGTGCAGGAGTTCCTGGCTGCCCACCAGGTGAAGGCCGTGGCAGAGAGCGCTGTGGGCCCCATTTCGCAGACCATTGCGGAGACGGCCGATAACGGCGGCTATGACCTGCTGATCATGGGCACCCGGGGCCATGGCGCGCTGGCCAAGCTGGTGCTGGGCTCGGTGGCCACCCAGGTACTGGCAGAGAGCAAGGTGCCGGTACTGCTGGTGCGATAAGCCGGCCGCCAGATGACGGTGCTGTCATGCGCTATTCACCGTGTAGCAATACTGGGCGTGGATACTTCGCCATTGACCGTGTTTACTGATGAGGGAGGGATGGAACCACCGGTGCAATGAACACAGGGGTACATCCGGAAACTGCTTGCATCCTTTGGGGTGCAGGCAGTTTTTTTATGCCTTGACTATGGCGCGGTTTATGCCTTCACGGTGGCGCGGGCTGCGGCCGTGGGCGGCGCCAGGCTGCCCTTGGCGCTGTGCACCATCGCATCGCTCAGCGCGCTGAGCAAGGCCGACTGCAGGTTCCAGCAGTGCCAGAACAGATCAACGCGCAGCACCTGGGCCTCGGCCACATTGACCAGGCGGCCATCGGCCAGGTAGGGACGGGCGAGCAACTCGGGCACCACGCCCACGCCCCAGCCGGCGGCCACGGCGCGCACCTGGGCTTCGGAGTTGGGAACGTAGAGCTGGTGCAGGCCCACCGTCTTGAGCCCCATCGCACGGGCGACAAAAACGCGCTGCATGTCGTCCTTGCGGTTGTAGCTGAGAAACGGCAGGTGCTTGAAGTTGCTGCGGTTGATGCCCTGCGGCACATGCTGCTCGGCGAAGGCGGGCGAGGCCACGGCGATGTAATGCATCGCGCCCAGCGCCGTCACGCGGCAGCCGCGCAAGGCTCTGGGCATCGTCGTGACACAGCCCAGCACCTCCCCGGTGCGCAGCAGCTCCAACGTGTGGTCCTGGTCGTCGGTGATGATCTCCAGCGGCAGCTGCTGCAGCGCGATGTCCTGCAGCGCATCCAGCGCCCAGGTGGCAATGCTGTCGGCATTGATGGCGATCGAGATGGCCTCGTCATGCGCGCTGCGGCCCATGGCGTGGGGCAGCAGGCTGTGCAGCTCCTGCTCCAGGTCGGTGCGCAGCAGCCGCAGCTGCTGGGTGTGCTTGAGCAGCAACTGTCCCGCAGCGGTCGGGCGCAGCGGACGGCTGCGCACCACCAGCACCGAGCCGATCTGTGCCTCCAGCGCGCGCAGCCGCTGCGAGACCGCCGATTGCGTCACATTCAGTCGCACAGCGGCCTTCTCGAAACCGCCTTCTTCAATCACGGCGGCCAGGCATTCCAGCGCGACCGGGTCCAGGTTGCTCATGGGGCTCCAGTATTAGTAGAACTGATGAATCCTGAAGAAGTTTAATTGCACTTTATGTTACAGCCAAGATGCCAGACACTGAGAGCCATGAAAGTCATCATCCTCGGCGCCGGCATCATCGGCACCAGCACTGCCTGGCATTTGCTGCAACTCGGCCACGACGTCACCGTCGTGGACCGCCAACCGGACGCGGCGCTGGAGACCAGCTTTGCCAATGCCGCGCAGATCTCGGTGAGCTACTGCGAGCCCTGGGCCAACAAGCATGCCCCGCTCAAGGCGCTCAAGTGGATGTTCGACAAGGAGGCACCGCTGCTGCTGCGCCCCCATGCCGATCCGCAGCAATGGCGCTGGCTCACCCAGTTTCTGGCCGAGTGCAATGACCGCTCCTTTGCCCGCAATGTGCAGCAGATCGTCGCGCTCGGTGCCTACAGCCACAGCGCGTTGAAGGCCGTGGTGGCGCAGACCGGCATCGAGTTCAACCGGCTCGAACGCGGCATTGCCCACTTCTTCACCAGCGACGAAGCGGTGCAGGATGCACAGATGGCCGTCGATCTGATGCGCCAGTACGGTGTGAACCGCCGCATGGTCAGCACCGAAGAGTTTCTGAAGATCGAGCCCGCCTTCAAGCCCTATGCCGCGCAGATCAAGGGCGGCACCTTTACCGAGAGCGATGAGAGCGGCGACGCCCGCGTGTTCACGCAAAAGCTCGCCCAGCTCTGTGCCCAGGGCGGTGTGCAGTTTCTCTACAACCACCGGGTCGAGCGGCTGAATGTGGCGGGCGGCGCGATCGATTCCGTCACCGTGCGCGCCACCGCAGCGGGTTCAGACAGCAGCCCACGCACCTTGCAGGGCGATGCCGTCATCGTCGCCTGCGGCAGCTACACCGCGCCGCTGCTGCGTACCGTGGGCCTGAACGTCGCCATCTACCCCGGCAAGGGCTACAGCGCCACCTTGCCGATCCTCAAGCCCGAGGCCGCGCCCTTTGTCAGCTGCATCGACGACGGCAACAAGCTGGCAATGAGCCGGCTGGGCAACCAGCTGCGCGTGGCCGGCACCATCGAACTCAACGGTTTTGACAGCTCGCTGGACAGCCCGCTGGCCAAGGCCCGCTGCCACATGCTGGCGCGCCGCATCGAGGAGCTGATGCCCGGCGTCTGCGATACCCGCCTGCCCGAGCAGGGCGGCAACCCGCAGTTCTGGACCGGCCTGCGTCCTGCCACCCCCACGAATATCCCGTTCATTGGCCGCACCAAGATCGGCAAGCTCTGGATCAATGCCGGTCATGGCACCCTGGGCTGGACCCATGGCGCCGGCAGCGGGAAGGCCATGGCCGAGCTGGTGAGCGGCCGCATGCCGGACATGCAATTTGGTTTCTACGGCTTTGAAAGCGAAGCCAGGAGCCGGGCCGCTGTTGCAGCCTGACGGGCTTACCGCTCCATGAAAAAGGGCCGCACACGGTGCGGCCCTTTTGGCGTTTATCGGGAAGGGATCAGGCGTCCAGACGCACCAGCCAGCCGTGGCGGTCCGGGGCGCGGCCGTACTGGATGTCGGTCAGCTCCTTGCGCAGCGCCATCGTGACTTCGCCAGCCGGTGCCGACAGGTCGCCCACCGAGAAGCCTTCGCCCTTGAGCTGGCCGATGGGGGTGATAACGGCAGCGGTACCGCAGGCAAACACTTCGGTGATCTCACCGGAAGCCACGCCTTGCTTCCACTCGTCAACGGCGATCTTGCGCTCTTCGACCACCATGCCACGGTCGCGCGCCAGTTGCAGCAGCGAGTCGCGGGTGATGCCTTCCAGAATGCTGCCCGACAGCGCAGGCGTGACCAGCTTGTTTTGCTTGCCGTAGACCAGGAACACGTTCATGCCGCCCAGCTCCTCGAGGTACTTGCCCTCGGCCGGGTCGAGGAACAGCACCTGCGAGCAGCCGTTGTCCTGGGCTTGCTGCTGGGGCAGAAGCGAAGCGGCATAGTTGCCGCCGCACTTGGCAGCGCCGGTGCCGCCCTTGGCCGCGCGGGCAAAGTCGGTGGACAGCCAGATCGCCACGGGCGCCACGCCCTTGGCAAAGTAGGGGCCTGCGGGGCAGGCGATCACGTAGTAGGTGGCCTTGTGGGCGCTGCGCACGCCCAGGAAGACTTCGTCACCGATCATGAACGGGCGCAGGTACAGGCTGGCTTCGTTGCCGCTGGGCACCCAGTCCTTGTCCACAGCGATGATCTGCTTGAGCGATTCCACAAAGATGTCGACCGGCAGCTCGGGCAGGGCCAGGCGGCGGGCGGAGCGCTGCAGGCGCTCGGCATTGGCTTGGGGGCGGAAGGTCCAGACCGAGCCGTCCGCATGGCGGTAGGCCTTGATGCCTTCAAAGATTTCCTGGCCGTAGTGCAGCACGGCGGCAGCGGGGTCCAGCGCAATCGGGCCATAGGGGGTCACGGCCGCATCGCGCCAGCCGCCCTCTTTGTCCCAGTGCACCGAGACCATGTGGTCGGTGAAGTGCAGACCAAAACCCGGGTTGTCGAGAATCTTGGCGCGCTCTTGGACGCTGCGTGGCTGGCTCGATGGGGTGACGGCAAAGCTCAGGGAAGAGGGGGACACGGGACTAATCCTTCAGTTGGCAACAGGGACAGCAGCGTTCTGTGGGGGAGCCGCTGCCGGTCATGGTGGCCGTCCGCCAGCCTGGAGAGGCTCCAGGACAAAGTGGCGGGCTGCACGCCAAACCCCATAGCATGCCAGTTTTTTGCCCCGGCGGCGCCAAGCAGGCTGCATTGCCAGCATGGCGAGTCAACCACCTGCAGAGGCAAACGGCCATCGCAGGCGGCCGGCTTACGGGTTTTTCCTAGTGAACCGTGGCGCGCTGGGTCGCCAGAAAGTCGAGCAGCAGGCCTTCGAAGGCATCCGGGCTCTCCAGCTGGGGCCAGTGGCCAACGCCTTCCAGGCTCTCGTGCCGGGCCTGGGGCAGCAGGTCTGCCAGCGCCTGCATGCGCTGGGGCGGCATGCACACATCCTGGCCGCCGCTCACCAGCAGGCAGCGCTGGCTGAGGTGGGGCAGGCGCTCGGCCAGGGTGCTGGGGCCGGCCAGCATCTCCAGCATGCGGCCATAGGCCAGCGGCTGGATCTGGGTGATCGCATGGCGCGCCAGCTGCAGGCCTTCGGGCAAGGCCTGCTGGCCCGATTGCAGCTGCACCAGCAGCTCGGCAAAACGCTGCATCTGCACCGGCTCGGTGCTGGCCTGCTGCTGGCACTGGGCCAGCAGTTGCTGGCGCGTCTGCACCCAGTGCTGCTGGCTGTCGGCCTCCAGTGCCGGGCCGCCGGCCACCAGGGTCAGGCTGCGCACGCGGGTGGGGTGGCGCAAAGCCAGCTCGGCGGCCACCATGGCGCCCATGCCATGGCCGACAATATGGGCGCGGCCAATCTTCAGCGCTTCGAGCAGGCCGTCCGCCGTGGCAGCCAGCGCCTTCAGGCTGTAGCCGCCATAGGGCGGTGGGTTGGCATGGTAGCCGGGCATGTCCCAGGCGATGGCGCGGTAGCCCTGGCTGGCGAGCAACTCCACCTGCGGGGCAAAGCCCAGATGGTCGGTGTCGGCATCGTGGAGCATCAGCACCGTCGGGCCGCTGCCAAGCATCGCAAAATTGGGAATCAGGGACATAGGTGTGCTTCTCGCCGAGTGTTTCCCTCGCAGATGCGGCCCGTCTGCCTTGTTTTCAAGCACCTACGCCCGCAGGGGCCTCGCCTGCTGGCCGATAATGGCCCTTATCCATGCTTTTGACGGCATGGCTTCTGCCCCCTGCCGTCTGCCTGCCCCGTGAACCGCTCCCTGCCTCCTGAACACCTGCAATCACCCGCTTCTGCCTCGTTTTCCGAACGTGAGTTTCGCAATGCGCTGGGCCAGTTCGCCACCGGGGTGGCCGTGGTGACGGCGCTGGCGCCCGATGGCAACAAGGTCGGGTTGACGATCAGCTCCTTCAATTCCGCATCGCTCACGCCGCCGCTGGTGCTGTGGAGCCTGATGAAGACGGCCAGCTCGATGCCGGTGTTCGAGACCGCCAGCCACTACGCGATCAATGTGATGGGCGCGCACCAGAAGGAGTTGGCCTTGCAGTTCAGCCGCAAGGGCATTGACCGCTGGGCGGGCGTGGAGTTTGAGATGGGCGTCACCGGCGTGCCGCTGCTGGCCGGCGCCATTGCCAGTTTTGAGTGCCGCAACGGCCCCCACCATGATGCGGGCGACCATGTGATCCTCGTCGGCGAGGTGGCGCACTGCCAGCATGTGGCGGGCGTGCCGCCGCTGCTCTACCACGGCGGCAATTTCTATACCGAACAACTGATCTGAGCCGCCCGCGCTGCAGGCAACAAAAAACGACCCGAGGGTCGTTTTTCATTGGGCGGGGCGCTGCTTACTTCTCAACGAAGGCGCGTTCCACCACAAAGTCGCCTGGCGTCGAGGTATTGCCTTCCTTGAAGCCCCTGGCCTCCAGCAGTTCCTTGAGCTCGGCGAGCATCGCGGGGCTGCCGCAGAGCATCACGCGGTCGGTGTCCGGGTTCAGTTCGGGCAGGCCGATGTTCTGCGGGAAAGTGCCGGCGGTGATCTGGTTGGAGATACGGCCCTGGTTGCGGAAAGGCTCGCGCGTCACCGTGGGGTAGTACACCAGCTTGTCCTTGACAATTTCGCCGAGGAACTCATGGTTGGGCAGCTCTTCTTCCAGCAGCTTCTGGTAGGCCAGTTCCTGGACTTGACGCACGCCGTGCACGACGACGACCTTTTCAAAGTGATCATAGGTCTCGGGGTCGCGCGCCACCGACAGCCACGGCGCCAGGCCGGTGCCGGTGCCGATCAGGTACAGGTTCTTGCCAGGCAGCAGGTAGTCGACCAGCAAGGTGCCCGTGGGCTTCTTGCCGACGATGATGGTGTCACCCACCTGGATGTGCTGGAGCTTGCTGGTGAGCGGACCGTCATCGACCTTGATCGACAGGAACTCCAGGTGCTCTTCGTAGTTGGGGCTGGCGATGGAATAGGCGCGCAGCAGGTTCTTGCCGTCGACCTTCAGGCCGATCATCGTGAAGTGGCCGCTGGAGAAACGCAGCGCGGGATCACGGGTGGTCGTGAAGGAGAACAAACGATCGGTCCAGTGGTGAACAGACAGGACACGTTCTTCGAGAAAGGCGCTCATAGCAGTGCAGTACTCAGTTAGTCTTGTGTATATCTATAAACGCTATTGTTCACTATTCATACAACTTAAACGTCATATGGACATATCGGCGCGTTGTGAACGGGGTTTTTCGGTGAACCAGTGCCTATTTTCGGTCTATCGCAATGAGACCCACGGCCTAGGGACCCTCTGCAAAACTCCCTGCCGTGTTCTGAACGCGGGCTCGGGCGATCCGCTGCGTTGTCTTCCTTGCCAATAGCTACGGCTATTGACTGCAAAAGACGCCTTGCGTCTCATCCCGATCCGCGTCCATCCCGCTTGGCGAGGGTTTTGCAGAGCATCCCTAGAAGTTATCCAGGATGTTGGAAATCGAGGTCGCCGCCAGCAGCACATGGGGCAGCAGCTCGGCCTCGGCCTTGGCCGTGCCCCAGCGCGTGGAGGGGGCCGAGATGGTGATCGCGCCAATGGGCACACCGCCCCGGCCGGTGATGGCGGCAGCCACCGAGATATCGCCCACCACGGTCTGGTTCTGCACGATTGCATAGCCGTCGCGCTCGGCGTCTTCGATGCGGCGCAGCAGCTCTTCGGGGTCGGTCATGGTCTGGGCGGTGATCTTGACCAGCGGCGTCGATCCGATCAGGCGCAGGCGCTCGTCCACCGGCAGCTTGGCCATCATCGCGCGTCCCGATGCGGTATAGGCCGCAGGCAGGCGCGAGCCCACGGCAAAGTCCGAGTTGTAGATGTAGCGGCCCGGCACCTTGGCGATGAAGACCACCTCGTTGCCATCCATCTCCTGCAGGTTCGAGGTCTCGCCCAGGGTGTGGGTCATCTCGATCAGGTAGGGATAGGCCCGCTCGACGATGCGTTGCGAGCGCAGGTAGTTGTACGACAGGCGCAGCACCTCGGGCGCGAGTGTGTACTGGTTGGAGCCGGGCAGGCGGCGGATGTAGCGCAGGTTCTCCAATGTGAAAACAATGCGCTGGGTGGCGCTGCGGTCGAGCTGGGCGGCCCGGGCAATCTCGGCCAGCGACATCTCGCGGTGGGTGTCGCGAAAGGCTTCCAGCACCTGAAAGGCCTTGGCCAGGGAGCCCACGAACAATGAGGATTCACGGGCGGAGGGTTCAACGCTTGCTACGGGCTCGGCAATGCTGTGGGTGTTTTTAGGCATCGTAAAAAGCGGCTGTCTCGGGTCACTGTCTAATGGTCTTGCATGAAGGTCGCGTTCAGGCTTGTGGCCTGCGGCGCGCCCAGCAGTCTGAGGGTCGTCTCGAACTCGGTGCGCAGTATCTCCAGAACCTCGGCCACGCCCTGGGGGCCGCGTGCGGCCAGTCCGTAGAGCGGCGCACGCCCCAGCAGGACGGCATCGGCCCCCAGCGCCCGGGCTTTGGCGATGTCGCTGCCGCGGCGCACCCCGCCGTCGACAAAGATATGCATCTTGCCATGAACCGCGTCGGCAATCTGCGGCAATTGCGCCATCGGTGCGGGTGCGCACTCCAGCTGCCGCCCGCCGTGGTTGCTGACCACGATGCCGTCGGCGCCAGCCTGCAGCGCGCGCCGGGCATCATCCGCGCTGAGCAGGCCCTTGACGATGACGGGCCCCTTCCAGTGGCGGCGCACCCAGGCCAGGTCTTCCCAGCGCAGGCCCATGTCCATCTCGCGGCTCATCGCGGCGGCCTGCTTCTGGATATTGCTCTCGACCCCGGCGCTGCGTGCCAGGTTGACCAGCTGCGGCGAGCCGCCCTGGCGCAGCATGCGCAGGCACCAGCGCGGGTGGCTGAGCAGGTCGGCCAGCAGCCGGGGCGTCCAGGGCACGGGCATGCGAAAGCCGTTGCGCACATCGTGGTCGCGCTTGCCATGCACCATGGTGTCCACCGTCAGCATCAGTGCGCTGAAGCCCGCTGCCTGCGCGCGGGCCATCATGCTCTGCGCGATGCGGCGGTCCTTTTGCACATAGAGCTGCAGCCACAGATCGCCCGGGCTGGCGGCGCGCACATCTTCCAGCAAGGATGTGGAGGCCGTCGACATCACAAAGGGCAGGCCAGCTGCATGCGCGGCGCGGGCCAGCACCTGCTCGGCCTGGGGCCAGTACAGGCCGTTCAGACCGGTGGGCCCGACAAAGGCCGGCATCGCCTGTTGGCGGCCAAACAGGGTGATGCGGGTATCCACCTGGCTGACATCGACCATTGTGCGCGGCAAGAAGGTGACATCGCCCCAGGAGGCGAGGTTGCGCGCCATGCTGCGGCCGTCTTCCGCGCCGCCTTCGAGGTAGTCAAAAGCGAAGCGGGACAGGCGCCGGCGCGCCAGCTCCCGGTAGTCTTTGATGGCAGGCAGCATGGCGGGTGCTCGCTCAGGCCAGCGCGTGCTCAGCCTGCAGCTGGGCCGTCAGCACCTGGCGCAGGCGGGCGGACAGCTCGGGGTTGCAATCGACCAGCGGGGCCAGCAGGTGCGGCGCCTGCACGCCCACCAGGTCCCAGACCGACTTCATCGGGCCCGGGTTGGTCTCGGCAAAGGCCAGGTCCAACAGGCCGATCAGCTCCTGGTGCAGTGCCAGCGCTTCCTGGGTCTGGCCGCTGGTCAGCAGTGCGTACATGCGGGTCCACGTCTTGGGCAGCAGGTTGGCCGTCACGATGATGCCGCCCTGGGCGCCGCAGAGCATCTGCGCGGGGAAGATGGTGTCCTCGCCGCTCAGCACGGCAAAGCTGGCATCCACGCCCTTGACCACCTTGAGGAAGTGGTACATGTCGGTGTTGCAGGCCTTCATGCCGATGATGTTCTCGTGGCGCGAGAGCTCATGCAGCACTTCGGGCGCGATGGAGATGCGGGTGCGGTAAGGGATCTCGTAGATCACCACCGGCAGCGGCGACGCATCCGCATAGCGCAGGAAGTAGTCGCGAATGCCCTGCTGCGACGGCGTGGTGTAGTAGGGCGTCAGCACCATCAGCGCGTCTGCGCCCGCATCGGCCAGCGCCTGGCCGGAGGCAATGGCGTCGTGGTAGCCGGGGTCGAGCACGCCAGCCAGCACCGGCAGGTCAGCGGATTGGTGCTCGCGCACGGCAGCGACCATGCGGGGGCGCTCGGTGCGCGACAGCGCGCCATATTCGCCGGTGCCGCCCAGCGGCACGGTGCCGCTGATGCCGCTGCCTTGCAGGTGGTCCAGCAGCGCGCGCACGGCCTGGGTGTCGATCTGGCCGTCGGCGGTCACCGGCGTGGCCAGTGCAGGGAAGATGCCGCGGAGTTGCTCAGAGGTGATACGTGTAGTCATGGTTCATCAATTCAAAGAAGCGGCGGAGCGGCGACGCAGCCAGTCCGCACAGGTGATCAAAATGCCGATGAAGGCGAACAGGCAGGTCGAGACGGCGGCGATCACCGGCGAGATCTGCAGGGTCACTTCATCCCAGAACTGCTTGGGCAGGGTGGAGCTCAGGCCACCGGAGGCAAACAGCGAGATGGTCAGCTCGTCAAACGAGGTGGCAAAGGCAAACAGGAAGGACGAGGTCAGGCCGGCGGCAATGATCGGGAAGGTCACATAGCGCAGGGTCTGCCAGGGGCGGGCGCCCAGGCTCTGGGCGGCCATGTCCAGGCGCGTGTCATAGTTGCGCAGCACGGCCATCATGGTCATCACCACATAGGGGATGGCGATGACGGTATGCCCCAGCACCAGACCCAGCGAGGTGCCCACCAGGCCCACCTTGGAGAAGAAATAGAACATGCCTACGGCAATGATCATGCGGGGGATGATCAGCGGCGACAGCACAAAGGCCAGCAGCAAGGCCTTGCCGCGCATCTGGCTGCGCACCAGCAGAAAGGCCACCGGCGTGCCCACGGCCATCGCCGCCAGCGCGGCAAAAAAGCCCACGACAAAGCTGCGCACCGTGGCGTTGATCCACAGCGGCGAGGCCAGCATGTCCTGGTAGTGCTGCAGGGTGAAGCCCTGGGGCGGCCAGTTCAGGCCCGATTTGTCGGCAAACGAGATCGGGATCATCAGCAGCGCAGGCACGCTCAGGAACACCAGCAGCGCCACCACGCTGGCGCGCAGCACGAACGAATCGCCTTGCTGCAGATCGCGTTTGCGCGAGCGGGGCACCAGCGCAATCAGGCGGTCGCTGATGCTGCCCAGCAGGCCCAGCACCGTCTCGGACAGCTGGCGCATGAAGCCGCTGCTGTGGTTGCTCTTGTCGGACTGCGCGCCCGTCATCGTCGACAGGCCCAGCACCTTGTCATAGACCGCAAACACGATCAGCACCACGATCAGCAGCAGCACAGAGATGGCGCCGGCAAAGCCCCAGTTCATCACCTGCATCACCTGCTCGATGATGAGCTGGGTGATCATGGTCTCCTTGCGGCCACCCAGCAGCTGGGGCACGATGAAGAAGCCCACGGCGGTGACAAACACCATGATGGCGCCCGCTGCCACACCGGGCATGGACAGCGGAAAGTACACGCGCCAGAACGCGGTGCCCGGGCGCGCACCCAGGGTGAGCGCCGCGCGCGGCAGGTTGCGGTCAATGTTCTCCATCACCGACAGCATGGTCAGCACGGCCAGCGGCATCAGCGCATGGACCATGCCCACCAGCACGGCGCCAAAGCTGTAGAGCATGTTGGAGGGCGCATCCTGCAGGCCCAGCGCCAGCAGCAGCTGGTTGGCCAGGCCATTGCGGCCCAGCACCACGATCCAGGCAAAGGCGCGCACCAGAAAGCTGGTCCAGAAGGACAGCAGAATCCAGAACACCCAGCGGCTCTTCTTGTCCTTTTGCAAGGACGAGACCAGATAGGCAATCGGGTAGCCGCCGATGATGGACAGCAGCGCCGTGACCAGCGAGATCTTCAACGTGATCCACATCGTGTCCAGGTAGACCGAGGAGCTGAACAGCTGGCTGTAGTTGTTCCACTTGAAGCTGCCATCGCTGTAGATGCTCAGCAGCAGCAACTGGCCGACCGGGTAGACCAGCAGCACCAGAAACAGCATGACCAGCGGTGCGGCCATCATCAGCGGCCTTACCCAGGCCGCGCGGGGGGTGGCGGCGCTGTTCATGCGGGCTCCGGAACGGCGACGGCATCGCTGCTGGACCAGCCAAAGTCCACGGTGCTGCCCAGCGCATGGTCATGCTTGGCGATGGAGGTCGGGAAGGACAGCACCACTGGCTCGCTGCTGAGGGCAGGCGCCTTCAGGTAGAGCTTGGTGAGGCTGCCGGTGATCATCGTGTCGAGCAGCTGGCCGCTGAAGCGTTCGCTGGCGCCCTGGGCCGCTGCAGCGGCCGCCATGTTTTGCGGGCGCACCATCACGCAGACCTTGGCGCCGGTGGTCAGCGGCTGGTCGGCCGATGCCAGCAGTTCGGTGTTGGTGCCGTTCAAGGCCACGCGGGCCTGGCCACCCTGGCTGGACACCACGGTGCCCTTGAACAGATTGCTCTCACCCAGAAAATCGGCCACAAACGGTGTGCGCGGTCGGAAGTACAGGTCCGCCGGCGAGCCCAGCTGCTCGATGCGGCCGCCGTTCATCAGGCAGATGCGGTCCGACATGGTCATCGCCTCTTCCTGGTCGTGGGTCACATAGACGATGGTGGTGCCGGCCTCGCGGTGGATGCGCTTGATCTCCAGCTGCATGTGCTCGCGCAGCTTCTTGTCCAGCGCGCCCAGGGGCTCGTCCATCAGCACGATGGACGGCTTGTAGACCAGGCAGCGCGCCAGCGCAATGCGCTGCTGCTGCCCGCCCGATAGCTCCTTCGGAAAACGCTGCGCCACATGGGGCAGGTGCACCAGCTCCAGCGCCTCCAGTGCGCGCTTCATCGCGGTGGCACGGTCGAGCTTGCGCATCTTCAGCGGAAAGGCGATGTTCTCGGCAATCGTCATGTGCGGGAACAGCGCATAGTTCTGGAACACCATGCCGATGTCGCGCTCATAGGGCGCGCCATAGGTTACGTCCTTGCCGTTGATCAGCAGCTGGCCGCCATCGGGCACGGACAGGCCGGCGATCATGCTCAGCAAGGTGGTCTTGCCCGAGCCCGAAGGGCCCAGCAGGGTCAGGAACTCGCCCTCAGGCACTTCCAGGTTGGTGGGGTGCAGCGCGACAAAGGAGCCGTAGCGCTTGGTCAGACCCGCAATCGACAGTTTTATGTTCTTCATTTCAATGGACTCCATTGCACCGCGGTGCAACGAATGAACCTGGGGGTGCCTGTGCGGAGGCTGGCGTGTTGTGCCGCCGCTCCGCACGGTTCGTCATCAGTGGCGGGCAGTGCTTACTTCAGCACCCATCCGTTGAACTTCTCGATCACCGCAGCCTGGTTGGCCACCCAGTACTTGGCATCGATCTGCACGCCGTTCTTGATGTTGTCGGGATAGGTGGGCGAGTCCTTGGCCAGCTCGGGCTTGATGTACTTGAAGGCCTCGGGCTGGGTCACGCCGGCGGCAAAGTACTGGCTGAGCGAGCCCATGCGCTGGGGCTCGGACGCGAACTTGATGAACTCGCGGCAGGCGTCGGCATTGGGCGTGCCCGCCAGGATCGACCAGCTGTCCACGCCCCAGATGTTCTGGTTCCAGACGATGCCGATCTTGGCGCCATCGGCATTGGCCGACTGCGGGCGCGACACCCAGGTGGCGATCATGTCCACTTCGCCGGACTTGAGCATCTGCTCGACCTGGGCACCGGAGTTCCACCAGACGTCGATCTTGGGCTTGATCGCATCGAGGGCCTTGAAGGCGCGGTCCAGATCCAGCGGGTACAGCTGCGCGGCCGGCACGCCCGAGGCCATCGCGGCCTGCTCCAGCGTGTCGAACGGGTGCTTGCGGATGCCACGGCGGCCGGGGAAGTCCTTGACGTTCCAGAAATCGGCCCAGGACTTGGGCGCGGCGCGGCCCTTGAAAGCCTCTTCGCGGTAGGCCAGCACGGTGCTGTAGACATTGGTGCCCACGCCGTAGGGCGACATGTACTGGGCCGGGATGGTCTTGACGAAGGGATCGTTCTCCAGGCCATGCTTTTCCAGCAGTACCTTGCCGCCTTCGGTCAGCAGCAGGATCGCGGGCTGGCTGATCTTGGCCATGTCCCAGGTGTAGTTCTTGGTCTCGACCATGCTGCGGATCTGCGCCACGGGCTCGGCCGTTGCCTGCACCCCCACCACTTCGATGCCGGTCTTCTGCGTGAATGGCTTGTAGTACACCGCGCCATAGGCCTTGGTGTAGATACCGCCGTCATCACGCACCACGATACGCTTGGACGTGGCACGGGCATAGCGCAGTACGGCAGGTGCAGCAATCAGGCCTGCGCCAGCCACAGCCGCCTTCAGTGCGGTGCGACGGGAGGTAGTGATCTCAGTCATAAAGTGTCCTTTCGAAGGAAGAGGCAGGGGAAGTCAAGGGAGGGAGGGGGTCAGGGAGCGGGCGGCAGCAGGCGCCCGGGGTTGAAGCGCTGCTGCGGATCGATGGCGCGCTTGATGGCATGCATCAAGTCCAACTCGACGGCGGGCTTGAACAGCGCCATCTCGTCGGTCAGCACCTGGCCGATGCCATGCTCGGCGCTGAAAGTGCCTGCCAGCGCGCAGGCCACTTCGTTGACGGCCTGCTTGACGCGGTGCGAGAGCTGGTCCTGCTCGGCGGGCGTGAGCGCCTGCCACTGCGCAAACTGCATCTGCGGGATGAAGTGCACATTGCCGTCGCCCAGGTGGGCGACGATGATGATGGGCGCGCCCGGCACGATGCGGTGCGCGGCAGCCGTGGCCTGGCTGATGAACGCGGGGATGGCCGACAGCGGCACGGCCGGGTCGGTGTTGATGCCGATGCCGGCCTTCTTGTTGCCTTCGGAGACGCTGTGGCGCACCTCCCACCAGTCGGCCTGCTGCTTGCCGTTGGTGGCGATGGCCGCATCCAGCAGCATGCCCTCTTCGGCGGCGGCCGACAGGGTCTCTTCCAGCGCAGCGGACAGCAAGGCCTCGTCGCAGGTATCGGTCAGCTCCACCAGCACATGCCAGGGGTAGCTGGGGCTCAGCGGCGCGCGGCGGTCGGCCACATGGTTCAGCACAATGTTCAGCTGCACATCGTTGAGCATCTCAAAGGCCGACAGCGAGGCGCTGCAGCGGCTCTGGAAGCGGGCCAGCATGGCTATGGCTGCCTGGGGCGACTCCACTGCCAGCCAGGCCATCGCTCGCGCCGTGGGCAGCGGGTGCAGCTTCAGCGTGGCGCCGGTGATGATGCCCAAGCTGCCTTCGGAGCCGATGAACAAATGCTTGAGATCGAAACCGGTGTTGTTCTTGCGCAGGCCGTAGAGCCCTTCCCAGATGCGGCCATCGGGCAGCACCACTTCGAGGCCCAGCACGTTCTCGCGGGTATTGCCATAGCGCAGCACGCCCGTGCCGCCGGCATTGGTCGCAATGTTGCCGCCGATCTGGCAGGAGCCTTCGGCGCCCAGGCTCACCGGGTAGAGCCGGCCATGGCTGCGGGCGGTCTCCTGCACGGTCTGCAGCACGCAGCCCGCATCGACCACCATGGAGTTGTTGGCCGGATCGACCGCACGCACCTGGCGCATGCGGCCCAGGTTGATGACCACGGTCTCGGGCAAGTCCGCGCGCGGAATCGCGCCTTCGCAGAGGCTGGTGTTGCCGCCCTGGGCCACCACCGGCACCTGCGCGGCATGGCAGAGCTTGACCACCTCAGCCACCTGCGCCGTCGTCGACGGGAACACAACGCACTGGGCCTGGCCCTGGTAGCGCCCGCGCCAGTCGGTCACATGGCCGGCCAGGTCCTGCTGGCTGCGGAGAACTGCGCTATCACCAAGCAACGCGATGAAGGTCTGAATCAATGCCATATGCCCACGGGTCCAAAGTCTGGAGGAGAGGACTCGATGATGGCTAATTCTTAATAAGATTAGTATTAGATGAAATACGAATACATGTGATCGAATAGCAATTAATACATCGCAGCATACGCCGCCCAGCCTGCCGCAAAACCTGTCGCACCATGCGGTCAAAACTGCGTTGGCATCCATGTGCAGACAGCCCTTTGCCGCCCCGGCTGCGGGCAGCGCGCGGAAGCCGTCACAATAGCGGCCTGAATATCAGCGCCTGCCTCCGCTGCGAGGCCGGTCTCACCTGGAGACTTTTGCATGCGTATTTCTGCCCGCACCCCTCTGTTGTCGCGCACTGCCAGCGCCTTGGTGCTCGCTGGTCTGGGGGCCTCGGCTGCCCAGGCGGCCGGTGTGATCAAGATCGGTGAGATCAACAGCTACAAGAACCAGCCCGCGTTTCTGGAGCCCTACAAGCGGGGCATGGAGCTGGCGGTGGACGAGGTCAACCGCGCGGGCGGCGTGAATGGCAGGAAGCTCGAGCTGATCACCCGCGACGACAACGCCAACCCGGGCGATACGGTGCGTGTGGCCGAGGAGCTGATTGCGCGTGAAAAGGTCGATGTGCTGGCCGGCGGTTTTCTGTCGAACACCGGCATGGCGCTGACCGACTTTGCCAAGCAGCGCAAGTTCTTCTACCTCGCCACCGAGCCGCTGACGGACAAGATGGTCTGGAGCAATGGCAATGCCTACACCTTCCGCCTGCGCCCCTCCACCTACATGCAGGTGTCGATGCTGGTTGAAGAGGCACTCAAGCTCAAGAAAAAGCGCTGGGCTCTCGTCTACCCCAACTACGAATACGGCCAGTCCTCGGTTGCCACCTTCAAGGCCAAAATGAAGGCAGCGCAGCCGGATGTGGAGTTCGTCACCGAGCAGGCCACGGTGCTGGGCAAGGTCGATGCCGGCAGCGTTGTGCAGGCGCTGGCCGATGCCAAGCCCGATGCGATCTTCAACGTGCTGTTTGCCACCGACCTGACCAAGTTTGTGCGCGAAGGCAATACGCGCGGCCTGTTCAAGGGGCGGGATGTCGTCAGCGTGCTGAGCGGCGAGCCCGAGTACCTCGATACCCTGAAGGCCGAAACGCCCAATGGCTGGGTCGTCACCGGCTACCCGGTGCACAGCCTGAAGACCCCCGAGCACAAGGCCTTTTTTGACGCCTACCAGGCGAAGTACAAGGACTACCCGCGCCAGGGCTCGGTCGTCGGCTATGCCGGCATCAAGTCGCTGGCCGAGGGCATCAGGAAGGCCGGCAGCACCGATACCGAGGCGCTGATCAAGGCCTTTGAAGGCCTGCAGGTGGAGTCGCCCTTTGGCCCGATCACCTGGCGCGCGCAGGACCACCAGTCCACCATGGGCGCCTATGTGGGCAAGCTCAAGAACGTGGGTGGCAAGGGCGAGCTGGTGGACTATGTCTACCGCGACGGCAAGGACTACCTGCCCAGCGACGACGAAGTGCGCAAGATGCGCCCGCAATAAGGTGATGGAACGCTGCCTGGCCCCCGCACGCGCCGCCAGCCTGCGGGCGGCGCTGCCCGTTTGGCGGGAGCGGCATGGCGGCCAGGCATGGCCACAAGCGCAGGATGCCGCATGAGTTTTTCCGGTCTGCTGGTACAACTGCTCAACGGCCTGGCCGGCGCCTCGTCGCTGTTCCTGGTGGCCGCCGGGCTGTCGCTGATTTTTGGGGTTTGCCGCATCGTCAACTTTGCGCACGGCTCCTTCTACATGGTGGGCCTGTATGCAGCCTATGCGCTGGCCGAGGCCATGGCGCCTCTAGGGGGCGGCTGGGGTTTCTGGCTGTCGCTGCCGCTGTCGGCCATCGCCGTCGGGCTGCTGGGCGGCCTGGTCGAGGTGCTGCTGCTGCGCCGCATCTACAAGGCGCCTGAGTTGTTCCAGCTGCTCGCCACTTTTGCGCTGGTGCTGGTGATCAAGGATGCGGTGCTCTGGCTGTGCGGGCCTGATGAGCTACTGGGCCCGCGCGCGCCGGGGCTGGGCGGTGCGGTCGATATCCTGGGCCGCGCCTTTCCGAGCTATGACCTGTTCCTGATCGCGGTCGGCCCGCTGGTACTGGGCGCCACCTGGCTGCTGCTGCACCGCAGCCGCTTTGGCATGCTGGTGCGCGCCGCCACGCAGGACCGCGAAATGGTCGGCGCGCTGGGCGTGCGCCAGGCCTGGCTGTTCACGGCCGTATTTGCGCTTGGCGCCGGCTTGGCCGGGCTGGGCGGCGCGCTGCAACTGCCGCGCGAGCCCGCCACGTTGGAGCTCGATCTGCAGACTATCGGCTCGGCCTTTGTCGTCGTGGTCGTCGGCGGCATGGGCTCGCTCACCGGTGCCTTTGTCGCGGCCCTGCTGGTGTCCACCGTCAAGGCGCTGTGCATCTGGCTCGGCGTGGTGCAGATCGCCGGCATCGAGATCGCGTTTCCGCAGCTCACCCTGGTTGCTGATTTTCTGGTGATGGCCGTGGTGCTGGTGCTGCGCCCCTGGGGCCTGCTGGGCCAACCGCAGGCGGCCAGCCGCAGCCAAGGCCTGCGCGAGCAACCGCTGCGTGCGCCGCCGCCCGCTTTGAAGGCCGCGGGCGCCGCGGTGCTGCTGGCCCTGCTGGCACTGCCCTGGGCGGTGGATGCGCAGTCCTACACCCTGGTGCTGGTGGTGGACCTGGTCATTGCCGCGCTGTTTGCCGCCAGCCTGCATTTCCTGATGGGGCCGGCCGGCCTGCACTCCTTTGGCCATGCGGCCTTCTTTGGCCTGGGCGCCTATGGCGCAGCGCTGCTGCTGAACGCGGCCGGCCTGCCGATGCTGTGGGCACTGTTGCTGGCGCCGCTGCTGGCGGCCTTAGGCGGCGTGCTGACCGGCTGGTTTGCGGTGCGGCTAACGGGTGTGTATTTCTCGATGCTGACCCTGGCCTTTGCGCAGATCATCTGGGCCACCACCTTCCAGTGGGATTCGGTCACCGGCGGCAGCAATGGCCTGACCGGTGTCTGGCCCGCTGCCTGGCTGGAGGACAAGCGCTGGTTCTACCTGCTGACCCTGCTGCTGGCCACCGCCGGCGTGCTGGCGCTGTGGCGGGTGCTGTATGCCCCGCTGGGCTATGCGCTGCGCGCCAGCCGCGATGCGCCGCTGCGCGCCGAGGCCATCGGCATTGCGGTAGCCAAAGTGCAGTGGATGGGCTTTGTGCTGGCCGCCTCGGTGGCCGGGCTGGCGGGTGCCTTGTTCGCGTTCTCCAAGGGCAGCATCTCGCCGGAGACCATGTCGGTGGCCAAGTCGGTCGATGGCCTAGTCATGGTGCTGCTCGGCGGTGTGCAGACCTTGGTTGGCCCGATTCTGGGCGCCTTCAGCTTTACCTGGCTGCACGATGCCGTGGCGCGCAACACCGACTACTGGCGTGCCACGCTGGGCGCGGTGATTCTGTTGCTGGTCTTGCTGTTCCCGCAGGGCATTGCCGGTTACGGCAAGCGCTGGTGGCAGTGGCTGCTGCAGCGGCGCGGAGCCTAAAAAAACCCCGCCAAGGTGCGCGGGGTGGAGTGTGTTGGAGCGGGCCTGATCAGCTGTTGCAGGCCTTGCTGCCCTTGGCGGGCTGGATGCCCTTGGCCTTGGCATCTGCCAGGGTCATGTACTCGCCTTGCTTGGTGGTGCCGTAGTAGCGGTCGCCTTGGCAGTGGTAGATCTTGGAATTGGTATTGGCCCAGACCTTGCCGGCGCCGCCGCCTGGGGCGGGGGTCTTGGTCTTGGTTTTGTCTGCCGCCGCTGCAGGCGCTGCTGCAGCAGCAGCGGGGGCCGCTGGCGCGGCCTTGGCGGCGGGTGCCGGTTTGGCGGCCGGAGCCGTGCCTGCTGCCGGTGTTTGGGCAAAGACGGCCGCCGTGCCGCACAGCGCGATACCGCTGATCCAGGCTTTCCAGGTGTTGCGCATAAAACTCTCCTGTCTTTATGTTGGTCGGGTGCCAGGCCTGCGGGGCCATGGCATCTCCATGCTGCGGCGGGCGTGTGCAAAAAACAAGCGGGTCAATGCGAATTGAAGTTTTATATCGTTGGTTATTTTGTAATTTGTTGTTTTTATTGAGTTTTTGTATCAGCACTGGCTGCCGGTCGATCCATGCCGGGGTAGAGGCGGTCCAGCGCCTCGTGCAGGCATTCACCCAGCTGCAGCTGCAGCGCCTGCAAGTGGGCGGCGCGCGCCTTGTCGCTCAAGGCGGCGTCGGGCGCCCGGCTGCCCAGCGCCTTCCATAGCTGCTGCCACTGTGTGGCGCGGTGCTGCACGGCAGCCTGCACCGCCTCGCTCCACTGCGCCGGCGCGCTGGGGCTGGTGTAGCGCCCGCGTCCCCGGCCAAAGTGCGAGATCACCAGGTATTTGAGCAGCAACTGCCCGGTCAAGGCACTGAGGTACTCGGGGGACAGGTGAAAGCGCTGGGCCTGCTGGTCGAACATCTTGTTCGCGCTCCAGGCGGCACCGGCAAAGGTGACGGCGCCCACGAGTGCACCCACCAGCGCACCGGCGCCCAGCGTCATGCCGCCGGCGACCATGTCGGCCCCCAAGCCTGTGGCTGCGCCGGCTGTCAGCGCACCCCAGAGGCTGGCCGTCTGCGGGTCCAGCGGTGTGCTGGTTTTCAGGTGGTCCTTGAGCTGCTGCTGGAGCTGGCTGGCCGCCTGGCCATCGAGCTGGTGCAGCTCCAGCAGCGCCTGGGTGCTGGCCAGGTCGGCCTGCTGCAGCGCCTGGGTCAGCCGTTGCATCGCAGCAGTCTGCTCGGGGCTGAGTTCGGCGCCCTCAGCACCGCTGCCCCGGATCGCCTGCGCGACCGAGCCGCTGACCTTGTTCCAGGCGCGCTGCCAGAGCTTGTTGTCGCTGGCCTGCACGGTCTCCTGCGCGGTGGCCGCCAGCAGCAATTGCTCGGCCAGGGCCTTCAAGCTGGCCGCTTCGCGCTGCTGCTGGCGCGCGGCGCGGGTCTGCAGCAGGCGCTGGTAGGCGGGCTGTTTGGCATCGGGCAGCAGCGGTGCGATGGACTGCATCACCTGCTTTTCATGCCACCAGCTGCGGGTAAAGGCGTCGAGCACCTGCACCGAGCGGACGGTGCCGGCAAACTCGGCCGTCGCGGTGCGCCAGCGCTGCAGGTCGGCGGCGGTCTGCGCTGCGCTGGTGTCGCTGCCAATTTGGTTGAGCAGCACCAGCACCGGCTTTTCCATCCACTGCAGGATGCACATCTCGCTGGCCCAGTAACCGGCGTCGGCCGGGTCTTCGGCGGCATTGACCAGGTAGAGCATCACATCGGCATGGTCGCGTGCAGCCTGCAACGCGCGCTGGCTCATGTAGAAGGGCTTGTCGCGCCAGCGGTCCCAGACGTTCGACAGAAACCAGCCCAGCGGGTTGCCCTGCTGCTTCAGGCGGTTGTAGAGCCGTACCGAATCGCCAAAGCCCGGCGTGTCCCAGAGCCATAGTTCGTCGCCTTGCTCGGTGCGCTGCAGCAGATAGCGCTGCGATTGGCTGGTGACATGGGCGGCATCCTGCACTTCGCCAATGTCCTCGGCCACCAGGGTGCGGGCCAGGGTGGTCTTGCCGATGTTGGTGTGCGACAGCAGGCACCAGGCAATCGACTGGTCGCCGGCACCGGCGGCATCGGGTGCCAGTGCGGCGGAATGCTGGAGGTCGTTCGTGGTCTCGGTCATCGTGCGGATCTCGTCAGGTGCCGGTGGTGATCAGCTGGGCATGGATGCCATGCTGGCGGGCAAACTCCTGCCACAGCGCTTCGCGCTCCTGCAGGCGGCGGGGGGCGCCGGCATTGCGGGCGGCAAAATCGCTGCCCCAGAGCCAGAGCTGGCCGTTGGCGCCGTGGCGGTTGTGCAGCTGGGTGAGCAGCTCGCCATGTACCTCGGCCTCGGGCGTGGCCGACAGGCTGACCAGCACCACCGCCTGCGCGCCTGCGGGCACATCGATACCGGGCAGCGCCGCGCCATAGGCCAGGGTGGGCAGCCAGTCCACATGGGCGCCTGCGCCATAGAGGCTGATCGCATGGTGGCCGATCGCCGCGCGGCGCTCAGGCGTCACATCGATGCTGAAAGGCAGCAGCACCAGGCGCGTGGCCAGGCCGCCAAAGTCGCGCTGCAGGCGGGCAAAGTAGGCCTGGTTCAGCGGCAGCTGCAGGTGCTGGCGGCGCCAGCGTGCACGCAGCCCCTGCCACAGGGCCAGCAGCAAACGCGGTACCACTACGGTGGCGCCCAGCAAGGCGGTATAGGCCCAGACCCAGCGCTCGCCCACATAGGTGACCGGCGCGCTGAGCACACCGGGCTGCGGCGCCTGGGCCGCTGCCGATTGGTACTGTGCCGGCATGCTGCTGGTCACCCAGCCTTGCAGCGCCTGGATGTCGGCCAGGCTCCACGGCGTTGTCCATCGCAGCCACTGGGTGGGGGCAAACAGGATGTTGAGCCAGTGCTGCACCTGCGCGGCCGACAGGAAGGTGCTCTCCCAGCCGACCTGGTATTCCTTGGTCAGGCCGGTAAGCCACAGCGAGGCCAGTGCGCCAGCTGCCACCAGCGCCGCGCCCAGGTGCAGCCACTGCAGCCACTGGGCGTTGCGCACGCCTTCGCTGGCCTGCCACCAGTTGCGCTCAAAGCGCAGCGCCATCTTGCGCAGTCCGCTGCCGCGCAGCGCGGGCATGGCCTTGCCGCGCAGGCGTGCCAGCCAGCCGGGGTGTTCGTCGGCGGTTGCGGTGGGTGTGTCTTGGCTGCCAGCGGGCAGCTGGGCCGGCTCCCAGAGCGCCACCCGGGCGGGCTGGCGCCGCGCCAGGCCCACCATGCTGCGCACCAGCAACACCGCATACATCAGCAGGTTCCACAGCACGATGCCCATCAGCGACAGCGACAGCAGATCGACCCGGTGCGGATCGGTGATGCGGTGGCTCGCAAAGCCCAGGCACAGCGCCAGCAGGCCGATGGCCAGCGGCGTCCAGCGCGCCAGGCCCGGGGCATGCTGCCACAGCTGGCGCACATCGGCGGGCAACTGGCTGGCCTGGATGATGCGCTGGGCGCGCAGCTGCAAAAACTGGGCAAAGGCGGCCTGGCCGGCCTTGCCACCCAAGGCGGGCTTGCCCAAGGTGTGCAGCACCTCCTGCGTGATGGCCTCGCAGCGCGCAGCGCTGGGCAGGGCCTCATGGGGCGGCGAGGTTTCGATGGCATGGGCCAGGGCGATGTCACGAACGGCGTCAGCTTTCATGGCAGCTATTGTGGCACCGGGAAAACCTGCAAGCTGTAGCCGGGGACGCTGTGGTATCAACGAAGCTTTGCGTTCACAGAGACACCACAGATGACAACAATGATGAACTTTGCCGAGATGCCCGATGCCAACGGTTTCTTTGGTGACTACGGCGGCCAGCTGGTGCCCCCGCATCTGAAAAAGGCGATGGACGATATCGCCGAGGCCTACGAGCAGATCGTGCAACGCCAGGATTTTCAGGACGAGCTCCAGCACCTGTTCCAGGACTATGTGGGCCGCCCCAGCCCCATCTTCCATGCCCGGCGCCTGTCGCAGCAGCTGGGCGGCGCGCAGATCCACCTCAAGCGCGAAGACCTCAACCACACCGGCGCACACAAGATCAACCACTGCCTGGGCGAGGCGCTGCTGGCCAAGTTCATGGGCAAGACCAAGGTGATCGCCGAGACCGGCGCCGGCCAGCATGGCGTGGCCTTGGCAACGGCCTGCGCGCTGGTGGGCATCCCCTGCGAGATCCACATGGGCCAGGTCGATATCGAGAAGGAGCACCCCAACGTCACCAAGATGCGCATCCTGGGCTGCAAGCTGGTGCCGGTGACCTTTGGCCAGGCGACGTTGAAGGAGGCCGTCGACAGCGCGTTTGAGGAATACCTCAAGGACCCGACGAACTACCTCTATGCGATCGGCTCAGTGGTGGGCCCGCACCCGTTTCCGAAGATGGTGCGCGACTTCCAGTCCATCGTCGGGCGCGAGGCGCGCGAGCAGTTCCAGACCCGCCATGGCAAGCTGCCCGACTATGTCGCGGCCTGCGTGGGCGGCGGCTCCAATGCGATGGGCATCTTCAGCGCCTTCCTGGCCGATGCCGGTGTCAAGCTGGTCGGTGTGGAGCCGGCGGGCGAGGGCGTGGACCAGCCGGGCAAGCATGCCGCGACCTTGTCGGTGGGCAAGCCCGGTGCCATCCATGGCATGAAATGCTATGTGCTGGAGAACGCCGATGGCAGCCCTGCGGCCGTGCATTCCATCGCCTCGGGCCTGGACTACCCCGGTGTGGGCCCGCAGCACAGCTACCTCAAGGACCTGGGCCGGGTCGACTACCAGGCGGTGGACGACCAGGCCTGCCTCGATGCCTTCATGACCCTGTCGCGGGTCGAGGGCATCATCCCGGCGCTGGAAAGCGCCCATGCCGTCGCATGGGCCATGCGCATCGCGCCCCAGCTGGACAAGGGCTTGAACATCCTCGTCAACCTCTCGGGCCGGGGCGACAAGGACGCCGATTACGTGGCCAGGAAGCTGGGGCTCTGAGCGGGCACAGCGTCCACCCAGGCCGAAAGCCAGCCAAAGGGAGCGCAAGCTCCCTTTTTTTGCGTCCGCATTGCGCTGCCTGCGGGCTGCCGCCGCCTCGGTACCCGGGTAAATACGCTTCTGCTATTTGGATATGTCTATTTAGTATTTGTAGATTGCATACTCAATAGCTCAGAATGCGGTTTTCGCATTCAATACCCATGGAACTTCGCCAGCTTGAGGCCTTCGCGGCCGTGATCTCGACCGGCAGCGTGACGGCCGCCGGCCGCATGCTGGGCCGTTCGCAGCCCGCGATCAGCCGCCTGGTGCAGGAGCTGGAGCAGGAGATTGGCTATGCGCTGTTCAGCCGCAACGGACCGCGCATCACCCCGAATGAGCAAGGCTTTCTGCTGTACGAGGATGTGGCCCATGCGCTGCACAGCCTGCAGCAGATCCGCCAGCGCGCCCGCGAGATTGCAGGCGGCAGCCAACGCCCGCTGAACCTGCTGGCCACGCCGGCGCTTGCCGCGGGCTTGGTGCCTGCGGCGCTGGCGCGGCTGGAAGGCGCGATGGCGCAGAGCATTTCGCACATCCAGCTGCGCAGCGCCTCGCCCGAGCAGGTGGCCCAGGGTGTGCTGACCGGTGCCGCCCAGCTGGGCGTGAGCAGCCTGCCGCTGGAGCACCGGGGCCTGCAGGTGCACTGGATTGGCCGCGCTGCCTGCGTGGCGGTGCTGCCCGAGGGCGACCCGCTGGCCGCACTGGACGTGGTACCCCTCGCCGCGCTGGCCGAGCGCCGCATCATCACCATGGCCAACCCCTACCGCTTGCGCGGCCGCCTCGATGAGGCCTTTGCCGCTGCCCGCCCGGGCGCGCAACCCGGGCAGACCCAGTTCATGGAAACCAATGCCTCGGTGAATGCGATGGCTGCGGTGCGCGCGGGCCTGGGTGTCTCGGTGCTGGAGCCGGTGACGGCGCTGGGCCTGCCGCTGCAAGGCGTGGTGGTGCGCCCGCTCGATACCGACATCCCCTTTTTGTTTGGCGTGGTCAGCCAGCAGGCCACGCCTTGCACGCCGGCGATGGATGCGCTGTGCCAGGCCTTGACCGAGGTGGCGCAGGCGCTGCTGCCCGGCTTTGTACTGCATGACGCGCGAGAGCACGCCGCGCTGCTGGAAGAAATGCTGCCAGAGGGCCAGCGGCCCGCTGCTGGCGCGCAAGAACCTTGAGAGAACCACGCATGAACGACGACCGCCAATTGCCGCCCGCCGGGCTGGCTGCACTCGAAGCACGGGTGCGCCAGGACCTGGCCTGGCTGGACCTGCCCGCCAAGGACTGGGTGCCCGAAACCGCGCTCGAGGGCGAACCGGTACTGCCCGTTGCCATCATCGGCGGCGGCATGTCGGGTCTGGCCGCGTGCGCGGCGCTGCGCTTCATGGGCGTGCCGGCCGAGATTTTTGACCAGTCGCCCGCCGGCTTTGAAGGCCCCTGGGCGACGACGGCGCGCATGGAAACCCTGCGCTCGCCCAAGCAGCTCACCGGCCCGGCGCTGGGCAAACCGGCGCTGACCTTCCGCGCCTGGTTCGAGTCGCAGTTCGGCCTGGAGGCCTGGGAGGCGCTCGACAAGATCCCGCGCCTGCAGTGGATGGACTACCTGCGCTGGTACCGCCAGGTGCTGGCGCTGCCGGTGCACAACGGCCACAAGGTGCTGGCCGTGCGCCCGCGCGGCGCCGATGGCGTGGTGCAGCTCGATCTGGAGACCCCCGACGGCGCGCGCAAGGTGCTGGCGCGGCATGTGGTGCTGGCCACCGGCCGCGACGGCCTGGGCGGCGCCTATGTGCCCGAGATGGCGCGCAGCCTGCCGCGTGACCGCTGGGCCCATTCGTCGGACAGCACCGATTACGCCCAGCTGGCCGGCAAGCGCATCGGCGTGGTGGGCGCCGGTGCCTCGGCGATGGACAGTGCTGCCACGGCGCTGGAGAGCGGCGCTGCCAGCGTTGATCTGCTGATCCGCCGCAGCGATATTCCGCGCGTCAACAAGGGCAAGGGCGCTGGCAGCCCGGGCCTGACCCATGGCCATCTGCACCTGCCCGACGACTGGAAGTGGAAGATCCGCCACTACATCAATGTGCAGCAGGTGCCGCCGCCCCGGGGCAGCACCTTGCGCGTCTCGCGCCATGCCAATGCCCGCTTCAACCTGGGCTGCGCGATCGAGCGCATGGAATGGACCGGCGACGAGATCTGCGTGCACACCTCCAAGGGCGTGTTCCACCTGGACTTTGTCGTGTTCTCCACCGGCTTTCGCATCGACTGGAATGCGCGCAGCGAATTTGCCCCCTTTGCGGCCCATGTGCGCAACTGGGGCGACCGCTTCCGCCACCCCGAGGGCGAGGACGACCAGGAGCTGTCCGACTCGCCCGACCTGGGCCCGGCCTTCGAGCTGCAGCCAAAGATTCCCGGCGCCTGCCCGGGGCTGGAGCGCATCCATGCGTTCTCCTACCCGGCGGCGCTGACGCATGGCACGGTGTCCGGCGATATTCCTGCGATCAGCGTGGGCGCCGAGCGCCTGGCACAGGGCATCAGCAGCCGCCTGTATGCCGAAGATGTGCAGTGGCATTTCGAGAAGCTGCAGGCCTTCAGCGACCCCGAGGTGTTTGGCGATGAGTGGACGCCGGCCGAGCCGCCCGGCCAGACCGCCGCGCTGCTGGACAAGGCGGACGCACCATGATCGGCTGGCTGCTGCGCCGCCTTGCGCAGGCCCTGGTGGTGGTGCTCTTGATGACGGTGATCGTCTTCGTGGGCCTGCATGCCATCGGCAACCCGGTCGATATTTTGATCGGCCAGGACGTGGACCAGGTCGAGCGCGCGCGCATCATCGCCCAGCTGGGCTTTGACCAGCCGCTGTGGCGCCAGTACCTGGGCTTTGTCGGCGGTGCGCTGCAGGGCAACCTGGGCGTGAGCTTTGTCTACAACGTACCGGCGATTGAGCTGATTCTGCAGCGCCTGCCGGCCACCCTGGAGCTGGCGATTGCCGCGCTGGTCATCGCCGTGGTGCTGGGCGTGCCGCTGGGCCTGCTGGCCGGCCTCTACCCCGAGAGCTGGTTTTCCAAATCCATCATGGCCGGCAGCATCGTGGGCTTTTCACTGCCCACGTTCTGGGTCGGCCTGATGCTGATCATGACCTTCAGCGTCTCGCTGGGCATGCTGCCGTCGAGCGGGCGCGGCCAGACCGTGGAGTTTCTCGGCGCGCAGTGGTCGTTTCTGACGGCTGACGGTCTGCGCCACATGCTGCTGCCGGCGATCAACCTGTCGCTGTTCAAGATCTCGCTGGTGATCCGTTTGACGCGCGCCGGTGTGCGTGAAGTGCTGCCGCTGGACTATGTGAAGTTCGCCCGCGCCAAGGGCCTGTCGCCGCTGCGCGTGGTGGGCCTGCATGTGCTGCGCAATACGATGATTCCGCTGGTCACCGTGCTGGGCCTGGAGCTGGGCTCGACCATCGCCTTTGCGGTGGTGACCGAGAGCATCTTCTCCTGGCCGGGCGCCGGCAAGCTGATTCTGGACAGCATCAATGCGCTGGACCGCCCCGTCATCGTCTCCTACCTGGTGGTGGTGGTCTGCCTGTTCGTCACGCTCAATCTGATCGTGGATATCTTGTACAAGGTGCTCGACCCCCGCGTGCGCCTGGAGGGCGCAGCATGAGCGGCACCAACACCCCTGCGAACACCCCCGTGGGCACGGCCCCGGCAGCGGCGCTGCGCCAGCCTTCGCCCTGGCGCGCGCATGTGGCGGATTTCATGGCCTCGCGCCTGGCGCTGTTCGGCCTTGTCGTCGCCGTGGTGCTGATTCTGGCGGCGCTGGTGGCGCCCTGGATCACGCCGCAGAACCCCTATGACCTGCAGCAGCTCGACGTGCTCGATGCACGCCTGCCGCCAGGCTCGGCCAATGGCATGGACAGCTTCCACTACATGCTGGGCACCGACGGCCAGGGCCGCGATCTGTACTCTGCGATTCTCTATGGCCTGCGCATCAGCCTGCTGGTGGGCGTGGGCTCGGCGCTGATTGCCGGCGTTGTGGGCACCTTGCTGGGCCTGCTGGCCGCCTATGCCGGCGGCAAGACCGACACGATCATCATGCGCGTGGTCGATCTGATCCTGTCCTTCCCCTCGATCCTGGTGGCGATGATGATCCTTGCCTACCTGGGCAAGGGCGTGGGCAATGTGGTGCTGACCCTGGTGATCCTGGAATGGGCCTACTACGCCCGCACCGCACGCGGCCAGGCCCTGGTCGAGCGCCGGCGCGAGTATGTCGAGGCGGCGCGCTGCCTGGACATCCCCAACTGGCGCATCATGGTGCGCCACATCCTGCCCAACTGCCTGCCGCCGCTGATTGTGATCGGTACCCTGCAGATCGCCCGCGCCATCACCTTGGAGGCCACCTTGAGCTTTCTGGGCCTGGGCGTGCCGGTGACCGAGCCTTCGCTGGGCCTGCTGATCTCCAACGGCTACCAGTTCATGCTCTCGGGCCAGTACTGGATCAGTTTTTACCCCGGCATTGCGCTCTTGGTCACCATCGTGGCGATCAACCTGGTGGGCGACCGCCTGCGCGATGTCCTGAACCCGAGGAACACCCGATGAGCAGCGTGCCCACCTTGCAGGTGCGCCATCTGCGCACCGAGTTTGCGACCCGCGCCGGCACCCTGCGCGCGGTCAATGATGTGTCCTTCACCCTGGAGCGTGGCCGCATCCTGGGCCTGGTCGGCGAGTCCGGCTCGGGCAAGTCCGTCACCGGTTTTTCCATCATGGGCCTGGTCGATGCACCGGGCCGCGTGACCGGCGGTGAGGTGCTGTTCCAGGGCCGCGACATCACCAAGATCAAGCCGCGCGAGCTGCGCCAGCTGCAGGGCAACCGCATCGCGATGATCTTCCAGGACCCGATGATGACGCTCAACCCCGTGTTGCGCGTGGACACGCAGATGATCGAAGCGGTGCGCGCCCATACCTCGGCCAGCAAGGCCCAGGCACGGGAGCGGGCTCGCGAGACCCTGGCGATGATGGGCATTGCCAGCCCCGACGAGCGCCTGCAGGCCTACCCGCACCAGCTGTCGGGCGGCATGCGCCAGCGCGTGGCCATTGCCACGGCGATGCTGCACCGGCCCGATCTGATCATTGCCGACGAGCCCACGACGGCGCTGGATGTGACCATCCAGGCGCAGATCCTGTCCGAGGTGCAGAAGCTGGCGCGCCAGCAGGGCACCTCGCTGATCTGGATCACGCACGACCTGTCGGTGGTGGCCGGTCTGGCCGACGAAGTGGCCGTGATGTATGCCGGCCGCATCGTCGAGCAAGGCGGCGTCGATGCCGTGCTGGACAGCCCGCTGCACCCCTATACGGCCGGCCTCATCGGCAGCCTGCCGGCCAACAACCGGCGCGGCAGCCGCCTGCAGCAGATTCCTGGAATGACGCCCAATATGCTGCAGCTGCCGCCGGGCTGTGCCTTTGCCGCGCGCTGCGCCCGCGCCACCGCTGCCTGCCAGGCCCAGCCCGAGCAGACCGAGCCGCTGCCCGGCCGCCTGGTGCGCTGCTTCCACCCGGCGCTGGCCGCCAGCGCCCCCAGCAACCTGGGTGCCACCGCGCCGCAAGGCCTGGAGGCCCGCCCATGAACGAGATGACGAATACCACAGCGGAGGGCAGCGCCGCAGACACCCCGGTGGTCGAGCTGCGCCAGGTCAGCAAGCGCTTTGGCGAGCACAAGCCCGGCCTGGGCGGCCGCCTGCTGCAAAGCCTGGGGCTGGAAAAGCCCCACCCGGTGACCCGTGCGGTCGACCAGGTCGATCTGCTGGTGCGCCCCGGTGAGGTGGTGGGCCTGGTGGGCGAATCCGGTTGCGGCAAGTCCACCCTGGGCCGCATGGCGGCCGGGTTGCTGCCGCCGTCCGATGGCGAAGTGCGCTTTTCCGGCAAACCGCTGGCGGCGCTCACGCCAGCCGAGCGCCATGCCGAGCGCCTGCGCATCCAGATGATCTTCCAGGACCCGTACGCCAGCCTGAACCCGCGCCTGCGCGTGGACGAGATCGTTGGCGAGGCGGCCCGCATCCATGGCCTGGTGGACCAGGCCGGTTTTGACGACTATGTCTGCGCGCAGATGGAGCGCGCCGGGCTCGACCCCGCGCTGCGCAGCCGCTACCCGCACCAGTTCAGCGGCGGCCAGCGCCAGCGCATCGGCATTGCCCGCGCACTGGCGGTGCAGCCGCACATGCTGGTCTGCGATGAGGCCGTTGCCGCGCTCGACGTGTCGATCCAGGCGCAGATCCTGAACCTGTTCATGGACCTGCGCGAGCAGCTGCACCTGACCTATCTGTTCATCAGCCATGACCTGGGCGTCGTCGAGCACATCTGCGACCGGGTGGTGGTGATGTACCTGGGCCGCGTGATCGAGACTGCGCCGGTCGAAGAGCTGTTTGCCCGGCCCAACCACCCCTACACCCAGGCCTTGCTGGCCGAGGTGCCCAACATGAACGCCCGCCACAAGACCTACTCGGCCATCCAGGGCGAAATCCCCAGCCCGCTGAACCCTCCCAGCGGCTGCCACTTCCATCCGCGATGTCCGCGTGCGATGCCGCGCTGCACGGTGGAAGCGCCCCAACTCAAGGGCATCGCCATCCAGCACCAAAGCGCCTGCCATTTGAACGACGCCTGAACGCTCAGCTGAGCGCCACCTTTTTATCCGCATTCTTTGCACCGTTTTCACAGTTTCACCAGGAGTTCGCCATGAAACGCATCATCGTCTCTTCCCTCACCGCTGCCCTGATGGGCGCTGGCCTGGCTGCCCATGCGCAGACCTTGAACATCGGCTTTGCCGACCCGGTCTCGTCGATGGACCCCCAGCTCAACAACCACGCCGGCGACCGCTCGGTGGACCTGCACTTCTGGGACCTGCTGGTCCAGAACAACTACAACAAGCTGCAGCCTGGCCTGGCCGCCAGCTGGAAGAACCTGGACCCCAAGACCTGGGAGTTCAAGCTGCGCACCGATGTGAAATGGCAGGACGGCAAGGCCTTCAGCGCCGAAGACGTCATCTACTCCTACCAGCGCGCGCGCGGCGTGGCCGGCAGCGTGGCCACCTTTGCCGGCTACCTGCGTACCGTCGAATCGGTGACCGCCAAGGACCCGCACACGCTGATCATCAAGACCAATATCCCCAACCCCGATCTGCCGCTGAACCTGGCTTCGGTGCACATCGTCAGCAAGCATGTGGGCGAGAAATCGGCCACCGAAGACTACAACGCGGGCAAGGCCATGGTCGGCTCGGGCCCCTACAAATGGGTGTCCTACACGCCGGGCGACCGCGTGGTGATGCAGCGCAACGATGGCTACTGGGGTGACAAGCCGATCTGGGAGAAGGTCAACTACCGCTACATCAACAATGCCGCATCGCGCACCGCCGCGCTGCTGGCAGGCGATGTGGATGTGATCGACAAGGTCTCGGTCTCCGACCTGGCGCGCCTGAAGAACGCGCCCAACGTCACCGTCTACCCCTACGACGGCCTGCGCGTGATGCTGCTGCAACCGAGCTTCAACCCGGCGCCCAATGCCTTCATCACCGACAACGCTGGCAAGCCGCTGCCCAAGAACCCGCTGCTGGACCAGCGCGTGCGTGAGGCGCTGAACCTGGCGATCAACCGGGGCGCCATCGTGGACCGCATCCTGCAGGACGCGGCCACCGAGGCCAACCAGTGGATGCCCAAGAACACCTATGGCTACAACCCCGACATCAAGAACATTCCGTTTGATGCTGCCAAGGCCAAGAAGCTGCTGGCCGATGCCGGTTTCCCCGAAGGCTTCAAGCTGACCATGCATGTGCCCAACGACCGCTACCCGCAAGGCCCTGAGACGGCCCAGGTGGTGGCCCAGTTCTGGACCCGCATTGGCGTGAAGACCCAGGTGGAGGTGGTGCCATGGGCCGTGTACTCGGGCCGCGCCAACAAGAACGAATATGCGATGAGCATGCTCGCCTGGGGCAATGGCACCGGTGAAGCCAGCTATGCGCTGGTGAACGTGCTGGCCACGGTCGATGCCAAGAAGGGCCTGGGCGCCTCCAACTGGGGCCACTACAGCAACCCGGCGGTGGACAAGGCGCTGACCGAATCCACCGAAGAGTTCGACATGGCCAAGCGCGAAAGCATTCTGCGCCAGTCGGCCAAGGTGGTGTCCGATGATGTGGGCATCATCCCACTGTTCCACTACCGCAATATCTGGGCCGCGAAGAAGGGCCTGAAGGTCACCCCGTTCAGCAGCGACCGCACCACCGCATCGATGGTGACCAAGGTGGCACCCTGATGGCCCAGCTGTCCATCACGGTTGACCAGGCGGACGCGCTGATCGATGTGGCACGCCACATCCGTATCGAAGGCGCCCAGCCCGGTGAGGCGGTAGAGATCCGTGCCGAGACCCCGCGCAGTGGTGTGCTGTGGCGCGCGCAGGCGCGCTTCATCGCCGATGCGCAGGGGACCGTGGATCTAAACCGCGATGCCCCCGTCTCCGGCAGCTATGCCGGGGTCGATGGCATGGGTCTGGTCTGGTCGCAAAGCCCGGTGCAATCCTCCAGCCGCGAGCTGTTCAACCAGCCGGTGACCGATGCGCTGGTGACGACCTTGCAGGCCAGTTCTGGCACTGCGCAGGCGCAGGCCCGCTTCAGCCAGCAGCTCGCTGCGCCCGGCGTGACCCGCCGCGAGGTGCGCGAGGACGGCCTGGTCGGCACCCTGTACCTGCCCGCCGGCCCCGGTCCGCACCCGGCGGTAATGATCGTCAATGGCTCGGGCGGCGGCATCAACGAGCCGCGCGCCGCGCTCTATGCATCGCGCGGCTATGCGGCCTTTGCACTGGCGTATTTCAAGGCGCCGGGGCTGTCGCCCTACATCTCCAACACCCCGTTGGAGTATTTTGAAAAAGGCCTGCAATGGCTGCGCCGCACGGTGCAACCGGCGCATGACTTTGTCGCGCTCAGCGGCCAGTCGCGCGGCGGTGAGCTGGTGCTGCTGCTCGGGGCGACCTTTGCGCAGCAGGTATCGGCGGTGGTGGGCTATGTGCCCAGCGCGTTTGTGCACAGCGGCCAGAACGCCTGCGACCCGCAGGTGGGCCGCGAAGGCCCGACCTGGCTGCTGGACGGCCAGCCGCTGACCCACATCTGGGAAAACAACCGCACTGCCAGCTGGGCCCCGTTTGACGAAGGCCCATCGCCCCACCGCCATGAGCGCGCGATGCGCACCGCCTTGCTCGATGCCGAGGCGGTGGCGCGTGCGCGCATCCCGGTGGAGCGCATCCAGGGCCCGGTGATGCTGCTGTCGGCCACCGACGATGGCTCCTGGCCGTCGAGCGTGTATTCGCAGATGGTGCGCGACAAGCTGGCCGAGGTGCAGCACCCGCACGATGTGCAGTGGCTGGACTTCGAGCGCGCCGGCCACGCCATCCTGTTCCCCTATGTGCCGACCACGCAGCTGGTCTATGCGCACCCGGTCTCGGGCAAGGTCAGCACCGGCGGCGGCAACCCGGCCGACAACGCCCATGCCGATGCCGCGTCCTGGCAGGGCGTGCTGCAGTTTCTAGCACGTGCGGTGGCGGCCCATGCCGGCGCTGCAAAAACATAACCAAGGAGTCTTGCATGTCCACATCCCCCAGCGATGACCTGATCGACCGGCTGGTCGGTCTGGCACCGGGCAGCCGCACCTACGCGGCCCGCCACCAGCGTGAAAAGGTGGTGGCTGCCACCCAGGGCAGCTACCAGGCCCTGTTTGACCCGGCGCTGCCGGGCATCAGCCTGGCCGAGCGCCTGCTGGTCGCGCTCTATGCCTGCCGCCTGACCCCCGCCCCCGAACTGGTTGCCCACTACCGCGAACGCTTGCAGCAGCTGCCGGTGGATGCCGCACTGATCGCCGTGGCCGAGACCGGCCAACCCCAGGATGCGCAAGACCCGCGCCTGGCAGCGATGCTGGCCTTTACCCGCACCCTGATCGAGAACCCGATCGACGGCGACAAGGCCGCGCTGGAAACCCTGCCAGCCGCAGGCATCAGCACGCCGGCCGT
Source organism: Comamonas sediminis (assembly GCF_041107495.1). Lineage (NCBI taxonomy): Bacteria > Pseudomonadati > Pseudomonadota > Betaproteobacteria > Burkholderiales > Comamonadaceae > Comamonas > Comamonas sediminis. The sequence continues at coordinate 227,329 of NZ_JBGBDC010000007.1, forward strand.
CGTGGCACTGTCGCAGCTGATCGCGTTTCTCTCGTACCAGGTCCGCCTTGTGGCCGGCCTGCAAGCCATGAAAGCATCCGAGGAGGCCACCGCATGAGCACGCCCGCCGCATTCCAACCCGCCCAGGTCATCCGCGCCCACGGCTTCACCAACGAATCGCTGGAGTGGAAGGCCTGGCTCGATGTGGTCCAGCTCGACCAGGCCACGCCCGACCAGATGGCCGTGCTGGAGGAGAGCCACCCCAAGGCCAAAACCTCGGACTACTACCTGTTCCTGGTGCACCAGCCGCAGATCCTGCGCGAGCGCTCCACGGCCTTCAACGCCATCATGTATGCGCCCGGCGGCCTCTCGCGTGCCGAGCGCGAGCTGGGCTCCACGGTGGTATCGCGCATCAACGGCTGCGTCTACTGCGCCTCGGTGCATGCGCAGCGCTTCGAGCAGCTGGCCAAGCGCAGCGACACCATTGCCCAGGTGTTCGAGCAGCCCGCCACCGCCGGCACCACCGCGCGTGAAAAGGCCATCGTGCAGTTCTCGATCAAGATCACCGAGCAGCCCGCCGCCATCAACGCCGCCGACATCGACGCGCTTAAGGCCGAGGGCCTGAACGACGGCGAGGTGCTGGACCTGCTGCACTCGGACGCCATCTTTGCCTGGGCCAACCGCCTGATGCTGAACCTGGGCGAGCCGCTGATGCCGGAAGCCTGAAGCGGCTTAGTGCGCTGATATGCCATCCCCCATCGCTCTTTGCCGGGCGATGGGGGTTGTTTTTTGGGATAGTTGAGGTAAGCGCCCGCTGGAACATCAGCGCCGGTAAGCAGCCCCCGGGTGGCTGGCCGGCAGCAGCTGGCCCCCTGCCGGAAAAAGCTTTTCGCGCAAGGACCCTTCCGCATAGCGCGTCTTGAACATGCCCCGGTTTTGCAGCTCGGGGATCAGCAGATCGACGATGGCGTCCAGGCTCTCGGGCATGACGGTGCGCACGAGGTTGAAGCCATCGATATCGCTCTCGGCGACCCAGTGGGCCATCTGGTCGGCGACATCGGCCGGCGAGCCGATGAAGACCGGCGCCCGCGCACCGACCGGGCTGAAATCGAGCAGATCGCGCACCTTGGGCGGTTGTGGCGTGTTGCGGGTCAGGTGCTCCACGGTGGACTGGATGGCATTGGTTTTCGCGAAGGGCAGCACATCGTCCAGGCCGAGCCGGGACAGGTCCATGCCGGTCCAGCCCGAGACCAGCGCCAGCTGGCCGGCACTGTCCAGGTAGCGGCGGTACTCGTCGCGCAGGTCCTGGGCTTCAGCGTTGGTGGGCGCAACGATCACGGTGGCGCCCAGCAGGGCGAGCAGATCGTAGGGATCGCGGCCGGCGTCGCGTGCCGAATCGCGCAGCGCCTTGACCGACTTGGCGGCCGCCGCAGGCGTGGGGCCATTGATGAAGCAGGCCTCGGCATGGCGGCCGGCAAACTGCTGGCCGCGCGCGGAGCTGCCGGCCTGGTACAGCAAGGGTGTGCGCTGGGGCGAGGGCTCGGCCAGCGCCCGGCCATGCACGCGGTAGTAGGGGCCGTCGTGCGCTACCGCATGCACGCGCTCGGGGTGGCTGAACACGCCGCTGTCCTTGTCGCGCACGGCAGCACCGGCCTCCCAGCTGCCTTCCCAGAGCTGGTAGATCGCGGCCATGAAGTCTTCGGCCACGTCATAGCGCTCGTCATGGTCGCGCAGGCTGTCGCGCCCCAGGCCGCGCGCGCCGCTCTCCAGGTAGCCGGTGACGATGTTCCAGCCCAGGCGGCCATGGGTCAGGTGGTCCAGGGTGCTGAAGCGCCGCGCAAAGGAGAAGGGGTGGTCGTTGCTCAGGCTCGACGTCACGCCAAAACCGATGTGCTCGGTCACCAGCGCCATCGCCGAGATGAGCATCGTCGGGTCCAGCTGCGGGGACTGGGCGCCGGCCGCCAGGGCCGCATCGGCATTGCCTGCGTAGACGTCGTAGATGCCGAACACATCGGCAATGAAGATGCCGTCGAGCAGGCCCCGCTCTGCGGTGCGGGCCATGTCCGCCCAGTAGCGCAACTGGTGGTATTGCGCCTGGTTGTCGCGCGGGTGCTTCCACAGGCCCGCCCAGTTGTGGGAGGGCGCAGCCATCTGGAAGCTGTTGAGGCGCAGTTCACGCCGGGGCTGTCTGCTCATGCGATGGGATCCGTCACGGTGCTTTCGGTGCTCAGGCCTGTGCGGCGGTTTCGCTGACTGCCGGGCTGGCCAGGGGCGCGGTCTGCACCTGCAGGATGTCGTTGAAGCGGTTGAAGGCGCCGCACAGCGCGGTGCGCCAGGTCAGCTCGACAATCTGCGCTTCGCTGAAGTGCTGGTGCAGGCGCACAAAGATCTCGTCGCGCGTCTGGCTCCAGTTCCGGGTCACCGCGATCGCGTACTCGACCACCAGGCGGTCCACCTCGTTCAGTTCGGGGTGGTTGGCGTAGTCCAGCAGCGTTCGCACGCCGTCCGCCGACAGGCCTTCGACCTGCAGCTTGGGGCCGTGGTGGTCGATGCAGTACTCACATTCATTGAGCAGCGAGACGGTGACGATGGCCAGCTCGGTGTAGCGCTTGGGCAGCACCGCCTCCTGGCCCAGCTGCAGCAACAGCGCCCAGGTCTGCGAGAAGATCGGCAGGCGCTGCGCCATGACGCCGGCCTGGTCGGCAAAATCGCCAGCGGCCAGCATGCGGTCCCACAGCGGTTGCTCTGCGGCGGGCAGGTCGTCGCGGGATTTGCGGGTGATTCGGGTCATGGTGAGGTTCCTTGAGAGCGGGGGCCCAGCCGGTATTCCGGCAGCAAGCCGTTGGGTTTGAAGATCAGCATCGCCAGCAGCAGCACGCCGACCAGCGACAGGCGGATGGCGGCCAGCTGCGCGCCATCGAGCCAGGGGATGACGCCGGCCAGCATGCGGCTGCCCTCGAGCAGCAGGATCACCGTGAAGCCGGCAACCAGCACGCCGGCATGGCTGCCGCGCCCGCCCAGGATCACCGCCATGAAGGCATAGGCGGTCAGGATGGTGGTGAACTGGGTCGGGTCGATATAGGTGTAGTAGAACGCGTGCAGGCTGCCGGCAATGCCCAGGATGGCGCCGCCCAGCGCAAAGCTGCGCGCCCGCACCCAGAGCACGTTCTTGCCCAGTGCCTCGGCCACGCCCGCGTCCTCGCGCGTGGCACGCAGCAGGCGGCCGAAGGGCGAGCGCGCCAGACGCTGCAGCACCACAAACACCAGCGCCAGCCAGACCAGGCAGAAGCCCAGAAAGAACAGGTCCCGCCAGGCTGTGGGCACCAGGTCGGCAAACGGCCGCACGATGTTGGGGATGCCCAGGGTGCCCCGGGTCAGCCACTCCTCGTAGCTGATGAAGAGCCGCAGCGATTCGGCAAAGCCCAGCGTGACGATGGCCAGGTAGTCCTCGCTCAGCCGCACCGAGATCAGGCTGACCAGCGCACTGGCCGCCGCCGTCAGCAGCAGCGCCAGCAGCATGGCGGTGAGAGGCGGCACACCCTGCATCTCCAGCAGGCTGCAGGCATAGGCGCCCAGCATGTAAAAGCCGAACAGGCCAAAATTGACCAGGCCGCCCAGACCCCATTGCAGGTTCAGCGCCAGGCCCGACAAGGTGGCAATGACCACCAGCACCAGGGTTGCAATCAGATAGCTTGTCATTTGCGCACCCACTTGGCGCCAAACAGGCCGTGCGGCCGCAGCAGCAGTAACAAGGCCATGACCACAAAGGCCACCACCGTGCGGTAGTGGGGCGCCAGGAACAGGGTCGCCAGCTCTTCGGTCACGCCCAGCAGCAGCGCGCCGGCTACTGCCGCCATCGGGCTGCCGATGCCGCCCAGGATCGCGGCGGTGAAGACCGGCAGCAGGTAGTTCCAACCCATCTGCGGGTCCACATTCGAATCCAGGCCGATCAGCACACCCGACAAGGTCGCCATCGCGGCGGCCAGCGCCCAGACGGCGGCCGTCACCTTTTTGCGCGAGATCCCGCGCACATCCGCCAGATCGGGGTTGTCGGCCACGGCCTGCATTGCCCGGCCCAGGCGCGTGAAGCGGAACACCAGCCACACCAGCGCCAGCGCTGCCAGCACGCAGGCCAGGGTGATGAGCTGCTCCTGGTTGACGCGCAGACCGAGCAGACGCGCAGGCCGGGCGATCTCGACCCCAAAGCCGCGCGGCGCATTGCCGGCGACCAGGCGCACCAGGTTCTCCAGCACCAGGCCCAGGCCGATCGAGGCCACCAGCAAGGTGACGCCCGAGCGCCCACGCAGCGGCGCAAACACCAGCCTGTCGAGCAGCAGCGCCAGCGCAATGCTGAGCGCCATGCCGGCAGCCACTGCCAGCGGCAAGGGCCAGTTCAGCGGGCCGTTGAAGGCATAGACCAGGTAGGCGCCGGTGGTCACCATCGCACCAATGGCGTAGTTGGCAAAGCGCAGCACGCTGAAAATCAAGGCCAGCGACAGCGCCGGCAACGCAATGAGCAGGCCCGAGACCAGGCCGTTGAAGATGAGCTGCGCCAGCATCAGTGCGCCCCCAGATAAAGACTTTGAAGTTGGCCGTTGGCCAGCAGCTCCTGGCTGCGCGCGCGCGCCCGTACCTGGCCGGCCACCAGCACCAGGCCCTGGTCGGCAGCGGCCAGACCCAGGCGGGTGTTCTGCTCGATCATGAACAGGGTGACGCCGGTTTGCGCCACGCGCTGCACCACCTCAAACAGGCGCGATGCATTCAACGGCGACAGACCGGCCGAGGGCTCGTCGAGCGCCAGCAGGCGGGGCGATGGCATCAGCGCCGCGCCCATGGCCACCATCTGCCGCTGGCCGCCGCTGAGCAAGCCGGCCGCCACGTTCAGCTTGGGAACGATCTCGGGAAACAGCGCCAGCACCGCATCGAGCCGCTGGCGCAAGGCCTTGGCGCCACCGCTGGCGATGAACTCATGGCCGAGCTTGAGGTTGTCCAGCACCGAGAGGTTGCGGAACACATTGGCCTCCTGCGGCACATAGCCCAGCCCCAGGCGCGCGCGGCCCGGTGCGTCGATGGCGGTGATGTCGCGGCCGTCCCAGAGCACGCGGCCCGACTGCGGGCGGATCAGCCCGGTGACCACGCGCATCAAGGTGGATTTGCCCGAGCCGTTGGGGCCGACCACCACCAGGCTGGAGCCGGGTGCGACATCCAGGCTCACGCCATGCAGCACGGCGCGCGCGCCATAGCCGGCCACGATGTTGTCCAGACGCAGTTCGGCGCTCATGCCACACCTCCGAGGTAGGCTTCGACCACCTGCGCATGGGCAGAGACCTGCGCAAAGCTGCCCTGGGTCAGCACCTTGCCCTGCGCCAGCACATACACCGGGTCGCAGAGGGCGGCAATCATGTCCATGTTGTGTTCCACGATGGCAAAGCTCATGCCCTCGGCCTGCAGGCTGCGGATAAAGTCCGCAATCTCGCCGACCAGCACCGGGTTGACACCGGCTGCCGGCTCATCGAGCAGCACCAGCCGGGGCTTGAGCATCAGCGCGCGGCAGAGCTCCAGCAGTTTCTTCTGGCCGCCCGAGAGGCTGTCGGCCCGCTCATGCGCCAGGCGCCATAGGCCCACGCGCTCCAGCAGGGCCTGGGCCTGCGCCATCGCCTGGGCTTCATGCTGGCGCGCAGCAGCGGTGTTCAGCAGCGCATGCCAGAGCTTTTCTCCGGGTTGCCGGGGGGCGGCGAGCAGCAGGTTCTCCAGCACGGTGAGCGCGCCCATCTCGCGCGATATCTGAAAGGTACGGGTGAGGCCGGCCTGGGCGCGGCGGTGCACGGACCAGTGCGTGATGTCCTGCCCGTCGAACAGCACCCGGCCGCCCTGGTGCGCCTGCTGGCCACCGAGCACATTGAACAACGTGGACTTGCCCGCGCCATTGGGCCCCACCATGCCGGTGATGCCCCCGCGCGCAATGCGCAGGTGGGCACCGTCGAGGGCGGTGAATTCGCCGAAACCTACATGAACATCCTGAACCGTGAGCAGATCGTCTGTCTGCAGGCTCATTTGGTGGTGCCCACCAGCTTGCTCACGCCATTGAGCACGCGGTAGTGGCCATAGTCCAGGTCCACCTGGTCGCCATTGGGCGCAAAGCGGAAGTCCGCCGTCGCGCCGGAGTAGCGGAAAGGCTTGCCTGCGCGGATCAGTTGCAGGCCCTGCACGGGGTCGTGCACATCGGGGCCCTTGGTGTTGACCACGTTGGCGATTTCCTTGCTGAAGTCGGCTGCCTTGGCACTCTTGGCCTTTTCGATGGCCAGCGCCAGCACATTGATCTCGTCGAACACATTGGCGCCAAACGCGACGATCGTGCCTTCGGGCTGCTGGGTCTGCTTCAGGTAGAGCTGGTAGCTGGCGTTGTTGCCCACCGGCGTGGCCTGCACATGGTTCACGCCCTCTGCGGCGGCCTTGCCCACGTTCTGCACAAACTTGCCGCCGCTGTCGGCCGCATGGCTGAAGGTGTAGAGCTTGCTTTCGTAGCCGCTGCGGTAAATCTCGCGCACGATGGCGCTGAACTCGGGGATATAGCTGGGCAGGAAGACCGCATCGGGCTTCTTGCTGAAGATCTTTTCCACCTCGGCCCGGTACGAGGGCTGGTTGGGGTTGAAGTAGAGGGTGTCGAGCACCTTGCCGCCCTGCTGCGTAAAGCGCTCGGCAAAGGGCTTGACGGTGCTGAGCGTGAAGGGCGTTTGCAGCACCAGGATGGAGGCCGTCCTGGCGCCATCCTTGTAGGCCACATTGGCAAAGGCCTGGCCCCAGTTCTTGCCATTGGTCTGGAAGCGCCAGACCAGGCCCTTGTTGTCGCCTTCGGTCAGCTCATCGGCCGAACCCACGGGCAGCAAGGCCACGCTTTTCTCCAGCGCCACCGGGCGCACGGCCAGCGCCACGGCACTGCTCCACACGCCGGTGATCGCCACCACGCCGTCCACATCGATCAGCTTGCGCGCGGCGGACACCCCGGCGGTCGGTGTGGTCTCGTCATCGGCCACCACGATCTCCAAGGGCCGGCCCAGCACACCGCCATGGGCATTGATATGGGCAGCGGCGGCCTTGGCCGCCGTTTCCTCTTCCTTGCCATAGGCGCCGCCCGATCCGGTCAGCGGCGCCAGCAAGCCGATACGGATGGGAGCACCGCTGGGGGCGCTGGCTGCGCCTGCAGCACTGGCACCGGCCACCACACACAGCGAGGCCATCGCCACGCCCAAGACTCGCCACTGGCCCAATTTGCTCACGCCCATATCCGCTTTCAAAAACCCGCCAGTCGCAGCAGGGCTGCGCGGCGCAAAAGGGGGGATTGTGCAAAGGCAGCGTTGCGGGAGGAACTAATTTTTCTGACTTAGCAAACGCGTTTTTTGCATAAGGGCGGGGATGAGCATGGGCATGCGCTGCCTACATGCCGCTCGTACCCAACAATGCCCGCCGGTACTGCACCGCCTCGGCCACATGGGCCGGGCTGATGGTCTCCGACTGCGCCAGGTCGGCAATCGAGCGGGCCACGCGCAGGCTGCGGTGGATGCCGCGTGCAGACCAGGCCAGCTGGGCGGCGGCGGTTTGCAGCAGTTGCAGCGCGGCGGGCTCGGCCTGGCAGTGGGCATCGAGCGCCTGGCCTTGCAGCTGCTGGTTGAGCATGCCCTGGCGCCGCAGTGAGCGGGCGCGGGCCGCAGTCACCCGCTCGCGGATGGCGGCGGTCGATTCGCCGGCCGGGGCGGTCAGCAGTTCATCGGCGGGCAGGGGGCTGACTTCCAGGTGCAGGTCGATGCGGTCGAGGAGGGGGCCGCTGATGCGGGCCTGGTAGCGGCTGACCTGGTCGGGCGAGCAGCGGCAGGCGCGCTGGCGCGAGCCCCGAAAGCCGCAGGGGCAGGGGTTCATCGCAGCGATCAGCTGAAAGCGGGCGGGAAAGGTGGCTTGCTGCGCGGCGCGGGCAATGCTGATCTGGCCAGTCTCCAGTGGCTCGCGCAGTGCTTCGAGCGCGCTGCGGGGGAACTCAGGCAATTCATCGAGGAACAGCACGCCGCAATGGGCCAGCGATATCGCACCGGGCCGGGGCGGGCTGCCGCCGCCCACCAGGGCCACGGCGCTGGCGGTGTGGTGGGGCGCCATGGTGGTGCGCTGGCCCCAGCTGCGGGCATCAAAGGCGCCGACCAGGCTGTGCACGGCGGCGTTCTCCAGGGCCTCGGCCACGCTCAGCGCAGGCAGCAGGCCGGCAAAGCGCTGGGCCAGCATCGATTTGCCGGCGCCCGGTGCGCCCAGCATCAGCAGGTTGTGGCCGCCGCAGGCGGCGATCTCCAGCACCCGCTTGCTGGCGGTCTGGCCTTTGACGTCGGCCATGTCGGCGCCGGGCGCCTCGGGCGGCCGGTTCTGGGCGGGCATGCGCTGCCACTGGCTGGGGGCTGCATCGGGCTCGGCGCTGGCGGCCTGCGGCGCAAAGTGCTGCACCACGTCCATCAGGTGGCTGGCGCGGTAGACCTCGGCATCGGGCACCAGCGCTGCATCCTCTGCACTGCCCGGGGGCAGCACCTGGCGTACATGCTGGCCGCGCTGGTGCAGATCCATGCTCGCGGCCAGCGCGCCGCGCACGGGCCGCAGTGCGCCGGACAGCGACAGCTCGCCGGCAAACTCGTAGTGCTGGAGCCGGTCTGCATCGATGGCGCCGCTGGCCGCCAGAATGCCGACCGCGATGGCCAGGTCATAGCGGCCCGATTCCTTGGGCAGGTCGGCCGGGGCCAGGTTGACGGTGATGCGCTTGTTGTGCGGGAACTCCAGTCCGCTGTTCTGCAGCGCCGAGCGCACGCGCTCGCGGGCCTCTTTCACTTCCAGATCGGCCAGGCCGACCAAGGTGAAGCTGGGCAGGCCATTGGCCAGATGGACTTCGACGCTGACGGGGTGGCCGGTAAGCCCGACCAGGGCCCGGCTGTGCACCACGGCGAGACTCATGGGCTGGCTTCCTTGTGGTTGTGCACCGTTTTGGTGCATTGCGAAGCACCTCTTGGAGGCACGGCTGCAGCCAGCATCGCAAAAGTCGGTTTTCGGGACAAGGGGGCGCCAGCCCGCAGCGGCAGCGCCGCTGGCACCCAGCCTGCGCCGTTTGCCCCGCACAGCCCGGTGGCGGCTGAGAACGTAAGCATTTGCAAAAAAACATAGCGGGCGGCGCTTGTCTGGTGCGCACAACGCGCGGGGTGGTGCTAGGTTTGGCACGCTCTGTGCATTGTGCTTGCCACCAACGGATGGGTCGAATTCATCAACAAGGAGTGTGGCAATGGCGATGAGCAACAGAGGCTGGATGGTGGTGGCGGGTGCAGCGTTCCTGGCGCTGCCGGTGGTGGCGAGCGCGCAGCTGACCGCCAACGTGAGCGTGACCACGAACTACAAGTTCCGCGGTCAGGACCAGAAGTCCTCTAGTGCCAAGTGGGTCAAGCCCGCACTCCAGGGAGGGGTCGATTACGCCTTTGGCGACAGCGGCTTTTATGTGGGTAACTGGAACTCCACCGTCGACTGGCTCGACAACAACAAGGTGGAGATGGATTTCTACGGTGGCTACAAGTTCAAGGCCGCCGATGTGGATTGGGACCTGGGTCTGCTGACCTATGTCTATCCCGGCAACACGCTGGGCAACACCACCGAACTGTACGGCTCGGGCACCTACGGCCCGGTGACCGTGAAGTACTCGCACACCGTATCGAAGGATTACTTTGGCTGGGCCGGCACCAAGTACGACAGCACGTACAAGGGCCGCAACACCGGCTACCTGAATGTGGCGTTTGCGCAGGAAGTGGCGCCCAAAACCACGTTGAAGCTGGCCGTGGGCTACACCCGATTTTCCAGCGACATCAAGGACCTGGGCGTGCCCAACTACCTGGACTACAGCGTGGGCGGTGCCTATGACCTGGGTGACGGGTTCTCGCTGAGTGCCGCCTGGGTGGGTGCCAACAAGACAGGCGCCTTCGGCTTTGTGAACAAGGGTCGTGCGATCGTGTCGCTGACCAAGGCTTTTTGATGCAGCGCCGCTGCAATAAGTGACGACAGGAGAACTTATGAACATGAAACTGGTAGTGGCGGTGATCAAGCCCTTCAAGCTCGATGAAGTGCGTGAGGCGCTGTCCGATATTGGGGTGCAAGGCATCACGGTGAGCGAGGTCAAGGGCTTTGGACGTCAGAAGGGCCATACCGAGCTGTACCGAGGCGCCGAGTACGTGGTGGATTTCCTGCCCAAGGTGAAGCTGGAGATCGCGGTGGCCGAGGACCTGGTGGACCGGGTGATCGAGGCCATCGAGAACGCCGCGCGCACCGGCAAGATCGGCGACGGCAAGATCTTTGTCTCCCCGCTGGAGCAGGTGGTGCGTATCCGTACCGGCGAAACCGGCCCGAACGCAATCTAAAAAAACAGCGCTCCGCGCTGGCAAGGCGCGCGCTACAAGCCAATTTATCTTGAAGGTGTGAACAACATGAGACGACTACTTTCCTTGGCAGGGCTGGCGGCGGTGGCACTGGCCACTGCGGGCAACGCGGCTGCGGCTGATGCGGCAGCTCCCGTTCTGAGCGCGGGCGATACCGCCTGGATCATGACCTCGACCATGCTGGTGATCCTGATGGTCATCCCGGGTCTGGCGCTGTTCTACGGTGGTCTGGTGCGCAGCAAGAACATGCTGTCGGTGCTGGCCCAGGTGTTCACGATCTTTTCGCTGATCACCGTGCTGTGGACCATCTACGGCTACTCGCTGACCTTCTCCGGCGAAGGCAACTTCTTTGGCGACTTCGGCAAGGTGTTCCTGATGGGCATCACCCCGGATACGCTCTCGGGTGCGATGGCCACTGTGCCTGAGTATGTGTTCGTCTCGTTCCAGGCCACGTTTGCCGCCATCACCGTGGCGCTGATCGTCGGTGCCTTTGCCGAGCGCATCAAGTTTGCTGCCGTGATGATCTTTGCGGTGCTGTGGTTCACGTTGAGCTACCTGCCGATTGCCCACATGGTCTGGGGCGGTGGTCTGCTGGGCAAGGATGGCGCACTGGACTTTGCCGGCGGCACCGTCGTGCACATCAACGCCGGTGTGGCCGGTCTGGTGGGCTCCTATGTGCTGGGCAAGCGCCTGGGCTTTGGCCGCGAAGCGCTGGCGCCCCACAACCTGACTCTGACCATGGTGGGCGCATCGCTGCTGTGGGTGGGCTGGTTCGGCTTCAACGCCGGCTCGGCAGGTGCTGCCAACGGTATTGCCGGTCTGGCCTTCATCAATACCATCGTGGCCACCGGCGCAGCTTGCGTGAGCTGGTTGGTCTGCGAAACCCTGCACAAGGGCAAGCCTTCGATGCTGGGTGCCGCTTCGGGTGCCGTCGGTGGCCTGGTGGTCATCACCCCGGCAGCCGGTTTTGTCGGCCCCATGGGTGCCATCGTGATGGGTCTGCTCGCCGGTGCGCTGTGCCTGTGGGGTGTGTCCGGCCTCAAGCGCCTGCTCAAGGTCGATGACACCTGCGACGTCTTCGGTGTGCACGGCGTGGGCGGTATCCTGGGTGCCATCCTGACCGGTGTGTTCTGCGCCTCCAGCCTGGGTGGCGTCGAGCCGGAAGGCTACAACATGGCCCACCAGATCTGGGTGCAGACCAAGGGCGTGCTGATCACCATCGTGTGGTCTGCGGTGGCCGCGTGGATCTCGTACAAGGTGGCAGGTCTGCTGACCGGTGGCCTGCGGGTGACGGAAGAGGCCGAACGCGAAGGCCTGGACATCACCTCCCACGGCGAAGCGGCCTACGGACGTTGATTCTTGCGGATACTCCTTGGGGGGCCGGACGGGTGTACAACCCGGCCGGCCTTTTTTTTTTCGCCGTGCTGGCGCTCAGAACCTGTCTACGATCTGCTCCTGAAACACGGCTGAGACCGATGCCGGGGCACGCTCTGGCCACAGCGCCAGGCCACCGGCCACGCTGAAGGCCTGGTGGTGGCCCAGCCGGCGCAATGCATGGGCCGCCTGGGCACTGCGGTTGCCGCTGCGGCAGTAGAACACCACGGGGGTATCGGCCGGCAAGGCCAGCCACTGCGGCAGTGCATTGAGCAGGCCCGACAGCGGTACGGCCTGGCTGCTGGCGCCCTCGTCCATGCCCGGCGCCTGGCCCAGTTGCTGCTCATAGGGCTCGCGCACATCCACCAGCAGCGCGGCGCTGCCGGCCTGCTGCAGTGCCTGCGCACGGGCCGCGGGCAGTTCCACACATGCGGCGGGCGTGGCCGCCTCCACGCGGGCGCCGCAGGCCATCGTTTGGTAGGCGGTGGGGGCCAGGTCCTGCTCCAGTGCAGCCTTGGCAGCGGCAAAGGCGGCAGCATCCAGCTGGCCCTGCAGCACGCCGGCCAGCAGCGGCTGGGCAGCAGCCTCGACGGCCAGGGTGCAGGCAAAGCGGTGGTCGTAGTCATGGCCGGGCAGCAGCAGGGTCTGCGGGCCCACGGTCTCCGCCAGCAGGCGCAGGCTGTCCGCATAGGCGAGCGGCGCGCTCTGCGCAAAATCGCTGCGGCCCAGCGCGCCAGGCAGCACGGTATCGCCGACCAGCGCCAACTGCAGCTGCGCGCCTTCATGCAGCAGATAGGCGGTGGAGTCGGCCGTGTGGCCGGGCAGCGCCAGCCGGCTCAGGCGGTAGGCGCCCAGGTCGATCTGCGTGGCGCCTTGGGGCCAGCCCAGCGCATCTACCGCGCCAGCGGCCTGCAGCGCAGCGGGCACGGCCGCGCGCAGCTCGGCCGCCGATGAGGCATGGTCGCCATGGCTGTGGGTGTCCAGCACGGCGGCCAGCGTGAAGCCCCGGCAGCGCAGCCATTGCGCCAGGCGCCCGACCAGCTCGGGCAGCGGATCGACCACCACGCAGCGCTGGCTGGCGGCATCGGCCAGCAGGTAGCAGCAGGCGCCATCGACGACAAAGCGCGTCAGCAGCGGGGCAGCACCGTGGGCGGTGTCTTCAGGCGCTTCCACCAGGCAGTTGGCGCGCAGTGCGGCGCCGCAGGCGCGGATGCGCTGGCAGGCCTCGGCGATCATCTCGGCCGAATCGGCAGCGCCAAAGGACATGCGCACCGCAGCGGCCGTCTGCCAGGCGGGCAGGCCCATGGCTTCGAGCACATAGCTGGGCTGGGCCTTGCTGGCGCTGCAGGCGGAGCCACCGCTGACCCGCAGGCCGGCGGCATCAAACAGATCGAGCAGCAGTTTGGCGCTGAGGCCCGGCACGGAGAAGTTCAACGTGGTGGGCAGGCACAGCGCGGGCGGGGCGTTGAACACCAGACCGGCAAAGGCATCGCGCAGCGCCGCTTCCAGCTGGCTGCGGTGGGCGGTCATCGTGGCGGCGTTGGCAAAGCTGCTGCCGTCCTGCAGCGCGCGCAGCACCGCGCCGAGCGCGGCAATGCCAGCCATGTTTTCGGTACCGGCGCGCAGCGCGCCTTCCTGGCCACCGCCGGCCAGCAGCGGGGTAAAGGGCGCGCCCTCGCGCACATAGAGCATGCCTACGCCCTTGGGCGCATAGAGCTTGTGGCCGGAAAACGGTGCGTAGTCGATGCCGCGCTCCACCGGTTGGAGCGCCAGCTTGCCCAGCGCCTGCACGCCGTCGACCAGCCACAGCGCCGGGCTGCCGCGCAGCGCATCGGCAATGCCATCGAGGTCGCTGACCACGCCGGTTTCGTTGTTCGCGGCCATCGTGCACACCAGGCCGGCCGAGGGGGCCTGCGTGCGCAGCCAGGCCAGGTCATGGCGGCCATCGATGCCCACGGGGATGGCGGTGACCGGCAGGTGAAGGCCGAGCACGGCATTCCAGTGCTTGAGGGCCTCGGGCACGGCCTTGTGTTCGGTCGCGCCGTAGAGCAGCTGCATGGGGCTGCTGTCGCCTGCCTCACGGCGCTGGCGCAGCGCGCTCAGCGCGGACAGCACGGCCGTCTGGATGCCCTCGGTCGCGCCGCTGGTGAACAGCAGCTGGCCGCTGGGCACCTCCAGCACCTGGCGTGCGGCAGCGCGCGCCTCGTCGAGCAGCGCACGGGCCTTGAGGCCGCTGCCATGGATGCTGCTGGGGTTGCCATAGGCATCGGCCATGACCGCCAGGGCAGCGGCGCGGGCCTGGGGAAGGACGGGGGTGGTGGCGTTGGCGTCGAGGTAGATTTCCATGCCCACATTGTCGAGGCCGGGCCAGGGAATACAGCCGCAAAATTCGCCAGGTATTGGACAATATTAGATTCTTATTCTAAAAATCTCTTAAAAAATGAAACTGGATTCCATTGACCGTAAACTGCTGGAGTTGCTGCAGGCCGATGCGGAGACCCAGGTCGCCGAACTGGCAGCCCAGGTCGGGCTGTCGGCCACGCCCTGCTGGCGCCGTATCCAGCGGCTCAAGGAGGCCGGGGTCATCAAGCGCCAGGTGGTACTGGTGGACCGCGACAAGGTCAATGTGGGCGTGACCGTGTTTGTCGCGGTGCGCACCAGCACGCACAGCCAGGAATGGTTTGAGCGCTTTCGCGCTGCGGTGGCCGCTATTGCCGAGGTGGTGGAGTTCTACCGCATGAGCGGCGAGGTGGACTACCTGCTGCGCGTGGTGGTGCCCGATATTGCTGCCTACGACAAGGTCTACAAGCGGCTGATTGCCGATACCCAGTTGCTGGATGTGTCGTCCAGCTTTGCGATGGAGGAGCTGAAGTTCACCACCGCGTTGCCGCTGTCCTATATTCCATAAGCCAGTTTCTCGGCAAGCCAGGTGGCACAGATAATGCTTAGGGTTTTCCATGCAATTCATTTTTAAAGGAACGCCATGATCTGGCATACCGTGGTCAGCCAGCCCTTTGCGTTGGGGGAGTCTCCTTTCTGGCAAGCCAGCGGTGGTGTTCTCTATGGCGTTGATGTGGCTGGCAAGCAGCTGTGGCGCACGATGCCCGGATCGGGCTATATGGACCGCTGGGACATGCCTGCCGAGCCTGGCTGCATGGCACCGGCCCGCAGCGGCGGCGCGCTGGACGGCTGGATCGTCGTGCTGCGTGACCGCATCTGCCGCGCCACCCACTGGGGCGGTACCTTGCACGACATCGCGCGCCTGCCGATCGACCCCGCCACCGAGCGCGGCAACGATGGCCGCTGTGATGCCCAGGGCCGCTTCTGGGTGGGCACCATCCACGAGCCGGCCAGCGGCCCGCGCGAGCCGGTAGCAGCGCTCTACTGCATCGATGGCCTGACAGGCACCACGACGGTGCGCAAGGTGCTCGATGGCGTCTCCAACGCCAATGGCCTGGCCTGGTCGCCCGACCGCCGCACGATGTACTGGGCCGATACACCCAGCCACACGGTCAAGAAATTTGCCTGCGACGTGAGCGGCTATCCGCAAGGCGAGGGTGAGGTCTTCATCCGTTTTGACAGCAAGCCCGAGGGCTGGACACCGGGCGAGCCCGGCTACGGCGGCCGGCCCGATGGCGCCGCTGTCGACGTCGAAGGCAACTACTGGTGCGCGATGTACGAGGGCGGACGCGTGCTGCAGATCTCCCCGCAGGGCCGCATCCTCGCCAACCACTACACCCCGGCGCTGTGCCCCACGATGCCCTGCTTTGGCGGCAGCGATGGCCGCACCCTGTACGTCACCTCCGCCCGCCACGGCCGCAGCCGCGACGAGCTGGCCCAACTGCCGCTGTCAGGCTGCGTGTTCGCGATGCGCGTCGGCGTGGCCGGCCTGCCGACCCAGCCTTGGCGGGAAATCGGGCATGGGTTCTGAGAACCTGCGCAAAGTCCCCTATCTAACTTGAGCGCCGTACGCCGGGCGCAACTGTCGCTACCATGGTGCCATGGACCAAGCTGTGGCTGCCTCTCTTCCCCCCACCGTGCTCGACTGGCAGGAGCGCGTTCGATCCGCCCATGCCCACAAGACGCCGCTGCGCATCCGGGGCGGTGGCAGCAAGGATTTTTATGGTGCACGCCTGGGCGGCGAGGTGTTCGACACCCGCAGCTACAGCGGCATCATCAGCTATGAGCCCAGTGAGCTGGTCGTGACCGTGCGGTCCGGCACGCCGCTGGCGGCGCTGGAGCAGGCCTTGGCCGAATGCGGCCAGTGCCTGGCTTTTGACCCGCCGCATTTTGGCCCCGGCGCCACGGTCGGCGGCATGGTGGCGGCGGGCCTGTCCGGCCCCTCGCGGGCAGCAGTCGGCGCCGTGCGCGACTACATCCTGGGCCTGGAGCTGATCAATGGGCAGGGCGAGCTGCTGCGCTTTGGCGGCCAGGTGATGAAGAACGTCGCGGGCTATGACGTGTCGCGCCTGATGGCCGGTGCCTGGGGCACCCTGGGCCTGCTGACCGACATCAGCCTCAAGGTGCTGCCGATGCAGCGCGCGCAGGCCACGCTGTACTACGAATGCACAGCGCAGCAGGCGCTGGACAAACTCTCGGCCTGGCGCGCCAAGCCGCTGCCCATCAATGCCAGCCTGTGGCAGCAATCCGGCGAGGGCGAGCAAGGCCATCTGCTGGTGCGGCTGCGCGGTGCGGTCGCGGCGGTGCAGTCGGCCCTGGATGGCATGGGTGGCACGATGCTGGACCACGGCCAGGCAGATGTCGCCTGGCTGGCCTGCCGCGAGCAGCAACTGCCCTGGTTCAGCGACATGGACCCGAGCCATGCGCTGTGGCGCCTGTCGCTGCCGGCCACCACGCCGGTGCTGCCCTGCACCGAAGCAGGCCTGCAGCCGCTGATGGAATGGGGCGGCGCACTGCGCTGGGTGCAGGCCCCCATGCAGCATGCCCAGGCCTTGCAGGCGCTGGCCGCCAGTGTGGGCGGCAGCGCCGTGTGTTTCCGGCCCGGCCCCCAGGTGGGCCTGGCCGCATCCGATGATTTTGGTTTCACGCCCGCCTCGCCCGCGCTGCGCCAGGTGCAGCAGCGGCTCAAGCAGGCGTTCGACCCCCATGGCATCTTCAATCCCGGCCGCCTGGGCGACTGGGCGTTGAGCTAAGCTGAGCTCAGCTAATCGAGGCACCCCTGCACCATGCAAACCCAATTAGCCCCCGAATTCAAAGACACCCCCGAAGGCCAGGAGGCCGAGGCCATTCTGCGCAAGTGCGTGCATTGCGGCTTTTGCACCGCCACCTGCCCCACCTACCAGCTGCTGGGCGATGAGCTCGACGGCCCGCGCGGCCGCATCTACCTGATCAAGCAGGTGCTCGAAGGCCAGGAGCCCACCCGCAAGACCCAGACCCACCTGGACCGCTGCCTGACCTGCCGCAACTGCGAATCGACCTGCCCCAGCGGCGTGCAGTACGGCAAGCTGCTCGACATTGGCCGCCACATCGTCGACCAGAAGGTGGAGCGCCCGGCGGCCGAGCGCCTGCAGCGCTGGGCGCTGCGCAAGGGCATGGTGTCCAAGGCCTTTGGACCGGCGCTGGCGCTGGGGCGGCTGGCCCGCCCGGTGCTGCCGGCAGCGCTCAAGGCCAAGCTGGCGCGCGTACCGCGTGCCGGCAAGTGGCCCACACGCAGCCATGCGCGCAAGGTGCTGATGCTGGCCGGCTGCGTGCAGCCGGTGATGCTGCCCAATATCAATGCGGCCGCTGCGCGGGTGCTCGATGCCGTGGGCATCCAGACCTTGGTGACGCCAGCCGCCGCCTGCTGCGGCGCGGTGCAGCAGCACCTGAGCGACCCGCAGGGCGCGCTGGCGCAGGCGAGAGCCAATATCGATGCCTGGTGGCCCCATGTGGAGAGCCAACAGGTCGAGGCCATTGTGACCACGGCCTCGGGCTGTGGCGTGATGGTGAAGGACTACGGCCATCTGCTGCGCCATGACCCGGCCTATGCGGCGCGGGCCGCTGCGATTGCTGCGCTGGCGCGTGATTTGTGCGAGCTGCTGCCCGACATGCTGCCCGAGCTGGAGCAGCGCCTGCAGGGCCAGCTGAACCTGCCCGAGGCCCCATTGGCCTACCACCCGCCCTGCACCTTGCAGCATGGCCAGAAGCTGCGCGGCGGGGTGGAGACCAGTCTGCGCCGCCTGGGTTTTGACATCCGCGTCTCGCGCGTGGAATCGCACCTGTGCTGCGGCTCGGCCGGCACCTATTCGCTGCTGCAGCCCGAGATTGCGCACCAGCTGCGCGACCGCAAGATCGGCACCCTGAACCAGGCCTGCAGCGATGCACCACCTGCCGCGATCCTGTCGGCCAATATCGGCTGCATCTCGCATTTGCAGTCGGGCACCGATGTGCCGGTGCGCCACTGGATCGAGGTGATCGACGAGGCGCTGGCGCCCGCCAAGGCGCCGCGCTGAAGCGGCTCAGACGGCCAGCGCCAGGCCGTCCTTGCGGTGGTCGGATGCGCCGCAGAGCTGGCCATCGGCCAGGCGCCAGATGCACTGCGCGCCACCAAAGTCGCTGCGCCCGCCCAGCTCGCCTTCGCCACTCGGCTCGCGGTAGCCCTGGGCCCGCAGCGCAGCGGTGATCGCAGGCGGCATGCCTGCCTCCACTGCCAGCACGCGGCCGCCTTCCAGGCGCCAGCGCGGCTGGTTCAACGCGGGCTGCGGCGCCTCGCCGCCGGCCAGCATGCGGCACAGCAGCTGCACCTGGCCTTGGGGTTGCATCGCGCCGCCCACCACGCCAAACACGCCGAGGAATTGGCCATCGCGCGTGGCAGCGCCCGGCACTACCGTGTGGTAGGGGCGTTTGCCCGGCGCCGGTCCGTTGATATGGCCGGGCTGCGAAAAACCATGGCCCCGGTTCTGCAGCACAAAGCCGCCCTCGGCCACACCAATGCCCGAGCCAAAGCGCTTGAACACGCTGCTCATCAGGCTGATGGCCAGGCCATCGCCATCCACCACGGTGGTGCAGACGGTATTGCCGGCCGGGTCGGCCACGGTCTGCTGGGCATGGGCCATCGCTGCCTCCATCGCCTGCACCAGCGCGACCTGGGTGGCCGCGCTGGCCATATCGATGGCCTGGTCCTGCATGGCGGCCAGAGCATGGAGCACGGCCACGCCATGGGTGTTGGGCGGGCATTCGTAGATGGTGGCGCCGCGAAACGAGGTGCTCACCGGCGTGCAGAAGTTGCCCTGGTGGGCGCTGAAATCTGCCGCGGCCAACACGCCGCCGGCTGCCTGCACCGCAGCGGCGCAGGCAGCGGGAATGGCGCCGGCATAGAAGGCCTGCGGCCCCTGCGCAGCCACCGCCTGCAGCAAGCGGGCGAGGGCCGGGTTGTCAAAGCGCTCGCCTGCGCGGGGCGGCGCATCGGCGCGGTACAGCGCGGCGCTGGCGGCATCGCGGGCTATCACCGGTTGGAACAGCGCCCATTCACGTGCAGCGACCGGGGCCACGGCAAAGCCCTGGCTGGCGGCCTGCACGGCCGCATCGAACAGCTGCGCCCACGGGCGTTGGCCAAAGCGCTGGTGCAGGTCCCACCAGCCTTGCACCACGCCGGGCGTGGTGACCGACAGCGGGTGGCGCTCCGGGATGCGGCGCTGGGGCAGGGCCTCGACCAGATCGGCTGTCAAAGCCTGCGGCGCACGCCCGGTGCCGTTGTAGGCCAGTGGGGCCTGGCCCGGTGGCACCAGCATGGCCAGCAGGTCGCCGCCCACACCGGTAGCCATCGGCTCGACGACGCCCAGCACCGCATCGGCAGCAATCGCGGCATCGACGGCCGAGCCGCCTTGCTGCAGCTGGGCCTGCGCGGCCGCCGCAGCCAGCGGGTGGCCGGTGGCCACCATCGCGCCCCGGCCCAGTACGCCTGCTGCGCCTGGCGCGTCCTGGCGGTGCAGCTGCGCCATCTCAAGCGCCCCAGAGAGCGACAGCGGTGAACACGGCTGCCATCAGACCCAGCACCACAGGTATCAGCAGCGCCCGGGCCAGCTCCAGCACATTCACCCGCGCAAAGCCTGCCACCGCGATCAGCGAGGACCACGCAATCAGGGTGCCACCGCCGGTCCATACCGCGCCCATCTGGCCCAGGGCGGCCAGCGCCGACACATCCATGCCGGAGGCAGGGCCCAGCGCTCCGGACAAGGTGCCGGTCAGCGGCAGGCCGGCAAAGCCCGAGCCGTCAATGCCGGTGATCATGCCCATCAGCAGCACACCAAAGGACACCAGCAGCTGGCTGTCGGGAATCAGGTGCTGGCTGGCCTTGACCAGCTCGAACAGCAGATCGGGCACCGGCTGGCCGGCGGCAATGCCCAGGATGGGACCGGCGGTCTCATGCGAGCCGATGAAGAAGAAGCCGGCAATGGGCAGCACCGCACCCATGGCCTTGAACGCGAAGACGAAGCCATCGGTGATGTGGTCCGCCGCGCCATCGAGCATCTTGCGAAAGCCGCGCGCTGCCGTGGTGGCCCAGATCATCAGCAGCGCAGCCACGCCGCCGATCAGCATGGCCGCGTCGCCGCCCTTGAGCTCGGGCACGCTGGTGGTGAACTTGGGCGCCACCATCACCAGAATCACCACCAGAAAGGCCAATGGCGTGACGACGGCAAACAGCCTGGAGGCCGAGGCCAGCGGTTGGGTCTTGCGCAACTCGGCTTCCAGCTCGGAGTTGGTGCCCAGGTCGTTTTCGTGGGCCGTGCCCTTGGCGATCTCGGCCTTGTCAAAGGCGCCAGCGCCTTCGATCTGCGCGCTGATGCCGGCGGGGTTGAGTTCCCAGCGCTCCAGCAGTGCGTTGTCACTGGGCACGATGAGCTTGCGCACCTTGAAGTACGACAGGAACAGCGCAATCATGCCGACCACCCAGGACAGCAGCAGTGCCTTGTCGGCCACCGCCACAGCGCTGATGCCGCCGGCGGCCTTGGCGCTGATGCCTGGTGCCACGCCAATCACATAGTCCGACGACAGCGCCATGCCCTGACCGGCAATCGCGATGGCCATCGCCCCTGCGATGGGCGGCAGGCCCGCTGCAATCGCTGCCGGCAGCAGCACGGCCGCCACCAGTGGCACCGCAGGCGTGGGCCAGAAGAACAGCGAGATCAGGTAGGTGACCAGCGCCAGGATGAAATAGGCCATGTGGCCGTTTTTCATCACCGCGCGAAAGGGCTTGACCATGCGGATGTCCGAGCCCAGGTCCTTGAGCGCATTGAGCAAGGCCGTCATCAGCGCAATGATCAGAAAGATGTTGAACAACTCCTTGGCGGCCACCATGCTGGCACTGAATATGCTTCCAATGCCGGTGATGAAGCTGCCGCTCCAGGCGAGGGCCACGACGACGGTGGCCAGTATCGATGGCACCACCACATTGGCACGGAAGGCCATGGTCAAGATGATGACCAGCACCCCGGCGAGGTAGGCCCAGTGCGCGGGGCCTATAGAGACTGACGGATCCATCGTGGCTACTCCTTGGTATGTTGATACAGCCAATTTGTATACTAAATACAATGAATCAAAAAATCATCAGGGAATACCAGAAATATTGCGTCGCAGCATGCGATAAACCCGGGTTAAATAGCCAATAAGTTAGTTTTCGTATACAAAAAAGAAAAATTCTCTGAAGGAATTCGAGGTGATGGCTTTGGATGAACAAGGTTCACAGCGCTGGGGGAATGCTGTTTTTGCCTGTATTTGCAAGCCGTATCAAAGGCTTGGATAGCGCATGGTTATGAACCCAGATCAAGGACATGGATTTGTACACTGGATACACTAGGGTAATTACTAGGTCATCCAGGAGCTATCCGATGAAGAACACTGCTTCCCAAGCCATTGCTGCCCAGCAAACCGATCTGCTGAACCTGCGCGAGCCCCGCCAGGCCTTGTTGCCCGCGTCACTGGGCTGGCTCTCGGCCATCGAAAATGCCTTTGTGCGCTGGCAGGCCAAGCGCCTCGCTGAGCTGGAGCCGGGCCGTCTCTGGGCGCAGGCGATGCAGGACACGCGCTCGCTGGCGGAGATCCGCCGCACCCAGCGCTGAACGCCGATTTCTGTATACAAGGCACGGCGAAGGCGCTGCAAACCCTTGCCGGGCATGTAAACTGGGTGCGACCCTGGGGGAGCATGGCAGCCGATGCCGCAACCCGGGGCTTGCAACGTACCGAACGGACCGACTTTCATGCCCATTGCCAACGGAGACAAAAAACCTGCACTGAACCACTCGCCGCTGACCCAGCAGCTGGTGGAGGCCTTGCGCGAGAAGATCATGTCTGGCGAACTCGCCTCGGGGGAGCGGCTGGTGGAGGAGCGTCTGTCCGAGGAGTTTTCGGTCTCGCGCATGCCTGTGCGCGAGGCCCTGCGCCAGCTGGCTGCCAGTGGCCTGGTGATCATCGAGCCCCGGCGTGGTGCCTCGGTGGCCAAGTTCCATGGCGACCTGCTGCGCGAGCTGGTCGAGGTGCGCGCCACCCTGGAGGCGCTCAATGCGCGCCTGGCCGCCAAGCGCCATGACCCCGAGCAGATTGCCGCGCTGGAGGCCTTGCTGGCCGAGGGCACCAAGAACGCCCATTCGGGCGATGCCGATGTGCTGGCCGTGCTGAACCAGAAGTTCCACCTGGCGCTGGGCAAGATCGCCGCCAACTCCGTGCTGCAAGAGGTGATGCTGTCCCTGCGTGACCGCACCGAAGTGCTGTTTGCGCCCCGCAGCCAGGCGCGTGCGCCCCAGAACTGGGAAGAGCATGCCGCCATCCTGCGCGCGGTGATCAAGGGCGATCCGGAACTGGCCGGCCTGCTGGCCGCGCGCCATATCTACAACGCGGCCGGCATCGAGCCCTGAGTTCCGCGTTTACGATTGGCTGGCCAGGTAGTTCTGGTAAGCCACACCCGCCAGCGCAATATCTTCCAAACCCACGCCCACGGCCTTGTACAGCCGGATGGCCGGCTGCGCGCTGACGGCATAGCGGCCGCTGACGATATCGCCCAGCTCCACCAGCTTGCCCGCCAGCGACAAGCCCGGGTCCGCCAGCACCAGGTCGCCCGCTTCGCTGGTCGCCTGTTTTTTCCATTCCACGGCAATCAGCTGCGCACGCGCCAGCAAGGCATCGTCAAGCTCGCGGGTGTGGGGCAGGCTGGAGCCAATCGCAGCGACCAGTGCATGGGGGGCGACATGTTCCCCGTTGAACAGCGGCTCCTTGGCGCGCGAGGCGGTGACGATGATGTCGGCCTCGCCGACGCCCTGGGTGTGCGCCACGCGGCGGATCTGCGTCTCGGGCAGACCGGTCAGCTGCGCCAGGCGTGCTTCCAGGCCGTTGGGTGCATAGGGGTCGAACACATCGATGCGCTGCAGCCCGAAGTGCTGCACCATCTGCTGCGCATGGGCGAGGCCTTGCACGCCGGCGCCGCACAGGAACAGACGGCGCGCATTGGCGGGCGCCAGATGCTGGGCCACCAGCACCGTGGTCGCGGCGGTGCGCAGGCGTGTGATCGCATTGGCATCGAGGGTGGCCAGCGGCGCGCCGGTCTCGGTTGAGAACAGCAGGATGACAAAGTTGAACTGGCCGGCAATGGTGGTGTAGACCTTGGCGCCGGTGACGCCTTGTGCGGGGATGACGGCGCCCAGCGTGGAGAGCTTGACGCCCCCGGCATCGGTGCGCTCGCGCGCCTGCATCGCTGCCTCGCCCGCGCCAAAGGCGGCAAAGGCGCGGTGCATGGCCTGCAGGGCTTGGTCGGTGGACACCAGGGTGTCCACCATGGCATCGGTGATGTGCAGCATGGTGTGTAGGGTGGGTGAGGGTGGAAATCAGAGCCAGACGCGCAGCAGGATGATGCAGGCGCTGACGGCGGCGGTGCCCAGCAGCCAGCGGCGGATGGTGGCCTTGGAGACATGGCGGGCCAGCCGGTTGGAGGCCAGAAAGCCGCCCAGCATCCAGGGCAGCAGCACCAGGCTGAGCAGCCATTGGCCGCTGCCCATGCGCCCCACCCAGGCAAGCGCGGTGAGCGAGACGATGGTGCCGGCAAAAAAGACCACACCGAGGGTGGAGCGCATCGTCGCCGGCGCCAGGTGCTGCATCGCAATCGCAAACGGCGGGCCGCCCGCGGCGGTGATGGTGCCCATGATGCCGCTGGCCACACCGGCAATCGACAGGTTGGTGGTGCTGGGCTGCACGCGCCAGCCCAGGGTGCTGAGGCTGACGGCGGCCAGGATCAGCACCGCAAACAGAACCGACAGCGCATGGGCACTGAACAGCACCAGCAGCCCGGCGGCCGCAAAGGTGCCGATGACCCGGCCCACCAAGGTGGCGGCAGCGACCTGGCGGTTGAGGGCATCGCGCTCACGCAGATAAGCCAGCAAGGCCAGCGGCGCGCCCACGGCCAGCAAGGGGCCGGGCACCAGCTCGGGGAAGAAGATCGCCGCCAGCGGCGCGCAGAACATCGCATAGCCCAGGCCGCCGACGCCCTGCATGGCGGCACCGGCGAGCACCATCAGCCCCATGGCCAGGTAGCGGCCCCAGGAGAGGTGCTCGGCCATCGCCGTCCATGCGCTCATGGCCGGGGCACCCAGCTGACCTTGATGTCGCCGTTGACAAAGGTCTGGCAGGCCAGGCGGTGCCCCTGCGCAAACTCTTCATCGCTGAAATGCTTGCGCTCCTTGGCCTTGATCGCATCGGTGTGGGCCAGGCCTTCTTCAATGCGGCATTTGCAGGTGCCGCACAGGCCACCGCCGCATTTGAAGGGGATGCCGCCTTTCTCGCGCAGCGATACGCGCAGCAGGTTGCTGTTTTCCGGGGCTTCGACGGTCTTGTTGTCGTTGCTGACAAAGGTGATGGTGGGCATACGGGGCAATCAGGCGGCGGGCACAGAGGTGAGGGGGGCTGTGGTCAGCGTGGCATCGAGCGCGCCGAACTGGCACAGGTGCTGCAGCTCCTGGCGGGCTTGCTCCAGCGAGTCAAAGCGCTCCAGAAACTTGGAAGGCACCAGGTTGGTGGTGCCGCCGGGGCCATCCTCGATCACCTGCACCTTGGTTTCGCGCAGCAACTCGCCCACCGCAAAGCGGGCCAGCAGGCGGCCGCAGAAGTGGTAATCCCAGGCTTCGCACAGCGCAATGTCGGCATTGGCTTGTGTGCGGTACTGGCCGGGCTTGCTGGTCAAGATCACAAACATGGGCATTCCTCAGGCAGCAGGGGTGGCGGGCGCTGTGCCTGCGGGGTGGGTATTGCTGGCAGGGGCGGCCGGCAGCGGCACTTGCGCCAGCTCTAGGTCGTGCTCCGGCCAGAGCTGGCAGACCAGGCGAAAGCCCTCGTCCAGGTGGGCGCCCAGCTGCTTCTTTTCCTTCCAGTTCGGCGCCGGCAGGTGCTCGGCCCCGGCCAGCACCTTGCAGGCGCAGGTTGCGCACTTGCCCATGCCGCATTGGTAGGCCAGGTGGGGGAAGGGGAACTGCTTGATCCCCGCGCGCACGACCAGGTTGGCGCCGCTCTTGACCTCGCCGTGGAAGGTCTGGCCGTTCTTGTGAAAGGTGATCTGGGGCATGGCATCCTCCGCATTGCAATTTCGTATACTGTATACAAATGAATGTTGTGGATGTATTAGGGATAACGTGATGCAGGGGGAATTTTGGCTTGGCTCTGGCACTTGCGGATGAATGAATATCAATGGCTTGTGATTGTTAGGTGACGATCGAAGACTTTGAAATTCACCAGCGATAGGGGTAAGCACTAGGGGCGAGTTGGATGCGAAAACATTGACCATGTTTTCTGTATACAGTATTCTAACTTCGTCGCTTGGATCGGTTTGACTTGGCGACACCCCAACATTTCAGAGGAACCCGCCATGACCCAAACACTGATGAACCGCGACGAATTCCGCGCTGCGCTTGAGAATGCGATCAAGGGCAAAAGCGCCAACAAGGCCCCTTTCAGCGTGGCCTGGGCGACCGGCCGCCTGAGCCGTGAGCACCTGGCGCGCTGGGCCGAGAACCACTACCACTATGTGGGCCCGTTTGCCGACTACCTGGCCTATCTGTATGCCCGCACGCCGGACCATATGACGGAGGCCAAGGACTTCCTGCTGGCCAATATGTATGAGGAAGAGATTGGTGGCGACCGCCATACCGATCTGCTGATCCGCTTTGCCGAGGCCTGCGGCACGACGCGTGAGCGTGTGGTGGACCCCAACAACATGTCGCCCACCACGCGTGGCCTGCAGGCCTGGTGCTATTCGATTGCGATGCGCGAAGACCCGGTGGTCGCGGTGGCCGGTCTGGTCGTGGGCCTGGAGTCGCAGGTGCCATCGATCTACCGCAAGCAGACACCCACCCTGCGTGACAAGTACGGCTTTACCGATGAAGAGGTCGAGTTCTTTGACCTGCACATCGTCTCTGACGAAATCCATGGCGAGCGCGGCTACCAGATCGTGCTGGAGCATGCCAACACGCCCGAGCTGCAAGCCAAGTGCCTGCGCATCTGCGAGATCGGTGCCCAGATGCGCCTGCTCTACACGACGGCGCTCTACCACGACTACGTCGCCAAGGACCTGCAGATCTCGCAGGAAGAGCTGCTGGCCGCCTGAGCGTTGCCGACCCCCACTTGCCCCGCGCAGCGGCGGGCCGCTGGCGGCCGCCGCTGTGACTGACCTCCACCTCTCCAAGACCCTCTCCACCATGGCTGACACCGTGCAAACGTTTCTGAACTATATCGACGGCGCCTGGGTGCCTTGCCTGCTTGGCAGCACCTTTGACAACCTCAACCCCGCCGATACCCGTGATGTGGTGGGGCGTTTTCAGGCGTCAGGCCCGGCCGATGCCGAGGCGGCCGTGCAGGCGGCGCAAAAAGCCTTTGATGGCTGGCGCAAGCTGCCCATTGGCAAGCGCGCCAAGATCCTCAACGACGCGGCCAGTTATCTGGAGCAGAACGTGGAGCAGTTTGCGCAGGAGCTGACCCGCGAGGAGGGCAAGCAGCTGAGCCAGGCGCGCGACGAGTTTCTGCGCAGCGCGCAGACCTTTCGTTTCTATGCCACCGAAGGCCAGACCCTGGGCGGCGAGACCTACCCGCAGGACGATGCCAATATGCATGTGTTCAGCCACCGCGAGCCGCTGGGCGTGGTGACGGTGATCTCGCCCTGGAACTTTCCCGCCTCCATCCCGGCGCGCAAGCTGGCGCCTGCGCTGATCACCGGCAACACGGTGGTGTTCAAGCCCTCGTCGGATGCGCCGCTGTCGGGGCTGCGCCTGGTCGAGGCGCTGGAGAAGGCGGGCGTGCCCGCAGGCGTGGTCAACTGCGTCACCGGCCGCGCGGGCGAGGTGGGGCCGGTGATCACCAATTCGCAGGCCATCCGCGCGATTTCGTTCACCGGCTCGACGACGGCCGGCACCCAGATCCACCGCACCGTGCACCTCTCGACCCGGCTGCAGATGGAGCTGGGCGGCAAGAACCCTTTGATCGTGATGGAGGACGCCGACCTCAACCTGGCGGTGGACCTGGCAATCAAGGGCGGTTTCTCGCTGACCGGCCAGGCCTGCACCGGCACCAGCCGCATCCTGGTGGTGCCCAGCGTGAAGGCGGCCTTTACCGACAAGCTGCTGACGCGCGTGGCCCAGCTCAAGATCGGCAACGGCATGGCCCCGGGCATGGACCTGGGCCCGCTGGCCACCGAAAAGCAGCTGCAGACCGTGCAGCGCTACATCGACATCGGCAAGAGCGAGGCGCGCTGGCTGTGCGGCGGCGAGCGGCTGACCGGTGGCGAGTTCGACCATGGCTACTACCTGTCGCCAGCGGTGTTCACCGATGTGAAGAACAGCATGCGCATTGCGCAGGAAGAGATCTTCGGACCGGTGCTGGCGATCATCGAAGTGGCCGATTTTGACGACGCGCTGCGCCAGGCCAACGACTCGCAGTACGGGCTGTCGGCCAGCATCGTCACGATGAACCCGCGCTACATGCATGTGTTCACCAACGAGATCCAGGCGGGCACCGTCAAGATCAACCGCACGACCACCGGCAACCTGGTCAACGCCCCCTTTGGCGGGCTGAAGAACTCCAGCACCTCCACCTTCCGCGAATCGGGCCGCGCCGGCCTGGAATTCTTTACCCAGATCAAGACCGTCTACCGCGGTATCTGACCCCTGACAGCAAGAGGAAACACGATGAAAAGCGCACTGAAACTGGAACTGGCGGAAGCCCGTGTGATGTCCCTGGCCGCGCTGGCCAAAGCCAAGGAAATCGGCGTGACCGAGACGGTCTGCATCACCGACGAAGGCGGCTTTCCGCTGGTGCTCGAACGCATGGATGGTGCCCGCGTCACCGGCCCGCAGATCGCCTGGAACAAGGCCTTCACCGCAGCGGGGCACAAGCGCTCCACGCACCTGTTCAATACCTTGCCCAATGGGCCAGCGCTGCCGGGCAACGAGGCCTTTGGCATCCAGTGGAGCTTTGAAGGCAAGTTTGCGGTCTTCGTCGGCGGCTACCCCATCGTCGTCAATGGCCAGGTGATTGGCGGCGTGGGCCTGTCGGGCGGCAATGGCGAGCAGGACACCGCCTGTGGCGTGGCCGCCTTGCAAGCCTTGAAAGACCACCTGGGCGCCGCAGCCGATGTGCTGGTACAAGCCGACATCAAGAAATAAGCGCCAGGGACAACCGAGCTGAGGTCTGCGATGAACTACCGCGTACAGTGGCTGCAGACGCAGCAATCGTTTGACGTGGGTGCCGATGAGTCGGTGCTCGATGCCGCCACGCGCCAGGGCGTGGCGCTGCCCCATGAATGTACCTTTGGCGGCTGCGGCACCTGCCGCATGAAGGTGGAAGCGGGCGCGTTTGCCTATGCCGATGGCGAGCTGCCGCTGGCCATGAGCGAGGAGGAACATGCCCAGGGCTATGCGCTGGCCTGCCAGGCGCGGGCGCAGTCCGATCTGGTGATCAGCATCGCGGCGGGGCCGGACAGCTCTGCACCCATCCGGGTGCAGGCCACCGTGGCCGAGCTGCGCATGCACACGCCCGATATCTACCACCTGGCGCTGGACCTGCCCGAGGACCACGGCCTGCGCTATGTGCCGGGCCAGTACCTGAACATCTGCCTGCCCGGCGGCGAGCACCGCAGCTTCTCGATGGCCACGCCGCCGCAGGGCCGGCGCATCAGCCTGCAGATCCGCAAGATTGCCGGCGGGCGCTTTACCGATGGCCTGCTGGCGACGATGGCGGTCGGCGATACGCTGGAGGTGGAACTGCCCCACGGCAGCTTTTACTACCGCGCGCAGGACTACCAGCCAATGGTGTTTGCCGCCACCGGCACCGGCTTTGCGCCGATCAAGGCGATTCTGGAATCGCTGCTGGGCGATGCGGATTGCCCGCCGATCCACTTCTACTGGGGCATGCGCAGCGAGGCGGATCTGTACCTGCTCGACGAGATTGCGGCCTGGGCCGGGCAGTTGTATGAATTCACTTTTGTGCCGGTGCTCTCGCGCCCGTCCGATCGCTGGACCGGCCGGCGCGGCTATGTGCAGGACGCCATCGCCGAGGACTTCGAGGACCTGTCCGAGCATTCGATCTATCTGTGTGGCTCGCCCCATATGATTGCCGATGCCAAGGCGCTGATGGCCCTGTCGGGTGCGGCGCTGGACAAGATCTACAGTGACAGCTTCATCTTCCAGAACGAAGCGGCCGCCGTGGCCGAACTCAGTGAGCAAAACTAAGCGGAGCTAAGGAACAACACCATGGATCTGGGATTGACGGGCAAGGCCGCGCTGGTCTGGGGCGGCAGCAAGGGCATGGGCTATGCAGCGGCGCGCCAGCTGGCGCTCGAAGGGGTAGAGGTGGTGATTGCCGCGCGCACCGAAAGCAGCTTGCAGGCAGCGGCGCAGGCCTTGTCGGCCGAGTGTGGCCGCCCGGTGCGCTATGTGGTGGCCGACATCACGAGGAAGGCCGGACGCGAAGCTGCGCTGGCCGCCTGCCCGCAGCCGGACATTCTGGTCAACAACTCCGACGGCTACCCGCCCGGCGACTTCCGCGACTGGAGCGACGAGACCTGGCACGAGGCGCTGGACATGATGATGGTCGGCCCCATCGACATGATGCGCCGCGTGGTCGATGGCATGCAGCAGCGCGGCTACGGGCGCATCATCAATATCGTTTCGCGCAGCGTCAAGGCCGCGCATGCCGAGCTGGGGCTGTCCAACGGCGCGCGCTCGGGCCTGGTCGGCTTTGTGGCGGGTCTGGCGCGCCAGACGGTGCGCCACAACGTCACCATCAACAATGTGCTGCCCGGCGCGTTCGACACCGATGCGCAGACCCGCCACATCGACAAGCTCGCCCAGCAAAGCGGCCGCTCGCCGGCCCAGGTGCGCCAGAGCCGCGAGGCCGCCAATCCGGCAGGCCGCTTTGGCCAGCCCGAGGAGGTGGGCGCGCTGATCGCCTACCTGGCATCGCGGCACACCGGCTATGTGACCGGGCAGAGCTGGCTGATCGACGGCGGCGAGTACCCGGGGACCTATTGACGATGGGCAGTGCCAGCGGCGATGCCGTTACCGCAGGCCTTGGCGTGGCCGCGCCACGCCGCCCTGCACCCTGGCCGCTCCCGCCGTTAAAGCCCTGCTGCGGTGTGCAGCTGCTTACTTGGTGATGGGCTTGATTCGTTATACTTGCAGCCTTGCCTTGGGTAATCCAGGGCGTTTTGCTTTTTACCGGTGCAGCTGCTCTTGGCGGGTCTGCACTTTTTTCTGTGCCAGCCTCTGTTTATGACCGAACCGACCCTCCCCACCTCTTCTGATGCTTCCGCACCGGCACCAGCTGCGGCAGCGCCCGCAGCGGGCGGTGATACGCGTCGCCAGCCCAAGCAGGAG
This sequence comes from Comamonas sediminis, assembly GCF_041107495.1. Classification (NCBI taxonomy): domain Bacteria; kingdom Pseudomonadati; phylum Pseudomonadota; class Betaproteobacteria; order Burkholderiales; family Comamonadaceae; genus Comamonas; species Comamonas sediminis. The sequence goes on from NZ_JBGBDC010000007.1 coordinate 257,960, forward strand.
CGCCGCGAGCGCCCTGCAGGCGCAGCGCCGGTGCTGAACTCGGCGATGGCCGATGCGCTGCGTGCGGCCACCAAGGGCCATGCGCTGGAAGTGGCAGCGGCGCCTGCACCGGTCGAGGCAGATGCCGCACCCGTGCAGCGCCAGGCGCGCAGTGAGCGCCCCGCTCGCAGCGGCCAGGCCCCCCGCCGCAGCAACAAGCCCGGCAATGGCGCACGCCGCGAAGGCCAGGGTGCTGGTGGCCGTGGCCCGCGCCGTGACGGTGGCCAGGCAGCCCCCGCTGCGCCCAAGGCGCCTCCCCGCCCACGCCACCCGGTGGTGGAAAAGCTCGCAGGTCTGTACCCGGCGCTGTTTGGTGACCAGCCGCTGCCGCTCAAGCGCGGTGTGTTCCAGGACCTGATGGCCGCCCACCCCGACGCGTTCGAGAAGAGCGAGCTGAAGGTGGCCCTGGGCCTGCATACCCGTTCGACCCGCTACCTGAACGCCGTGGCAATGGGCCAGCCCCGCCATGACCTGCAGGGCCAGGTGGTCGAGGCGATGGCGCCTGAGCACGTGTTCCATGCGCTGGTGGAGTCCTTCCGCCGACGCAAGCCGCGCGACGGCGAAGACCTGCAGCTCAAGCTGCGCCGCCGCATCGGCATGGCCTACATCGCTTCCGACCTGAGCCGCGACGACTTCCTGGCCAAGGTCCAGGTCAAGGATGAAGCAACCCAGGCGATGCTCGCTGCTGCCATGCAGGAAGTGGCCGAGTTCGACGCCAAGGCCGAGGCGCTGGCGACCGCCCATGCTGCCAGCGGCAAGAGCGTGGCCGAGTTTGCCGACATGTACGGCATGCACCCGGCTGCGGTCGAGCGCCACCTGCACCGCGCCGCCCAGACCAAGGCGATTGCTGCACGCCCTGCCGCTGCCCCCGCGGCCCCCGAAGCGGCGGACGAGGACGAGGTGGCCGAGCCGGCCGCCGCCAAGGCCGACGACAGCGCTGCTGCTGAATAAATCCGGCCTTCGCCCAGTAAAAAGCTGCCCGCGCTCTAAAAGCGTGGACAGCTTTTTTTATGTGCTGGCTTGATCGCCGATCAGCCGCTGCTTACACTGACCGTCTGAGACCTGGCAAGGAGACCGCCATGAAGCCCGATACCACCACAAGCACCACCAAGCGCCGCTGGCTGCGCAAGTTCTGGGGTGCGGTCTGTGTGATTGCGGGCCTGGCCAGCATTGCAGCCGGGCTGGAGACGGCGTTGATGGACTGAGCGCCGTTTGGTATTTAAGAAGCAGCCAAGGCCTTTTCGATAGCCGCTGCCAGCTTGGCGGGTTTGGTCATCGGTGCAAAGCGCTGCACCGTGCGGCCATCACGCGCCACCAGAAACTTGGTGAAGTTCCACAGAATCCGCCCACCCAGGATGCCCGGCGCCTGCGCCTTGAGCCAGGCAAACAAGGGGTCGGTGTGCGGGCCGTTCACTTCCACCTTGGCCAGGCTGGGAAAGCTGGTCTGGTAGTTCAGCTCGCAAAACTGCGCAATCTCGGCATTGCTGCCCGATGCCTGCGCACCAAACTGGTTGCACGGCACCCCCAGCACCTGCAGGCCCTGGGCGCCGTACTGCTGCTGCAAGGCCTCCAGCCCTTTGAGCTGCGGCGTGAAACCGCAGGCCGTGGCCGTGTTGACCACCAGCACCACCTGGCCGGCATAGCGCGACAGCGGCAGCGGCTGGGCGCTGGCATCGTGGAGAACAAAGTCCTGGATCGTGTGCGGGGTTGCGGGCATGGCGGCTATCTTAGTCGCTATCCTGCCTTCAGTGAGCCGCCTTCAGCGCCACTCAGGGCAGTCGCGACTCCAGCGCCGCGATCAGCGAGGCCGACAGCACCAGCGCGCCGCCCAGCAGCAGGCGGCCCGAGAGCACCGTGCCCTCGATCAGCACATTGGACGCGCTGGCAAACACCACCTCGGACAGCATCACCACCGCAGCGGTGGTGGCGGCCAGGCGCGAGGCTCCGTATTGCAAGGTCCAGTTGCTCAGCATGATCAGCACGGCGACGACCAGCACCATCAGCGGCCAGCCCCAGGCGATATCGGGAACAGGCGGCATGCGGCCCAGGGAGATGCCCAGCACCGACATGGCGCCGGCGGCGACCAGGCCGCCAAAGAACATGGCCAGCATGCGCGCCTCCCCCGGCACGCGGTACTGGCTGCGCAACACCACATTGGTGCCGGCAAAGGTGAAGCCGCCGACAATCGCCAGCGCATCGGGCAGCGAGAGGTTGGCCGTCAGGCTCTGCCAGGTAGCGCCGGCCGGAATCATCACGATCAGCACGCCGCTGAAGGCCAGCACCAGGCGCAGTATCGAATACTTGTTGGGCTTTTCACCCAGAAAGTACCAGGCCAGCAGCACCGACCAGGCGGGCATCAGATAGAACAGCAGCACCACGCGCACCACATCGCCGGTGGTGGCAGCCCAGTTGAACAGCACATTGGTGCTGCCCGAGGTGAAGGCCAGCAGTAGCAGCAGCGGGTGGCGCCGAGCAATGGCCGCCGCCGCCGGCTTGACCAGCAGCAGCCCGCAAAACAGGATCAGGTAGACCAGGGCCGTTCCCAGCACCGGGTGCACCCCCATGGCCTGCAGCTGGCGGAACGGCCACCAGATCGTGCCCCAGATCAGGGCGTTGGTCATCAGGGCTAAAAAGGGCAGCGCGGTGAGCATGGGGCGAGGGGAAACCGCGCCTGGGGTGCCCAGGCGCTGTCAGCTTTCTAATTTTTGGGTGGTGCAGAAGCCGGGTGGCTTGGCGCTGGGCCCACCGCCTGGGGCCATCAGTGGTGGTGGTCGTGGCGGGCAATGTCCAGCAGCCGTTGGACTTCCTGCGGATGCTGTTTGCAATTATGCCGGTGCCACAGCAGGATGCACCACATGATGCCGGCCACCAGCAGACCAAAGCAGGTGATGGCGCCGTAGGCCGACATGCCAAAGCGGGTGAACATGCTGTAGACGACACCCAGGCCCAGGATGCAGGCCTGCTCGTTGAAGTTCTGCACGGCAATCGAGCGGCCCGAGCCCATCAGGTTGTGGCCCCGGTGTTGCAGCAAGGCATTCATCGGCACCACCAGGAAGCCGCCCAGGCCCCCCAGCACGACCAGGAAAGGCACCGCCAGCCAGATGCTGTGGATAAAGTTCATGCACACCACCAGGAGGCCCATCGCAATGCCCAGCGGGATCACGCGCGTGGCGCCGTCGAGCTTCATGCGCATCGAGGCCAGAATGGCGCCGACTGCCGTGCCAATCGCCACCACGCCGACGAGCGCCGAGGCCTTGGTGGTGCTGTAGCCCAGCGCTACCGCGCTCCAGGCCAGCACGATATAGCGCAGGTTGCCCGACACGCCCCAGAACAAGGTGGTGGTCGACAGCGAGATCTGGCCGAGCTTGTCGCGCCAGAGGCGGCTGTTGCAGCGCCAGAAGTCGGGCAGCAGGTCCATGACGTTGGAGAACATGCTGCGGCTCATGTCCTGGCGCAGCGGCACCAGCTGGGTATTCGTGCGCGGGATGCGCGTGTTGAACCATGCAGCGCCGGCATACAGCAGCCCGATCACGCAGATCGCCGCCTCGGACGGGGTGTCGATAGGGGTGTCGATCAGCGGCAGATCAAAAGACAGCAGCCAGCCCGAGACCTGGGGGCCCACCAGCTGGCCACCCAGCAGCACACCCAGGATGATCGAGGTAATGGTCAGCCCCTCGATCCAGCCATTGGCCCGCACCAGCTGGCTGGCGGGCAGCAGCTCGGTGAGGATGCCGTATTTGGCCGGGGAGTAGGCTGCTGCGCCCAGGCCGACGACTGCATAGGCGAGCAGCGGGTGGTGGCCAAACAGCATCAGCAGGCAGCCGACGACCTTGATGGCATTGCTGATGAACATCACCTGCCCCTTGGGGTAGGCATCGGCAAAAGCGCCTACAAACGGTGCCAGGATCACGTAGAACAGCGCGAACATGGGCACCAGGGCGGCACGCTGCCACTCGGCGGCCCCTGCGTTGATCAGCAGATCGACGGCAACGACAAACAGGGCGTTGTCGGCCAGCGAGCTGAAAAACTGCGCCGACATGATGGTGTAGAAACCGCGCTTCATTCGTTGGGGATGCTAATAAGGGATGCTAATGGCGCGAGAAATTTGTAAGCTGCGTGTAGGGAGTCGAGGTTATAGCACGCAGGGGCGAAAGCACGGTGCCAGAATACTAGGGGTTTTTCATCATCTTGTTGTGAGTATTCGCCATGCCGCGCCCCATTCTAGCCACCATTCATACCGCTGCCTTGCAACATAACCTGGCACGCGCGCGTCAAGCGGCGCAAGACGCCAAGCTGTGGTGTGTCGTGAAAGCAAACGCTTACGGGCATGGTATCGAGCAGGTGTTTGATGGCATGCGCGCCGCCGATGGCTTTGCGCTGCTGGAGCCGTCCGAGGCGCAGCGCATCCGTGATCTGGGCTGGCGCGGCCCCATCCTGCTGCTCGAAGGCGTCTTTGATGCGCGTGACCTGGAGCTGTGCTCGCGCCTGAACCTCTGGCACACGGTGCACTGCGACCAGCAGATCGACTGGCTGGCGGCGCACAAGACCCAGCAGCCCCACCGCGTGTTCCTGAAGATGAACTCCGGCATGAACCGCCTGGGCTTCACCGCCGAGCGCTACCGCTCGGCCTGGGCGCGCCTCAATGCGCTGCCCCAGGTGGACGAGATCTCCTTCATCACCCATTTCAGCGATGCCGATACCGCCAAGGGCATTGGCGCGGCACTGGCGCTGTTCACCCAGACCACTGTGGACCTGCCCGGCGAGCGCAGCATCTGCAACAGCGCCGCGCTGCTGCGCCATCCTGATATGTCGGCGAGCGAGCGTGGCGACTGGGTGCGCGGCGGCATCCTGCTCTATGGCAGCGCGCCCGATTACCCGCTGCAAACCGCTGACGACTGGGGCCTGCAGCCCACGATGACCTTGTCAGCCAAGGTCATCGGCGTGCAGGAACTGCAGCCCGGCGACACCGTCGGCTATGGCTCGGCCTTTACCGCCGACAAGCCCATGCGCATCGGTGTCGTTGCCTGCGGCTATGCCGACGGCTACCCCCGCCACTGCGGCAACGGCACCCCCGTGCTGGTCGACGGCCAGCGCTCGCGCCTGATCGGCCGGGTCAGCATGGACATGGTCACCGTTGATCTCACGGACATCCCCCAAGCTGGCTGGGGCAGCGAGGTCACCCTCTGGGGCCGCGCCGCCAATGGCACCGTGCTCGCCATCGACGAAGTGGCACACGCCGCCGGCACCGTGGGCTATGAGCTGATGTGCGCGGTGGCGCCCCGGGTGCCGGTGGTGGTGGATGGGCACTGAGCTGCCTTAAATATAGGCAGATCTTCCAAGGGCTGGGCTGGGAGGGCGCTGCGCCATCGCTTCTGAAGGTTTCAGCCAGCCCCGCAGGCTTTAAAGAAATGCCTGCCTTTGCAGCCGGAGCGCGTCGCGGTCGATGCTGGCTGCGAGCTGTTCCATATCCACCGGGCTGACGCCCAGCGCCTGAAAATGCACAGCCCATTGGTCGACGACCGCTGCCACCTTTTTCACCAGCGCCAGGGCGCGCGGCCTTTTAAGGCCGTACTCGTTGATCTGGGTGAGGGCATTCTCCAAGGTGGATTCGGCGCCCATGGTTCCCACGCTGAGGGCTTGGTAGCCCAGGTTTTGCCGGCTCGGCACCACGTCGTAGGCGGGGCTGAGGTCGTAATATCCATCCGCCAGATTGAGGCTGATGCAGTGGTTGCGCTCATGGTCGTCGGTGTTGTCCATGAGGATGTTGAAAACCATGCGCTTGAACAACTCCTCGCGCATGGCGGCTTGTCGCTCGGGATGGCCCAGGCGCAGCAGGATGCTTGCCAAGGCGCTGTAGCCCATCTCCAGCCCCGCAGCGCGCAGGGCGGTATGGGCAGACTGGCAGTGCACCCGGAAGGGGCCGATGCGGTCAAAACGTTCGACGGTGAGTGCGTGCCGTGCTTTGCCATAGCGTGGTGGCAGAGGCAGCACCGCCGTGTTGGCGGTGTACATGCCGGCTTGTGCGGCCAGCCTCATCGTCGCGTGTTCAATCAGCGGGGTATCCACGGCATCATCCAACTCGCTGAACTTGATGACGCAAGGGCCATTGTCGGTCTGCAGCAAGGCCTTGGGCCGGGCGCCGCCCAAGGTGACGCCGGGCTGGATCAGCCGCTGTATCTCAGGGGTGATCGGGACCTGGGTCTGCACGTCTTCTACGGCGGCAGCGAGTTGCGCCAAGTCGTTCAACCGCGGATAGGGCCCGATGTAGCGCGGCAGATAGTGCTCGGCCGAGATGGAGATGCCCAGCGCGCCGAAGCGGTCGTCTCCGGCAAAGAGCAGCATCTCCAGAATCGACAGGCGTGCAGGCCGGTCGATGTGGCGGATGATGCGCTCGCCCCAGCGGTCAGGCCGGGCATCGTCAATGGCGCCGGGCGCTGTGTGCTTTTCATCATTGCTGAAGAGCTGGCCTTGTACCAACGGCAGGTCCTCGCTGAGCGCAAAGTTCCACCAATCTGGCGCATAGCTGAACGTGGCGCAATCCGCCACCAACCGCGAGAGGCTGACCGTGCCCGCCAAGGTGGGCGCTGCTGGGTTGACCATGGCCCAGACATAGAGCTGGTCTTGCGACACATAGTTGCGTGGGGAGACTGCGGCAGTCATGGCTTTTTAGGGGCTGTTTTAGCCATTAAAGCAGCCAGTCCTGAGGCAATATCACTAGCTTCTTTGAAGCGCGAAAAAGCCTTCGAGTCATGAAGTGCCAATAAAGCTTGGTGATTTGAAGAAAGATCGTTTGCTAAGCGGTTGATTGCGAGCTTCTGCGCCGTAGCTGCAAGCCGCTCTGCAGGCTTGTTCTGAACAGCAGCCGCCAGTTGAGAGGTTGGATGCTCGTGAAACGTGCGCAGTACATTTTGCTCGTTTAGGCTCTGCTCTCGTGCTGGGGGCTGTGGTGATATTACTGGAGGCGCGCTCCTCCGCGGAGCGGCAGATTTGCGTTGTGTACGAGCCTTAGCAATTTCTCTCTCCAGCGCCGCATGGTCGTTCTGCGGCGCAATCAGCTCAGCCAAATCGCCCTTTGGATTGATCAGCCACATGCACATCACATAGGAGGCCATTGCCACCGACGGATCTCCCCGCTCGATCCGCGCCATCGTGGGCTGCGAAATGCCCAGGCGCTTGGCCCATTGCGCCTGCGACTCTCCCCGGCGCTTACGGGCGATTGCAATGTTCTGCCCCAGCTTTTCGATCTGCTGCAGAACGGCTTGCGGGTAGTCAGAGGGCGGTGTATTTTGGCGAGGCATTCATAGATATTAGTCTTTTACGAGAAAAAAGCAAATCTATGAATTAGTTCGACTTCTACATGCATGGAATACGGCCAATTTCTGCTTGCTAGATGCTTAAAGCAACATAGATATCATCATTTATGCATATTTCATTCATCTATAAATAATTCGATGGGGCTACATCATGCCTCACTGCTTTTCCTCCAGAGAGCCGCGTGATCTCGGGTGGCACATCCAGCAAGCTGTTCTCTAGGAAGTTAGCCAGTGGACTGCCCAAAAAATAGGCAGCCAATAACCCACGGGTTTACCCTAGCGTCACCAGGGTTTGTGCAGGCCGCGCGCAATTAGCGTACAGTTTTGTACGTTTAATGCTTTTGCCTCCTTACCATGACCTCCAAAGAACGCCAACCCCGCAGTGATGCGCTGGCCCATCGCAGCCAGTTGCTTGATGCGGCTCTGCATGTGTTTACCGAGCAGGGGGTGACGGTGGCCTTGGATGCGGTGGCCGAGCGGGCGGGGGTGAGCCGCACGACGCTGTACCGCAATTTTGCGGACCGGTCCGAGCTGCTGCGGGCCTTGCTGATCCATATTTTGGACCGGCTGGCCGCCAAGGCCCAGGCCTTGAGCGCCACCGGCGATGCCGATGCGCTGTTCGAGTTTCTGCGCCTCTGGGCGCATGACTCGGTGCTGACCGTGCCGCTGACCGATTACTGGCGTTCGCTGCCGCTCGATGACCCCTTGGTCGTCGATCTGCGCGCGCGTCTGTTGGCGCTGGTGACACCGTTATTGCTGCAGGCCAAGGCGGCAGGGCGCTGTCGGGAGGATCTGCAAGGCGCTGATTTGCTGCTGATCGTCGGCATGTTCAGTGCGGCGCGGCGGGGCCGCACACCGGCTGAGCGCCTACAGCTGAGCGACCGCGCCTGGCAGCTGATCACCGAGGGCCTGCGCGTGGATGCCCGGGAGATGGCATGAACGCGCCTGCCTTTCGCTATGTCGAGCAACCCCCGGATTGGGAGACGCATGAGCGCCCCGTGCTGCCGGGCTCGCCCGCGCGGCTGCAGCACACGCTGCCCCGGCGCATTGCCTACATCATGGTGGGCCTGTTTGTCGGCCTGGTCGGTGGTCTGGGCAATGGCCTGGTCACCGCCAATCTGACTTCGATCCAGGGCCAACTGGGCCTGACCGCAGTGGAGGCCGCCTGGCTGCCTGCAGCTTATGTGATGGTCAATGTGACGGCCAACCTGCTGGTCTTCAAAAGCCGCCAGCAGCTGGGCCTGCGGGTGTTTGCCGAATGGGGCCTGGGCATCTATGCGCTGCTGGCGCTGCTGCATGTGTTTGTCGAGGGCTACACGATGTCCATCGTCGTGCGGGCGGTGGCCGGTTTTGCCGGGGCCACCACCACGTCGCTGGCCGTCATGTATGTGATGCAGGGTTTTCCGGCGTCCAAGGTGCCCTCGGCCTTCATCCTGGGCATGAACATGTCCTCGATCGCCGTGCCGCTGGCCTGGGTGCTGTCGCCCTCGCTGGTCAACGTCAATCCCTGGCCCCATCTGTATGCGTTCGAGGCGGGCCTGGCGCTGATGGCCTTTGCCGCCGTGGTGGTGCTCAAGCTGCCACGGGGCCTGCAGATCCATGTGTTCGAGCCGCTGGACTTTGTGACCTTTCTGCTGGTTGCGCCTGCGGTGGGCCTGCTGTGTGCGGTGCTGGCCCAGGGCGTCAATGCCTGGTGGTTCAATGCCCCCTGGCTGGCCTATGCGCTGATCGCCTCGGTGGTGCTGTTTGCGCTCGCCGCGCTGCTGGAATACAGCCGGCGCACGCCGCTGATCCAGCTGCGCTGGCTGATGCACCCCACGACGCTGACCTTCATGGCCGGGGCCATCATGATGCGTTTCATGATCTCCGAGCAGAACTACGGCGTGGTGGGTCTGCTGCGCGCGATGGGCGTGGTGCCCGAGCAGCTGCAGGCACTGTACGGCGTGATCTTTGTCGGCATGCTGCTGGGCGTGATCGTCGGGGCGGCCACCTTCAGCGCGCAGGCCATCCTGCCGCAGATCCTGACCTCGATCCTGCTGATCGGCGTGGGCGGATGGCTGGACCTGCACTCCACCAGCCTGAGCCGCCCGCATGACTTCTTCTTCAGCCAGTTCCTGATCGCGTTTTCGGCGGCGCTGTTCATGGGGCCGGTGATGATGATCGGCATCCAGCGCGCGCTGGGCAAGGGGCTGGACCACATGGTCACCTTTGTCGTGCTGTTCTCGGTGACCCAAAGCCTGGGCGGCCTGCTCGGCCCGGCGCTGCTGGGCAGTATCCAGCAGCAGCGCGCCCAGCTCTATACCCAGGCGATTGCGGCCGAGATGCCGGTGACCAACCCGCTGGTCGCGCAGCGCCTGGCCCAGCAATCGCAGTCCCTGGGCCGCACGATCACCGACCCGGTGCAGCGCGGCGCCCAAAGCCAGGCCCAGCTGGTGCAGGTGATCCGGCGCGAAGCGGCGGTGCGTGCCTTCAACGATGTGTTCCGCGTCATTGGTGCGATGGCGCTGGCCTTCCTGGCCTGGGCGTTCTACCGCGTGCTGCGCCAGCGCATGCTGGCCTGGCTGGCGCGGCGCCGAGGCGAGCTGCCGGCCCCCGTCTGATCCCACCCCTTTTCGATCCCTATCTACAAAGCAACAACAATGGCTGATACTGAAAAACCCACCCCCAACGCTGCCCCCGCTCCCGCAGCGGAGCCGGCAGCCCCCCAAGCCACGCCAACGCCTGCGGCGCCCGTGCCCGCCGCTGCGCCTGCGGCATCGCCAACGGCCAAGCTGATCCGGCCCAGCCGCCGCGCGGTGCTGACGATGGCGGTTGTCGCCTTGGCCGGCGTGCTGCTGGTGCTCTGGGCCTGGAAGCTGCCGCCCTTTGCCTCCGACATGATGCGGACCGACAACGCCTATGTGCGCGGCCAGATCACCGTGCTGGCGCCCCAGGTCAGCGGTTATGTGACCGAGGTGAATGTGCAGGACTATGCGCACGTCAAGCGCGGCGATGTGCTGCTGCGCATCGACGACCGCATCTATGCCGAAAAAGTGGCCCAGGCCCAGGCGCAGCTGGACAATGCCCGCGCGCAGCTGGCCAACTCGGACCAGACTCAGGCGCAAAACCGCGCCAACCTGGGCGCACGCCAGGCCAGCCTGTCGGCGGTGGACGCCGAAGCCCGCCGTGCGGCGGCCGATCTGCAGCGGGTCGAGGACCTGGCCGCGCGCGGCTCGGTGTCGCTGCGCGAGCGTGACCAGTCGCGCGCCACCAGCCAGTTGGCCAAGGCCAATGTGCAAAAGGCGCAGGCCGACATCCGCATTGGCGAGCAAAGCATCAAATCCACCCAGGTGGCACGGGCCAGCCTGGAAGCCCAGGTGAAGGCCGCCGAAGCCCAGCTGGGCCTGGCCAGGATCGACCTGGACAACACGGTGGTGCGTGCGCCGCGCGATGGCCAGATCAGCGAGGCCTCAGTGCGCCTGGGCCAGTATGTGGCCGCTGGCACGCAGCTGCTGTTCCTGGTGCCCGAGCAGCTGTGGGTGGTAGCCAACTTCAAGGAAACCCAGATTGCCCACATGCAGCAGGGCCAGGCCACCAGCTTTTACGTCGATGCGCTGGAAGGCGCACGGTTGAGTGGCCATATCGAGCAGATGGCACCGGCGACCGGCTCGGAATTCAGCGTCATCAAGGCCGACAATGCCTCGGGCAACTTCATCAAGATCGTGCAGCGCCTGCCGATCCGCATTGCGATTGATCCGGACCAGCCGCTCGCTGCCCGCCTGCGCCCGGGCATGTCGGTCGAAGTGCAGGTGGACACCCGCGCGGCCAAGGCCGCTGCCCAGGGAGACCGGCCATGACCCGCACTCTGGCAGTGCGCGGTTCGGCCTGGACCACGCTGACCACCCTGAGCCTGGCCCTGCTGCTGGCCGGTTGCGCACCGGCGCTGCGCCAGGCGCCTGCCGATGCCGCCGTGACCGTGCCCGCCGCCTGGGCGCAGAGCGAGGCCGCGGCCACCAGTGGGCCTGAGGCAGCCGTGCCCGCCGCCTGGTGGCAGGCCTTTGGCGATGAGCAGCTCAACCACTATGTGCAGGCCGCGCTGGCGCGCAATGCCAACCTGCAGGTGGCGGGCACCCGGGTGGCGGCTGCGCGCGCCCAGCTCGCGGCGGCCGATGCCGCACTGCAACCCAACCTGTCGCTGGGCGCCAATGTGGGCGCCACCCACACCTTGACGGCCTCGGGCATCACCACCAGCCGCTCCGTTCAGCCCCAGCTGCAGGCCAGCTGGGAACCCGATCTGTGGGGCCGCCTGGGCGACCGCAGTGCCGCAGCCGATCTGCAGTACCGTGCCAGCCAGGCCGACCGGGATGCAGTGGCGCTGACGGTGGCGGCCACCACGGCCCAGGCCTATGTCGATCTGCTGGGCCGCGAGGCACAACTGGCCCAGACGCGCCAGACCTTGCAGACCCGCAGCACCGCGCTGCAGCTGGCCCGGGACCAGGAATCGGTGGGCTATATCTCGCGCCTGCAGGTGACGCAGGCACAGGCCGAGTACGAGGCAGTGCAGGGCCAGATCCCGCCGCTGGAGCTGGCCATTGCGCGCCAGTACAACGCGCTGCAACTGCTGGCCGGCGATGTGCCCGCCGTGCGCGATACCAAGGCGGCCGACGGCCAGGGCTTTGCCCGCCTGCAGATGCCGGTGGTGCCTGCGGCGCTGCCATCAACCTTGCTGCGCCGCCGGCCTGACCTGGTGCAGGCCGAGCTGAACCTGGCCGCCAGTGATGCCAGCCTGCGTGCCAGCCGGGCCGCCTACCTGCCCCAGCTCAACCTCAGCGCCAGTGCGGGGCGGCTGTTTGTCAATGCGCTGCAGTACAACCCCATCAATGTCTGGAGCCTGGGCGCCAGCGTGCTGGCACCGCTGTTGGATGGCGGCCGGCTTGATGCGCAGTACGGCACCGCCACGGCCCAGCGTGACCAGGCCGCCTACGCCTACCGGGGCGCGGTGCTGTCGGCCTTGGGCGATGTGGAAAACGCGCTGGTGGGCGTGCAGCGCCTGGCCGAGCAGGAGCAGGCAGCCGAGCGCCGCCGCGCCGTGCTGGCCCAGACCCTGGGCTATGCCAAGGACCGCTATGAGGCGGGCTATGCGTCCTACCTCGAGCAGATCGACGCCCAGCGCAACCTGTTCCAGGCCGAGACCGAGCTGGTCAACCTGCGCCAGAGCCGGCTGGACAACCAGATTGCGCTGTACCGCGCGCTGGGCGGGGGCTGGTCGGCCGATGCCGTGTTGCCCGCAGCCGCTGCGCAGCCGGCCGCAGATTAGACGGGGCTTAATCCCTGCACAAAGCGTTGCGCACAGCCGTCAGACCGGGGGTGGCAGGGGGATCCAGCCGCAGCGGGCGCTGGCGCCGCCGCATAATGCGCGAATGCCCCGTTCTGGGGCGTTTTGTGCAGCAAGGCGGTGCATGTGCGCCTTCTGCAGCTGCCGGGTATTGCTGCCATGTCTGAGACTGTTGTATTGCGGGGGCCCGAGCGCCCTGATCTGTTGCGCCATGAGGTGCTGGCTGATGTATTTGAGGCCACTGCCTATGCCCACCCGGAGCAGGTCGCACTGATCGCCGGTGCGCGGCAGCTGACCTATGCCCAGCTCGATGCCGATGCCAGCCGCGCGGCGCACCGGCTGATCGAGGCCGGTATTGGCCCGGGTGACATGGTGGGCCTGTGGCTGCCACGTGGCATTGCGCTGCTCAGCCTGCAACTGGCGATTGCCAAAACAGGCGCTGCCTGGCTGCCCTTTGACAGCGAAACACCCCCCGAGCGCATAGCGACCTGCCTGGAAGACGCAGGCGCCAAGGCACTGCTGCTGGCAGCGGCCACGCCCCAGCAGGGCCTGCGCGATGCCCAGGTGTTGTGCCCGCTATGGACCGATGTGGACCTGCTGGCCGATCTGCCCGCTGGCACCACGGCGCGGCGGCGCAGCCATGCCCAGCCCGGCGATCCGGCCTATGTGATCTACACCAGCGGTTCGACCGGCAAGCCCAAGGGCATCGCCATCAACCAGGGCAGCATCTGCCACTTTCTGCGCAGCGAGAATGCACGCCTGGGCGTGCGCCTGGGCGACAAGGTCTACCAGGGCTTCTCGGTGGCCTTTGACATGTCGTTCGAGGAGATCTGGATCAGCTACCTGGTGGGCGCCACCTTGTGGATTGCGCCGCGCGAGATCGCCGGCGACCCCGAGGCGCTGCCCCAGGCCTTGCTGGACCAGCAGGTCACCGTGCTGCATGCCGTGCCCACGTTGCTGGCGCTGTTTGCCCAGGATGTGCCCAGCCTGCGCATCATCAACCTGGGTGGCGAGATGTGCCCGGAGGCGCTGGTCGACCGCTGGGCCCGCTCCAGCACCGGTGCGCCCCGCCAGCTGTTCAACACCTATGGGCCGACCGAGGCCACCGTATCGGCGAGCCTGGCCGAGCTGAAGGCGGGTGAGCCCGTGACCATCGGCACGCCGCTGCCCAACTACAGCATGGTGGTGGTGCAGGTGATCGACGCGGACAGCTTTCCCGCAGGCACGGCGCCCCAGTTGGTGGGCTTGCCGGCCGGTGAGGTGGGCGAGCTGTGCATTACCGGCCCTGGCGTGGCTGCGGGCTACCTGGGCCGGCCGGAGCTGACGGCCGAGAAGTTTTTGGACAACCCCTGGCCGGCGGGGCCGCATGACACGCGCCTCTACCGCACCGGCGACCTGGCGCGCATCGATGAAAAAGGCCAGATGCAGTGCCTGGGCCGGGCCGATGACCAGGTGAAGATCCGTGGCTTCCGCGTGGAGCTGGGCGAGATCGAGGCGGTGCTGGCCCAGCAGCCCGGTGTGGGTACCACGGCGGTGCTGCTGCGCAAGGACGATGGCATCGACCAGTTGGTGGCCTTTTATGTGCCGCTGGACGCGCCCCCCAGCCATGCAGCGCTGCGCAGCGCGCTGGCCGAGCGCCTGCCGCCCTATATGGTGCCGGCCCGTTTTGAAGCGCTGGCGCTGATGCCGCGTCTGACCTCGGGCAAGATCGACCGCAAGGCGCTGCGCGCGGCTGCGCTGAGTGCCGCGGTGGACAGCGGCGACTCTGATACCGCCGAGACCCCGGCCGAGGAAGTGCTGTTTGCCGCGCTGGCGAAGCTCTTCCCCGGCCAACCCATTCGCCGCTCGCTGGATTTCTTCAGCGACCTGGGCGGCCACTCGCTGTTTGCCGCGCGGCTGACGTCGATGCTGCGCGCCGATGCGCGCTTTGCACAGGCCACCGTCAGCACCATCTACCAGCAGCGCCGCGTGGGCGCGATTGCCGAGGCGCTGCAGGCCGGCATGGTGGCGGACGATGGACCGGCGGCAGCGCCCCGTGCCTTTCGCGAGCATTCGGCGCTGCGCCGCTGGCGCTGTGGCGCCGCGCAGGCGCTGGCCATCCCGTTTCTGGTGCTGGTCAAGATGGCGCAGTGGCTGGCGCCGTTTTTCACCTACCACTTCTTCACCGGTGACGAGAACGACTCGGTGGCTGTGGCCATTGCGGTATCGGTACTGGCCTTTGCGCTGGCCACGGTGCTGGAGTTTGCCGTGGCCTGGGCCGGCAAGTGGCTGATTGCCGGCCGGCTCAAGCCGGGTCGCTACCCGCTGTGGGGGCTGACCTACTTCCGCTGGTGGCTGGCGGACCGCTTGGTCGAGGCCGTGCCCGTGGGCATGATCTCGGGCTCCTCGCTGTTCCCGCTGTGGCTGCGGGCCCTGGGTGCCAACGTGGGCAAGGACGTGGTGCTGGGCTCGATGACGGTGCGCGCCCCCGATCTGCTGCGCATTGGCGCTGGTGCCAGCGTAGGCAATGTGGTGAGTCTGGAAAACGCCCGGGTCGAAGGCGGCTGGCTGCTGCTGGGCCGCATCGATATCGGCGCCGAGGCCTGTATTGGCTCCTATGTGGTGCTGGAGGGCAATACCCGTCTGGGCGATTGGGCCCACCTCGAAGGGCAGTCCAGCCTCAGCGATGGCCAGCAGCAGCCCGCGCGCAGCGTCTGGACGGGCTCGCCCGCCCAGCCGGTGTCGGACTTCGATACCAGCTGCATGCCTGAGCGCGTGCGCCCCAGCGCCGCCTGGCGCGTCTGGGAAATGCTGGTCTATGCGGTGGGCGGTCTGAGCATCGCCACCCTGTTCTTCATGCCGGTGTTCCCGGCCTTCCTGCTGATCGACTGGCTGGATGTGGACGCGATCTCGGTGCGGCCTTTGCTCGAGGACGGGACCGTCGATGCGCTGGGCGCCTTCATCCTGCGCTTCTTCAAGTTCTTTGTGCTGGCGCTGCCCGCCAGCCTGGTGCTGGTGCTTTGCACGATGCTGGTGGCGGCCTTGGTCCGCTACCTGTTCCTGCCCCGGCTGCAGCCGGGCACCTGGTCGGTGCACAGTGGCCGCTATCTGGGCAAGTGGCTCACCAACCAGATCCAGGAAGGCAGCCTGGCCACCTTGCACGGCATCTATGCCACGGTGTTCTCGGCCAGCTGGTACCGCATGCTCGGCGCCAAGGTGGGCAAGCGCACCGAGCTGTCGACTGCGCTGGGCGTGGTGCCCGATATGCTGACCCTGGGCGACGAATGCTTTGTGGCCGATGCAGTGATGCTGGGCGATGAGCGCATCGATGGCGGCTACATGACGGTGCAGCCCACGGTGGTGTCGCGCCGCAGCTTCATCGGCAATGGCGCCTATGTGCCCGATGGCTCGACCATCCCCGAAGGGGTGCTGATCGGCGTGATGTCGGCCGTGCCGCGCAATGCCGACATGCAGGCGGGCCAGACCTGGATCGGCTCGCCGGCCATCAACCTGCCCGCGCGCGAAGTGGTGCAGGGCTACCCCGCCCACCTGACCTTTGCCCCGTCGCGCCGCCGCGTGCTGGGCCGGGGCCTGGTCGAAGCCTTCCGCATTGGCGCGCCCCATGCGCTGGTGATTGCGGCCGGTTATGCGATCGTGCTCGACGCGATGCCGCTGGCAGCAGCGGGCCGCTGGGGTGCGGTGGTGCTGGACCTGGCGGTTGCCGGCATGGTGTTCGGTCTGGTCGCTTTCTGGGCGGTGGCGCTGTTCAAGTGGCTGCTGGTGGGGCGCTACCGCAAAAAGGCCGCGCCGATGTGGACGCCCTTTGTCTGGCTGTCCGAGGCCACCACCAGCATGTACGAAGGCATTGCGGTGCCCAACTTCTTGCGCTACCTGCGCGGCACGCCCTGGCTCAACCTGGCGATGAACCTGCTGGGCAGCAAGATTGCCAGCAGCGCCTACCTGGACACCACCGACATCACCGAACACGACTGCGTGACCATCGGCGCGCACAGCGAGCTCAATGCGCTGTCCTGCCCGCAAACCCATTTGTTCGAAGACCGGGTGATGAAGGTGGACGACGTGGTCATTGGCGAGCGGGTGACGGTGGGCGCACGCTGCACGGTGCTCTACAGCGCCGAGGTGGGCGATGGCGTGCAGCTGGGCCCGATGACCCTGGTGATGAAGGGCGAGCGCCTGCCGGCGGGCAGCCGCTGGCAGGGCGCACCAGCCGCGCCATGGCGGGCCTAGCGCTCACGGGGACCCCGCAGCCGCTGGCCTTGCCGCCGGCGCTGCAGGGCCGGGTGCGGGCCCAGGCGGTGAGGATGGCCGCCGCTGCATCGGGTGTGCTGCCGCGCGAGGCGATGCGCGAGGCCGTGTACCGGGCGATTGGCGAGGCCTTGGCGCCGCAGCTGGGCTGTGCACCGGCGCAACTGGCGGTGCAGCGCCGGGCTGGGCAGGCGCCGCAGCTGCTGCGCAACGGGCAGGTACTGCCGGCCTGGCAGCTGTCCATCAGCTATGCCGATGCGATGGCGGTCTGGGCTTGTACGCAAGAGGGCGCCGTCGGCATCGATGTGCAGGGCCCGCTTGGTGATGAAAACACGGGTATCGATGCCGCTGGCTGGCCAGCGGTGGCTGCGCTGTACCTGGAGCCGGACGCAGCCGCTGCGCTGACCGGCTTGCAGCGCATGGACTGGCAGCGCGGCTTTGCGCAGCAATGGGCGCGGCTGGAAGCCCAGCTCAAATGCGCCGGGATGCCGTTGACCGAAGTTCATCATCGCCCACCTGGCTGGAATGCCGGCATTCTGGTGGCAGATCTACCAAGCGATTCAGGCGCCCTGGCACTGGCCTGGCGCGCGTCGGTCTAGGCGGCATCTGGCTTTAGCGCCCCCGTTACACTGGCCTGCACCGCAGCCGCTACCAGAAAGTAGTCAGCGCCAGGCCCATATCGATACAACGAATAAATCGTTGGCGGGGCCGGGCTGCACTGCGATAGTGCGGCGTTTTGATTTTTTGCATGGAATGAAGGAATCTGTGATGCAACCTACCACTCATCTGCAAGGCCGCAACGGCTGGGCGCGCAGCGTCTGCACCCTGGCCATCGCTGGCGCGGTGGCCAGCATGGCATTTTCTGCCCAGGCTTCGAACTTCCGCTGGACCCGCTCGGCCGATCTGTCGTCCTGGGATATCCATGCGCAGAATGTCGGCGTCAACAACTCGGTGCACCGCGCGGTGTACGAAGCGCTGGTCGAGTACAACAGCCAGACCCAGAAACCCGAGCCTTCGCTGGCCACCAAGTGGGAGCGCATCAACCCCAAGCAGCTGCGCATCACCCTGCGTGAAGGCGTGACCTTCAGCGATGGCTCGCCGCTGACGGCCGATGACGTCAAGTTCTCGCTGGAGCGGGCCAAGGCCAAGAGCTCCGGCTTTGTGGTCTACACCCAGGGCATCGACCGCATCGAGGTGGTCAATGCCGGCACCTTGGATATCTTCTCGGAGGTGCCCAACCCGGTGCTGGTCAACCAGCTGACCGAGTTGCGCATCATGAGCAAGGCCTGGGCAGTGCAGCACCAGTCCGAAGTGCCCAAGGACATCAAGGCCAAGGACGAGAACTATGCCCACCGCCATGCGCTGGGCACCGGCCCCTATGTGCTCGACAGCTGGTCGCAGGATTCGCGCCTGGTGCTCAAGCGCAACCCGCAGTGGTGGGGCAAGACCCAGTACCCGAGCAACATCACGCAGGCGGTGTACACGCCGATCAAGTCGGACGCCACGCGCACGGCTGCGTTGCTGTCGGGCGAGGTGGACTTCATCATCGACCCGAGCATGAATGACCTGCAGCGCATCAAGCAGGCGCCCAACCTGCAGGTGCTGGAGTCCGCGGCTGACCGCACCTTGTTCCTGGGGATGGACCAGTTTCGCGACGAACTTCCGCAGTCCAGCGTCAAGGGCAAGAACCCGTTCAAGGATGTGCGCGTGCGCCAGGCGCTGTACCAGTCCATCGACATGGGCACCATCCAGCGCGTGGTGATGCGTGGCCTGGCCCAGCCCACCGGCACCTTGATTGCCCACCATGTGAATGGCTGGACCAAGCAGGCCGACCAGCGCCTCGCCTTCGATGCCGAAGGCGCGAAGAAGCTGCTGGCCCAGGCGGGCTACCCGGATGGGTTTGAGTTCGAGTTCTCCTGCCCTGCAGGCCGTTACCCCAGTGATGAGCAGCTTTGCCAGGCCATCAGCGCCCAGTGGGCCAAGGTGGGCATCAAGGCCAAGCTGCGCACCTACCCGTTTGCCACCTACTTCCCGATGATCCAGCGCTACGAAGCCAGCGTGTACCTGCTGGGCTGGTCGGTGCCCACCTTTGATGCCTACTACAGCCTGCAGGCGCTGTTGCGCTCGCCGGGCGGCAGCGGCGATGGCAACTTCAACCTGGGCCGCTTCTCCGACCCGCAGCAGGATGCGATGATCGAGCGCGTCAAGACCGAGACCGATCTGAAGCTGCGCAACCAGCTGATCGAGAAGGTGCTGCTCAACGAGCACAAGGCCATCTCGCATATCCCGCTGTTCAACCTGATCACGCCCTGGGCGGCCAGCAAGAAGGTCAGCATCCCGACCCGCGCGGACAATTACATCGACTGGCGCCTGTTGAATGTGGTGAATTAAGGGGCCGGTGGTGAGGGTTGGCGCGGCTGTCTGATAATGCCGGCATGCGCCTGATGCCTCTTCGCCGCTCCTTCTTGCTCAGCTGTGCCGCTGCGGTGCTGGCGGGCTGTGCCTCCGAGCCGCCGCAGCCGGAGGCCGAACCCAGCCTGGCCCAGGCCAGCCTGCCGGTGCAGCTGCTGATGACCGAAGGCTTTGTACCCGTGCACCGGGCACTGGCCGGCCAGCTGATGATCCCCACGCAGATCCGTGCCGAGCCCGGCTATGGCGCGCCGCATGTGGTGGTGCAGGAGCTGACTCCGTACCTGCAGCAGGCGCGCTGTGTCGATCTGGTGCTGGCGCCGCGCCCGGTGTTGCAGCTGTTGCAGGCGCATGGCCTGGTGCGTCCGGGGCGTCTCTACGATGTGGTGCGCTCGCCGCTGATCGCCATCGTGCAGGCCGGCCGTCCGCTGCCGGTGCTCAAGGACACCGAAGATGCCAAGCAGATGCTGGAGGCGGTCCGCAGCATCGCCTACCCCTCGGCCGATGGCAGCGACTTTATCGAGCAAAAGCTGTTTCGCGAACTGGATCTGAGCGCCAAGGTTCTGCCCAAGAGCATCAAGGTGTTTGGCCCCCAGGTGGCGCAGCTGGTGGCCCGGGGCGATGCGGAGCTGGGCCTGCTGCTGCGCAGCGAGCTGCCCCGCTCCGCCGAGGTGCAGGTAGTTGGCAAGATACCGCACCCGCTCGCCTATGAGGCGGTGTACAGCGCCGGCATTGCCGGCCAGGCCTGCAGCACTGCCGGTGCCCAGTTGCTGGCCCGCTTTTACCAGCGCGAAGCGGCCATGCATGACTGGAACGGCTCAGGCTGGGAGCCGGTGGCGGGCGTGTCGCAGCCGCCACCGCCGCCGGTCGAGCACCTCGATCCGGCCGAATACCAGCCCTAGGATGTGAGCGAGCTTTAGGCCTGCGCCAGCGCCGCCTGCACCGCAGGCCGTGCCGCCACGCGGGCGTAGTGCGCGGCCACGCGCGGGAACTCATTGATATCGACGCTGTCGCTCTTGAGCCAGCCGGCCATCGTGAACAGGTAGCCATCGGCCACCGTGTACTGCTCGCCCATCACCCAGGTCTTGTCACCCAGGTAGTGCCGCTCGATCAGTGCAAAGGCATCGCGCATGTTGTGCGGCACCTTGGCCTGCATGGCCTTTTGTGCGGCTTCGTCATCAGCCCAGCGTGCTGCGCGTGGGCGGTGGGCATGGCTGATGTGCACGGTCGAGGCCAGGTAGCTGTTGAACTCCTGCAGACGGGCGAGTTGGAACGGGTCGCTCAGCGGCGCCAGTTGTTTGTCAGGGTGGGTTTGTGCCACATACAGCAGCAGTGCAGCCGTCTCGGTCAGCACGCCTTGCGGGGTGACCAGCGCAGGCACGCGGCCCTTGGGGTTGATGGCCAGGTAGGCGGGCGTGCGCTGCGCGCCTTCGGCCATGTTCAGGCGCTGCGCCTGGAAGGCGGCACCTGCCTCGTGCAAGGCAATCAGCACGGCCTGGGCGCAGGTGCCGGGGGCGTAGTACAGGGTCAGGTCTTGGCTCATGGGTCTCCTTGGGGGCGGTGCCGGGTGTTGGTTGCGGGCTGTCTGCCGTATCGCCTGGGGATGCTAAACGATTTGCCGGCGCCGCGCTGCGCTCGCCGTTACCATGGGTGTCTGTACCGAAACATCCTCGCCATGGCCAAAGAGAAATCCGTTTACATCTGCAGCGAATGCGGCGGCACCAGCCCGCGCTGGTTGGGCAAGTGCCCCTCCTGCAATGCCTGGAACACCTTGGTGGAGAGCGCCACCGAATCGGCCGGTGGCGGCAAGAACCGCCTGAGCCAGACCGGCCGCACCGGCTATGCCGGCCAGGCCCAGGCCGTCACGCCGTTGGCGGCCATCGAAGCCACCGAAGTCGCCCGCACCCCCAGCGGCATTGCCGAGCTCGACCGGGTGCTGGGCGGCGGTATTGTCGAAGGCGGTGTGGTGCTGATCGGTGGCGACCCGGGCATCGGCAAATCGACCTTGCTGCTGCAGGCGGTCGATGCGCTGCAGCGCCAGGGCCTGCCAGCACTCTATGTGACCGGTGAAGAGAGCGGTGCCCAGGTGGCGCTGCGCTCACGCAGACTGGGACTGGACAACAGCCAGGTCGATGTGCTGAGCGAAATCCAGCTGGAGAAGATCCTGGCCACCTGCGAGAGCACGCAGCCGGCCATCGTCATCATCGACTCGATCCAGACCATGTACTCGGACCAGCTCAGCTCGGCCCCCGGCTCGGTGGCCCAGGTGCGCGAATGCGCAGCCCACCTGACCCGCATGGCCAAGAGCACCGGCATTGCCGTGGTGCTGGTGGGCCATGTGACCAAGGAAGGTGCGCTGGCCGGTCCGCGCGTGCTGGAGCACATGGTCGATACCGTGCTGTACTTCGAAGGCGATACGCACAGCAGCTTCCGCCTGGTGCGCGCCATCAAGAACCGCTTTGGTGCCGTCAACGAGATTGGCGTGTTCGCGATGACCGAAAAAGGCCTCAAGGGGGTGAGCAACCCCAGCGCCATCTTTCTGAGCCAGCACAGCGAGCCGGTGCCCGGCAGCTGCGTGCTGGTGACCCTGGAAGGCTCCCGCCCGCTGCTGGTCGAGATCCAGGCGCTGGTCGACAGCGGCGGCCCCAGCCCGCGCCGCCTGTCGGTGGGCCTGGACCGCGACCGCCTGGCCATGCTGCTGGCCGTGCTCAACCGCCATGCCGGCGTGGCCTGCGCGGACCAGGACGTCTTCGTCAACGCCGTGGGCGGCGTGCGCATTGGCGAGCCTGCGGCCGACCTGGCCGTCATGCTGTCCATCACCAGCAGCCTGCGCGGCAAGGCGCTGCCCAAGGGCTTCATCACCTTTGGCGAAGTGGGCCTGGCCGGTGAAGTGCGCCCGGCCCCGCGCGGGCAGGAGCGCCTGAAGGAGGCCGCCAAGCTGGGCTTTACCGTCGCCGTCGTCCCCAAGGCCAATGCACCCAAAAAGCCGATCGAGGGCATCACCATCCACGCGGTGGACCGGGTGGATGAGGCGATCTCGCTGGTGCGTGGGTTGGACTGAGCTGGCTTAAACCAAGCGCCCCTGCGGCCACAGATGCGCCGGATCGTTGTACCCGGGCGTTGATGGATGGCCGGGGCTGACCAGGCCGTTGACCAGGCGCTCGTCTTCCACGGTGATCTGGTAGTTCAGCGCGGGCTGGTAGTCCTGCCATTGCTTCAAGGTGCGCGGGCCCGCGATGACCGCGCTGATGGCGTTGTGGGCCAGCACCCAGGCGGTGGCAAACTGCGCGGCGCTCATGCCTTGGCGCTCGGCGTGCTGCTGCACCTGCTGGGCGATCACGAGGGATTCAGGGCGGAACTCGGTCTGCAGAATGCGGGCATCCTGGCGGCCGGCGCGGCTGTCCTTGGGCGGCTCCATGCCTGGCTGGTACTTGCCGCTGAGCACGCCCCGCGCAATCGGGCTGAAGGGCACGACGCCGATGCCGAACTGCGCGCAGGCGGGCAGGATGTCGGTCTCGGGCATGCGGTTGAGCAGGTTGTAATAGGGCTGGCAGACGACAGGCGGCGGCAGGCCGATCTCGCGGGCGGTGTAGACGGCCTCGACAATGCGCCAGCCGCGAAAATTGGACAGGCCCCAGTACAGAATCTTGCCGCTGTCGATCAGGTGCTTGAGCGCATACAGCGGCTCGTGCAGCTGCAGGCCGGCGCGGTCGCGGTGCAGGTAGAGAATGTCGATGCGGTCGGTCTGCAGGCGGCGCAGGCTGGCCTCGACCTCGCGCAGCATCCAGGCGCGTGAGTAGTAGCCTTGGTTGGGCTGGCTGCCCATGGGGTTGCCGAGCTTGGTGGCCAGCACCCAGTCATCGCGCTGGCCCTGCAGCAGCTGGCCCACCATGCGCTCGGACTCGCCCTTGCTGTAGATGTCGGCGGTGTCGATGAAGTTGACGCCCTGGGCACGCGCATCGGCCACGATGGCGGCCGCCTCCTGGGCATCGGTCTGGTCGGCGAACATCATCGTGCCCAGGCAGAGGGCGGAGACTTGGAGGGGGCTGGCGCCCAGCTGGCGGTACTGCATCTTGGTCCTTCGGGAATCAGGTCGAGTCCCTCGATGCTAGCGGGCCGCCGCCGGTTTGTCAGTCACGGGGCTGCGGCTTGCCCCACGCATCGCTGCTCAATCGAGACCGCTGTCGTCGCCTTCCTCGTCGTCGTCCTTCTCCAGCTGGCTGCGGTTTTGCAGCTGCTCGCGCATGCTGTCGGTGCCCTGCATGAACTGGTCCACCGAGGTGGTAGGGGCCCAGCGCCATTCAGGCGGCAGCATGGTGGACATGTAGAGGTTGTCACCCAGGCGCTTTTGCGTCTGCCACTGCAGGCCCAGCTTGGCGCCGATGCCCAGCACCAGCAGGCCGCCAACAGCCAGCGCCAAGGTACGGGCCGACACCAAGGTGGCTGCACGCAGATGGAACCAGATGACCACGGCCATCAACGTGAAGGACGCGAGGCTGGCAAAGCGGCTGAGCAGCGGCCAGGACATGGCAAAGCCCGTCACCGACAGCAGCACATCGAGCAAGGCCATGGCAACCATGCCGACCGAGGCAATGCAGACATGGCGCCAGAAACCGGTCACCCCGGTGAACAGCTTGCCCATCATCGACCAGCCCAGGGTCCAGACCAGCAGGCCGCCCAGCATCCACAGCAGGATGGCGGGCAGCTGGCGGGCCAGCGCACCGGTTTCGGTGGCGCCCAGCCAGGTGGTCCAGGCCGACAGCAGCACGAGCAGCACCAGGGCCATGGCCGTCAGCAGGCCCTGGGCGCGCGAGAACGGGCGCCAGCGCTGGGTGGCGGGCAAGGGCTGGGCGGTGCTGCGCAGGTTCAACTGCACGCCCCGGCCCAGGGTGAGCCGCTGGCCGGGCTGCCAGACAAAGCGCTCGCCAGCGCCGTAGTGGCGCCTGCCGTGCCAGACGCCGTTGGTGCTGTCGAGCACCTCGACTTCGTATTGGCCCGCATCAGGGGGGCCCGCATCAGGGTGGCCCGCACTAGCCTGGCCTGCATCCAGGCGGTGCAGGCGCACATGGCTGGGGCCGATACTGGGGTCGGTCAGCACCAGGTCATTGGTGGCGGCGCGGCCGATGGTGCAGGGCCAGGCAAACACCGGCAAGGCCATCGCCAGGCGGTGGCCGCGTTCGACCAGCTCCAGTACCGCGCCTTCGGGCTCTTGCGCGTCTTGCGCAGGGGCGGGCGCCTGGATGCTGGGGTCTTCGTGTTCGGGAGCGATGTCGGTCAATTCGGGGTAGTCGTGCTGGCTCATTGGGCGGCCTCGCTGGAGAAGCCTTGCAGGTACTGGCGGGCCAGGCGCTGGGCATTGTCAAAACTCACGGCACTGACGTTGAGGCGGCCAAGCACGCCTTGGCGCGGCTGGTCCACCGAGACGGCCAGCACGGTCAGGTCATACAGGCCACTGAACTTGCGGTAGGCGGCCATGCAGACGACGGCGCGCAGCGGCAGCTTGGCGTCACCGGCGACAAAATCCTCGCGGCATTCATAGCCGGTGCGCACACGGTTGCCGCGTTTGCGCATCGGTTCATTGGCAAAGCTGCTGCCGTAGGTATGGGCAAACTGCCAGGGGCTCAGGCGCGGGGCGTCGTAGGCCTCGTAGCGCATGCCCAGGCCGCCGACATCGCCGTCACCGGTGAAGACTTCGCTGTCGATGCGGCATTGGCTGCGCTCGAAATCGAACAAGGATTCGCTGCGCCGCTCACGGCCGTCGCCCCAGCAGCGGGCCAGGGTTTCGGATGGCACGGGCACGCGGTAGGGGCCATAGCGCTCGCTGCGGCTGCTGCCGCTCAGCACCCGGTCGACCAGGTCCTTCTGGTGGGCCATCAGCTGGCGTGTGACTTCGGCATGCATGGCGCCCTTGACCGGGGCAGCCTCGCGGCCCTGCGCGAGCAGCTGCTCGACAAACTCCACCGGCACCAGAAAGCTCAGTTGCTCTGCGCCCAGCTGCTTGGCCACGTTGACACCGACCACGCGGCCCTGGGTGTCGATGGCCGGGCCACCGCTCATGCCCGGGTTCAAGGTGCCGCCAAAGAAGATGCGCGGGTAGAAGCTGCGCTGCACCAGACCGTTGTAGGTGCCCTCGGTGATCGCAAAGCCCACGTCCAGCGGGTTGCCCAGCGAGAAGATACGCTCGCCGCCGCTCAGCGGCCGGCTGCTGGGGCGCAGTGGCAGCGCACTGTAGCGGGGCGCTGGGGCCGCTTCGCTGGCTGGCGGGGGGGTGACGCGCAGCAAGGCCAGGTCATGCAGCACATCGATCGCGAGCAGCTGCACCGGCGCCTCCTGGCCGCTGACCGAGACCAGCACCGCGCGGTGGCGTTCGGGCTCCAGCGCGAGCTGGCTGACCACGTGGTAGTTGGTGATCAGCAACCCATCCTCGGAGACAAAAAAGCCCGAACCGGTGCTGCTTTGCGTATTGGTCTGGCGGCGCAGGGTGCGGATCTGCACCAGCTTGTCGCGCGCAGCCATATAGGCCTGCTGCGCGTCGGGGGAGGGGGGCGGGGCCTCGGCCGCCGCTGCGGGTTGGTTGGCAGCAGCAGGCGTTCCCGGTGTTGCTGGCGCTGATGGTGACAGGGGTGGCGCCGTGGGCGCCGGCACGGCAGCCTCCGCCGCGAGCGGGTTGGCCGTCTGTACCAGCGGCGCCTGGGCCATGGCGGGCGCTGCCAGCAAGGCAGCCAGCGCAAGCGCCAGGCCGTTGCGCCACAAAGGGAAAGATGTGCAATGGGTCATGGTGTTGGGGTTCGCGCCCTGCAGGCCGGCGGGCTCGCTCGCAGGCATGGCAGGGCGTTGGACTCAGGGGCTGACGGCCAGGGCTGGATACCGGGCAAGCTCAAATGCTATCAAAATTAAAGCGCTGTTGTGTGAAGGGATCCGGTATCTGTGCAAGTGTTCGTAGGTCTCAGGCAACGCCACGGCGCAGCACCTCGGTGAGCAGGTTGCGCAGCCCGCCCCAGGCCACCTGGATGCCCAGGCACATGAGGATGAAAGCCGAGAAGTTCAGGAAGACCATGACGCCGCTCTTGCCCAGCGGTTTGAGTATCCGGTCTGCATAGCGGTAGCAGATGAGTACCGTGCTGCCTGCAACCAGGCATCCGGCGACGGCACCGAGCAGGTTGGCAGCGACGACGGCGTTGGACTCGCTGTCCAGAACTGCCACGCTGACCGTGATGGTCGCTGCCAGCGTGCCCGGACCAAATGACAGCGGAAAGGTCAGTGGGTAGAAGGTGAGCAGACGGGCGGATTCTGGCGACAAGGACTGGGTGGGCTTTTCTTGCAACTCCTCATTGGGCTTGGCGTTGATCATGTTCCAGCCGATCACCGCCAGCAACAGGCCGCCGCCCAGCCGCACCACGTCGATGGACAGGGAAAACAGGTTCAGGATGATGGCGCCAAAGAGCATGAAAAAGACCATCAGCACGCTGGTCTGCAGGGCGATGCGGGTGGCCATGCTTTGCCGCAATTCCTTGCTGGCGCCTTCGGTCAAGGCCAGAAAGAAGACCGAAATGCCGATCGGGCTCAGCGCAGGCACGACGGTAACCACCAGCAGCCAGAAGCTCTGGTGGGACGCGCTCAGATAAGTGTCAAAATTCATCGTGAAATGCCTTTTGATAGTTAATCCATAGCCCGATGGTGCCACTCTAAGCGAAGTCCAACCAGTGGGCAACCGGCCAATATCGTTACAGCGTATGTGCGCAACGCAGGGCGGGGGGCGGTCCAATTGGCCCCTGGCGACAACGGCAACTCCGGAGGCAGTGGACAATAGCGCGATGAACTGGAGAAACATACTGATCCCCATCGGCTTGCTGGTGCTGCTGGGGGCTGCTTACCAAAATTACAAATGGATGGGCGTGCTGGCCGTCAGCGGCGGCATCGTGCTGTGGCTGATGCTGCACTTCACCCGTCTGATGACCATCATGAAGCGGGCCTCCGAGCGGCCTTTGGGCTATGTCGCCAGTGCGGTGATGCTCAATGCCAAGCTCAAACCCAATGTGCCGCTGGTCCATGTGGTGGCCATGACGCGCTCTTTGGGCCTGCGCCAGTCCAAGGACCTGGAGCAGCCCGAGGTGTTTGTGTGGCGCGACAACACGGACTCATCGGTGACCTGCGAGTTTGTGCACGGGCGCCTGCAGAAATGGACCCTGCAGCGCCCGGCTGATGCAGCCGAAGCCGCTGCTGCACCCGCCCATCCGCAGCCTTGAGCCGGCCCCACTTGTAACAACGGCGACCTGCCGCCCGTCTGCGGCACCCTTTTAGGCGGGTTTGGCGGTCAAATCTGAGGTGCGCCATGTGCATCTTCTGCCAAGTCGGGCGCCGTCCACGTAAAATCACTGCCCAGCACGGGAGCCCGTTGGGGCTGGTCCCCACCATTGCCCGTGCCTACAGAATCATCGAAAGCCGGTCCGCGACAGGGGTGCGGGGCCGGCGCAGGAAAGTTGAAAACCATGACGCAGGCAGTTGTTGAGTTGCTGGCCAAAGACCTGAACGCCCAAGGTGGCGTGTTTTGCCCCAATCCCAAGGCAGACATGAAATTGTGGAGCGGCCATCCCCGCGTTTTTCTGGATGTCGGCCACAGCGGCGAGGCCAAATGCCCGTACTGCGGTACCGTGTACCGGCTCAAGGCGGGCGAAACCTTCCACGGTGGCCATTGAGTGACTGATTCCCCATTGGGCGGCGCTGCAGCTTCGCGCAGGCTGACGCTGACCATTGGCATCCTCACGCTCAACGAAGAAGACAATATCGAGGCCTGCTTGCGCAGTGCCTCGTTTGCCGACCAGGTTGTGGTGGTGGACAGTGGCAGTGTGGACCGTACCACCGCCATTGCCTGTAGCCTTGGTGCCCAGGTGTTTCGCTACGAAGACTGGCAGGGCTTTGCGTTGCAGCGCAACCGGCTGCTCGCCCACGCCAAGGGGGACTATGTGTTCTTCCTCGATGCCGATGAGACCATCTCTCCCGCGTTCCGCGAGGAGCTGGAGGCCATCGTCCAGTCGGGAGAGGAAGCCATCTGGATGGTGCGCTGGCGCATGGTCGCTTTCGGCAAGGAACTGAAATACCTGCGCTCCACCGCCAAGGTCGAGCGCCTGTTCTGGCGTGGCCTGCTGCGCGAGTACACAGGCGTGGTGCATGAAGAGGCGCAACTGAGCCGCGCCAATGTGACGCGCCACCTGATGCGCACACCGCTGCTGCACCATTCGCGCAGCACCGTGCATTCCAGCCTGGAAAAGCTCACCCAGTACGCGATGCTGGGGGCCGCCAAGCGGGCCGAAGAAGGCGTGCGTGGCGGCATTCTGCGCGGTATGGCCTCGTCGGTGGCGATGTTTGTGCGTCTTTACTTCTTCCATTTCGGCTTTCTGTGCGGGGGCGCGGGCTTCCTGTATTGCGTGTTCGTCGCACTGGAGAGCTTCTTCCGCTATGTGGCACTGGCCTATGACCGCCCTTACCTGAGCGGAGACGTGCGCCGATGAGCCGCCCTGCTGCGGCGCCGTCCGCTGCACCCTCGGCCGCAGCACGCGCCAGCCAGCTGGCGGCGTTTCTGGTGCCTGGTGTGGCACTGACCTTGCCCTCTGGCTACTCCTTTGGCGCTGCAGTGCTGGCGCTGGCCAGCCTGGTTTTTGTGCGCCAATGGTGGGGCCGCAGCTGGGACCGCCGCGCGCTGGCCTGGGCGCTGATGCTCGCCGTCATGGCCGTCATGTGGACCATGAGCTTCGATGACTGGCATGTGCGCTCGCGCAGCGACCAGTTCGTCAAATACGCACTGGCCATCACCGGCCTGGGTTTTTTGCAGACCTTTGCGCCCCGGGTGCGCCCGCTGGGCTGGGGCATGCTGGCGGGTGCCCTGGGTGCGGGCCTGGTCGCCGTCTACCAGACGGGCTGGACCGATGCCCACCGCGCCAACGGCTTTACCAATGCGATCCAGTTCAGCGGCATTGCGCTGGTGCTGGCGCTGGCCTGCTGCTTTGGGGTGCTGCTGCTATGGCGCTCATTGGCGGCCTGGCAGCGTGCGCTGGGTTTGGTCTGCAGCCTGTTCGGCCTGCTGGCCGTCATCCTGTCGGATACGCGCGGCAGCTGGATCGTGCTGCCCTTTGTTCTGCTGATAGGCGCGGCGCTGCTGTGGCGCTGCGGCCTGCGCAAACCAGTGGGGCTGGGCCTGCTGGCGGCCGTGCTGGGCATTGGCGGGCTGGTCTTGCTCAAGGGCGATGAAATGGCCCAGCGCTACCACACCGCCGTGCATGAGGTGCAGAGCTACGAGGTGCAGGACCGCCATGCGGCTGAAACCTCGGTCGGCCAGCGGCTGGCCCACTGGCACCTGGCCTGGCACATGGGGCTGGACAGGCCGCTGACCGGCTGGGGCCTCCAAGGCTATATCGCAGAGAAAGCCCGCCGCGTGGAAGCGGGCGAGGCCAGCGCCTCGGTGCTGCCGTATGACCATGCGCACAACGAGCTGCTCGACATGTTTGCCAAGCGCGGCCTGGTGGGAGTGGCCTTGCTGCTGGCCTTTTATGCCGTGCCGCTGCTGATCTTCTGGCCCACCCGCAAGCGCATGGCGCAATGCCCGGGCATGCCCATGGACCGCCAGATCCTCTACCTGCGCATGCTCGGCATTCTGGTTCCGATGTGCTACATCGGCTTTGGCCTGACCCAGGTCTTTTTTGCCCACAACAGCGGGCATCTGTTCTACGTCTATCTGCTGGTGCTGCTGCTGGGTGCGCTGATCGGACGTGAGCGCGCACTGCTGGCTTTGCAGCAGAAACCATAAGCGTCTTAGGTTGCCTCAGGCCACCTGGCGGGACGCAAAGCGCGCTGCCGGCTCGATCAGCTGGGCCTGCGCTGCCACCAGCGGCAGATCACGGGAGCCCGCCTGCGTGCCCTGGACCAGCGAATACAAGGTAGCCGTGGCCAGCTCCAGCGCCTCTGGCAACGCGCGGCCATCCACCAGCCGGCCCAGCAAGGTGGCGGCAAACACATCGCCCATGCCATTGGGCAAGGGGTGCAGGTCGATACGCGGCGTGGTCACCAGCCAGGCGCCTTGCCCGTTGACGGCCAGGGTGCCCAGCTGGCCGGCGGCGATGTCGGGCGTGGCCAGGCTGGTGATGACGATGGTGTCCGGCCCGCGCCCACGCATCTGGCGCGCGACAGCTACAGCCTCTTCGGTGCTGGCCAGCTTGGTGCCGCTCAGCAGCTCGAACTCGAACTGGTTGGGCGTGATGATGTTGGCGAACGGGATGGCCTGGTCGCGCAGAAAATCGGGGATCGCCGGGTTGACGAAGAGCCCCCGGCCCACATCGCCCATCACCGGATCGCAGAGGTAGCGCAGCTGCGGGTTGGCCTGGCGGATGTCATTGACGGCATCGAGAATGGCGGCGCCGGTATCGGCGTTGCCCAGGTAGCCCGAGAGCACCGCGCCCACTTTCTGCAGCGCGCCGCGCTCGCGCAGGCCCGCGAGGATGTCGCGGATATGTTCGGCGCCCAGGATCTGGCCCCGGAACTGCCCGTAGCCCGTGTGGTTGCTGAACAGCACCGTATGCACCTGTAGCACATCAAAGCCCAGGCGCTGCAGCGCAAACACCGCCGCCGAGTTGCCGACATAGCCCCAGGCCACATGCGATTGGATGGACAGGATGACGGGGCGGGAGGCTTGCGCAGGGGCAGAGGGTGCAACAGTGTTCACGGCAGGCAGTCTTTGCTGGCCCGGACCAGGCTGCCGGGCATTGGCTGCTATTGTGCGCCCGCTGCCTGCCACTCTTGCTTGAGCTGGTGCAATAGTTGCGCAGCGGGCAGGGCTCTGGCCTGGGCCACGCCCTGGCCGGCCCACAGCGACAGGTACTGCGCATCGCCCGCCGCGCCGGCGAGCTTGCGCAGTGCGCCGGTCAGCGCGTTTTGCACCGGGTAGGGCGGAATGGCGGCCTCATCGGCTTCGAGCGCATCGATCATCGCATTGCGGATGCCGCGCGCAGGGCGGCCCGAGATCGTGCGGGTGGTGACGGTGTCGGTGGCCTGGGCAGCGGCCAGTGCAGTGCGGTAGGCCACGTTGATGGCCGATTCCGGGCAGACCAGAAAGGCTGTGCCCATCTGCGCCGCCTGCGCCCCCAATGCCTGTGCGGCGGCGATGCCGGCGCCATCCATGATGCCGCCGGCCGCAATTACCGGTACCTGCAGCTGCCGCACGCAGTCGCGCACTAGCGGCAAGGTGGCGACCATCGACGAGGCATAGTCCGCCAGGAAGGTGCCCCGGTGGCCACCGGCCTCGCTGCCGCTGGCGATGACCGCATCGGCCCCCACCGCCTGCCAGGCCAACGCCTCGGCCACCGTGGTGGCCGTGCCCCAGACCTGGCTGCCGGCCGCCTGCAGACGCTTCACCTGGGCGGCGTTGAGGATGCCGAAGGTAAAGCTGGCCACTGCCGGGCGGCAGGCGGCCAGTGCATCGAGCTGCTGCGCAAAATCTTCGCACCACTGGCTGGGTACGGCTGGCTCCGCGCCAAAACGGGCGTACAGCGGGGCCAGGCGCTTCAGGGCCTGCTGCACGGTGGC
Source organism: Comamonas sediminis (assembly GCF_041107495.1). Classification (NCBI taxonomy): domain Bacteria; kingdom Pseudomonadati; phylum Pseudomonadota; class Betaproteobacteria; order Burkholderiales; family Comamonadaceae; genus Comamonas; species Comamonas sediminis. The sequence goes on from NZ_JBGBDC010000007.1 coordinate 289,853, forward strand.
GGCATCGGGTGCGGGGGTGGCCTGCACAAACAGGTTCATGGCGAAGGGCCGGTCGGTCTGCGCGCGCGCTGCGGCAGCGGCCTCAGCCATCGCCTGGGGCGAGCGCATGCCACAGCCCAGCGAGCCCAGGCCGCCGCCCGCACTGACGGCAGCGGCCAGCGCTGCGCTGTCCGCGCCGGTCATCGGGCCTTGCACCACAGGCAGCTGCAGGCCCAGTTCTTGCATCACATCGCGGGTCATACGGTCTCCATCGCTGCTGTTAAAGGGGTAGGTGCGGCCGTCTGCAGGACCGCCAGCAATTGCTGCACCGCCGGCGTGGCATAGCCCTGGCGGGTGACAAACATCGTGGTGCAGCTGCCCAGCGGCTGGCTGTGCACAGGCAGCGGGTTGCGCTGCAGGTCGAGCACGGTCTGGGGCACGACGGCCACCGCACTGCCGGCGGCCACGGCCGCAATGATCGCGTGGTAGGACGACAACTGCAACACCCGCGTGGGAACCGGGCCATGGGCCTGCGCCATCCATTGCTCGCCAATGCGGCGGTAGGTGCAGCCATCGCTGAAACCGGCCAGGGTGCGGGGCAGCTCTCCCTCCAGGGTCTGGGCGGGGCGCAGCAGCTGCAGCGATTCTTCGTACAGCGGCACCAGGTCCAGCGGCAGCGGCGCATCCACATCCGGCGGCGGCCAGGCCACCAGCGCGGCATCGAGCTGGTGGTCCAGCACCTGCTCCATCAGCTGCAGCGACGCGGCCGTGGTCAGCTCCAGCTGCACCTGCGGATGCGTGCGGTGGAACGTGGCCAGTGGCAGCGGCAGGCGCGCGGCGGCGGTGCTCTCCATCGAGCCCAGGCGCAGCCGGCCGCTGGGGTGCTGGCCGCGCAGGCTCTGCGTGGCCTCTTCGGCCAGGGTCAGCAGCTGGTCGGCATAGCGCTGCAGCTGCTGTCCCTCGGGTGTCAGCACCATGCGCCGGGCTTCGCGTACAAAAAGCGCAACGCCCAGCGACTCCTCCAGCTGCTGGATGCGGGTGGTGATATTGGACTGGGCGCGGCCCAGCTGCTGCGCAGCACGGGTGATGCTGCCGCTGGCAATGACCTGCTGAAAGATGGCAAGGGTGGCGAGATCCAACACGTTTGTATCTATCTTTTTGGAAGATGTTAATTTAACATAGCATCTCTAAAAAAGATACATAAACGACAGGTCCGCACCATGCCACCCTCGGTCAGCACTTCGGTTTCCCCTTCCTCGTCCAGCGCTGCGCTGCCCTGGAACCAGCGCCCCTGGCTGGTGGCCGTGGCCGGCATGGTGGCGCTGGCTTCGGCCATGGGCGTGGGGCGCTTTGCGTTCACCCCGTTGATGCCGATGATGCTGCATGACGGCAGCATTGACCTGGCGCAGGGCAGCTGGCTGGCGATGAGCAACTACCTGGGCTACTTTGTCGGCTCGCTGCTGTGCATGGTGCTGCCCTGGGTGGCCCAGGGCCTGATGCAGCGGCTGCACCCCTCGCGCATGGTGCACTGGTGGCTGTTCATCACCGCCGTGCTGACGGCGGCGATGGCACTGAACTGGCCCGGCGCCTGGGCCAGCCTGCGCTTTGTCTCGGGCGTGGCCAGCGCCGTGGTGTTCCTCAATATCACCCTGTGGTGCATGTCGCAGCTGGCGCATCTGGGGCGGCCGCAGATGGGCGGCCTGTTGTTTTGCGGCCCGGGCATCGGCATTGCGCTGACCGGCCTGGCCACCAGCGCCATGGTGGCAGCCGGCTGGCATGCCGTCAGCGCCTGGCTGGCGTTTGCGCTGCTGGCGCTGGTCTTCTGGCTGATGGTGATGACGGTGGTGCGCGGCCCGCTGGCGCCACCGCCTGCCCATACGCAGACCGGCGCCGCGGTGGCAGCCGCACCCGAGGGCCCGGTGGACCGGCTGCTGCTGACCCTGGCCTACAGCCTGGCCGGCCTGGGCTATATCGTCACCGCCACCTACCTGCCGGTGATTGCGCGCGGCGCGCTGCCCGCCGATTCGGTCTGGCCCGACCTGTTCTGGCCCATGTTCGGCGGCGGCGTGGCACTGGGCGCCTATCTCTCGACCCATTTGCCTACCCGCTGGGACCGGCGCCGTCTGCTGATGGCCGGCTACGGCATCCAGGCGGTGTCCATTGCCATCAGTGCGCTGTGGCCGACGCCGCTGGGCTTTTCGCTGGGCAGCCTGCTGCTGGGCCTGCCGTTTACGGCACTGACCTTTTTTGCGCTGCAAGAGGCGCGCCGCATCTGGCCGAGCGCGCTCAGCAGCTTTCCGGGTCTGCTGACGGCGGCCTACGGCTTGGGCCAGATCGTAGGCCCGCCGATGGTCGCCTGGATGCTGGCCCACAGCGCCAGCACCCAGCAGGGCTTTGCCTATGGCCTGGCGGCCGCAGGCGCTGCACTGGTGTTGGGGATCGTGATTCTGGCGGCCATGGTCTGGCGCCATCCGCACCAGGGCTGAGCCGCTGAAAGGCCGCCTGCAGGCAGCCGTAGCGGGTTGCCCAAGCGGGTGCCGCCGAAGCATTTGCCCGGCATGACCCACTCGTGAAATCTTGTTTGACCTTCGGGTAAACTCCGGGGCGCAAACGTTTGCGCCCATGCAAACATGCGGCATCTCGCGGCTACTGCTGTGGATGGCACCGCGCGATGCACAACAATCCTTCGGAGACTTATCTCATGCGCTTTACCCGCCGTACCCTGACTGCTGCGCTGGCTTTGGCCACCGTGGCTGGTTTTTCCCACCAAGCCGTTGCGGCTGACAAGCCCAAGGTGGCGCTGGTGATGAAATCGCTGGCCAACGAGTTCTTCCGCACGATGGAAGACGGCGCCAAGGCGCACCAGAAGGCCAATGCCGCCCAGTACACCTTGGTGGCCAATGGCATCAAGGACGAGACCGACACGGCCGCGCAGATCAAGATGGTCGAGCAGATGGTGGCCCAGCGCGTGCAGGCCATCGTGATCGCCCCGGCGGACTCCAAGGCCCTGGTGTCGGTGCTGAAAAATGCGGCAGACAAGGGCGTGCTGATCGTCAACATCGACAACAAGCTCGATGCCGACGCGCTCAAGAGCAAGGACCTGAACGTGCCTTTCGTGGGTCCGGACAACCGTGCCGGCGCCAAGCTGGTGGGCGATTTCCTGGGCAAGCAGCTGCAGGCCGGTGACAAGGTGGGCATCGTCGAAGGCGTCTCGACCACCTTCAACGCCCAGCAGCGCACCCTGGGCTTCCAGGATGCGATGAAGGCCGCTGGCGCCAATGTGGTCAGCCTGCAGTCGGGCCAGTGGGAAATCGACAAGGGCAACACGGTGGCCGCCGGCATGCTGCGCGAGCACCCTGATCTGAAGGCGATCATGGCAGGCAACGACAGCATGGCGCTGGGCGTGGTCGCAGCGGTGAAGGCCGCCGGCCGCACCGGCAAGGTGCAGGTCGTGGGCTATGACAATATCGCCGCCATCAAGCCCATGCTGAAGGACGGCCGCGTGCTGGCCACCGCCGACCAGTACGCTGCCAAGCAGGCTGTGTTCGGCATCGAGATCGCCCTCAAGGCGCTGGCCGAGAAGAAAAAGCAGAACGAGCTGCCCGCTGAAGTCAAGACCGATGTGGCCTTGGTGACCAAGGACAGCAAGTAATCACGGCGCACCCCATGGCTACGACTGAGGCGCAAGGCGCCGGCACGCCACGCGTGCGTTTGCAGCAGATCGGCAAGGCCTACTCCGGCACCCTGGTGCTGGAGGGCGTGAGCCTGGATCTGCAGGCGGGCGAAGTGATGGCGCTGACCGGTGAAAACGGCGCGGGCAAGAGCACCTTGTCCAAGATTCTGTGCGGGTTGGTGGATCCATCGCAGGGGCAGATGCAGCTCGATGGCAAGCCCTTTGCCCCCGCGTCGCGGCGCGAAGCCGAGCGCCTGGGCGTGCGCATGGTGATGCAGGAGCTGGGCCTGGTGGCTACCTTGACGGTGGCCGAGAACCTGCTGCTCGGCCAGCTCCCCCACAGGCTCGGCTGGCTGGACCATGCGGCGATGCGGGCGCTGGCCCGCACCCAGCTGGCCAAGATCGGCATGGAGCATATCGATCCGGACACCCCTGTCTCGCAGCTGGGCATTGGCCAGCAGCAGATGGTGGAGATCGCCCGTAACCTGCAGGAGGGCACGCGGGTGCTGGTGCTCGATGAGCCCACCGCGATGCTCACGCTCAAGGAAACCGAGCATTTGTTCACACAGATTGCACTGCTCAAGGAGCGCGGTGTGGCGCTGGTCTATGTGTCGCACCGGCTCGAAGAGCTGCAGCGCATCGCCGACAAGGTGGCCGTGCTGCGCGATGGCCGCCTGGTCGATGTGCGGCCCATGCAGGGCGTGCAGGAGCATGAACTGGTCGAGCGCATGGTGGGCCATGCGGTGCAGGACAACGAAGGCCGGCCGCGCCGCGCGCGTGGTGCGCTGCGCCTGTCTGCCAAAAATCTGCAACGCGGCGCGCAGGTGCGCGGCGTCAGTCTGTCGCTCTATGCGGGCGAGATCATGGGCCTGGCGGGCCTGGTCGGCTCGGGCCGTACCGAGCTGGTGCGCCTGCTGTTTGGCGCAGACCGCGCCGAGCACGGCGAAATCAGCCTGCATGCCGCTGGCAGCCCCGCGCCCACGCAGACGGTGGCGCCCAACTGGAACAGCCCCGTGCAGGCGATCCGGGCCGGTATCGGCCTGGTGACCGAAGACCGCAAGTCGCAAGGCCTGCTGCTGTCCCAGTCGATCCGCGCCAACACCACCTTGGCGGGCATGCACAAGATTGCACGCGGCGGCTGGCTGCAGCGCGCGCAGGAGAGCGAAGTGGCCCGCCATTTTGTCGAGCGCCTGCGCATCCGCTCGCGCAGCGCCGAGCAGGCCGTCTCCACGCTGAGCGGTGGCAACCAGCAAAAAGTGGTGTTTGCCCGCTGGCTGCACCAGCCCTGCGATGTGCTGCTGCTCGATGAGCCCACACGTGGCGTCGATGTGGGCGCGCGCGCCGACATCTACCACGAGATCGACCGCATGTGCGATGACGGCAAGGCCGTGCTGATGGTCTCCAGCGACCTGCGGGAGCTGATGGCCATGTGTGACCGCATTGGCGTGATGCACGATGGCGAGCTGGTGGCCGTGTTCGAGCGCGGCCAGTGGAGCGACCAGCAGTTGCTGGCCGCCGCCTTTGGCAATGTGGACGAAGCCCCATCGGCCCACGCCGCAGCACAGGCTGCAACCCCCGAATAAAAGAGCAGGCAAGAGGACCAAGCCATGACTACCCCCCTTTCCGCGCGCGCCAGCGCGCCTACGCCGCCGGCTGCAGCGGCTGCCAGCGCCGCCTCGCAGACGTCTTCGGGCCGCATGCAGGCCTGGGGCACCTATGTGGGCCTGTTTCTGGTGCTCGCCGCGATGGTCGCGCTGTTCAGTTTCCTCAGCGAGTATTTCTGGAGCACCGAGACCTTTGTCACCATCGCCAACGAGATCCCCGCGCTGGCGGTGATGGCCGTGGGCATGACCTTTGTGCTGATCCTGGCGGGCATTGACCTGTCAGTGGGTTCGGTGCTGGCGCTGTCGGCGGCGGTGGCGGCCCAGGCGATTCTGGTCTGGGGCCTCAACCCCTGGGCTGCGGGTGCGCTGGGCCTGCTCTGCGGCCTGCTGTGCGGCGCGGTGCTGGGCTCCATCTCGGTGGTCTGGCGCCTGCCCACCTTCATTGTGTCGCTGGGCATGCTCGAAGCGCTGCGTGGCGCGGCCTACCTGGTTACCGACTCGCGCACCCAGTATGTGGGCGATGCGATCTCGGGCCTGGCGGCGCCCATTGCCGCGGGCGTCTCGGCGGCTTTTGTCATCGCCATCGTGGTGGTGGCGCTGGGCCAGATTGTGCTGACCCGCACCGTGTTCGGCCGCTATGTGGTCGGCATCGGCACCAATGAAGAGGCCATGCGCCTGGCCGGTATCGATCCGCGCCCCATCCGCATCCTGGTGTTTGCACTGACCGGCCTGCTCGCCGGCCTGGCAGGCCTGATGCAGTCGGCCCGCCTAGAGGCCGCTGACCCCAATGCCGGCAGCGGCATGGAGCTGCAAGTGATTGCCGCCGTCGTGATCGGTGGCACCAGCCTGATGGGCGGGCGCGGCTCGGTGATCGCCACCTTCTTTGGTGTGCTGATCATCGCGGTGCTGGAAGCGGGCCTGGCCCAGATCGGCGCCAGCGAGCCGGCCAAGCGCATCATCACCGGCGCGGTGATCGTCGTGGCCGTGATCATCGACACGGTGCGCCAGCGCCGTGCCGCACGCCGGGCCTGACGGTGGTGATGAGCAGCATCAAGGACGTGGCGCGCCTGGCGGGCGTGTCCGTCACCACGGTCTCGCATGTGCTGAACAAGACGCGTTCGGTGCTGCCGGCCACGCAGGAGCGTGTGCTGGAAGCCGTGCAGACCCTGGGCTATGTGCCCAGCGCCGTGGCGCGCAGCCTCAAGACCCAGGCCACGCACACCATCGGCATGCTGGTGCCGGACAACTCCAATCCCTATTTTGCCGAGCTGGTACGCGCGGTCGAAGACGCCTGCTTTGCGGCCGGCTATGCGCTGCTGCTGTGCAATACCGACAACGATGCCGGGCGCCAGCAGGTCTACCTGGATGTGCTGTCGCAAAAGCGGGTCGATGGCCTGATCGTGGCCTCCACCAGCGATGATGCGCTGATGTCCCAGCACCTGGTGCAGACGGCGCTGCCGATGGTGCTGATCGACCGGGCCATTGCCGGCCTGGAGCGCCCCTGCGTGCAGACCGACCATGTGCAGGGCGGCATGCTGGCCACCCAGCACCTGATGGCCCTGGGCCGCAAGCGCATTGCCTGCGTCGCTGGCCCGCAGGATCTGCAGTCCAGCGAACAGCGCGTACAGGGCTGGCGCCAGGCACTGCAGCTGGTGGGCCTGCCCAGCGATCTGCTGGTGCATGGTGATTTCACCGTCAACGGTGGCTATGTGGCCATGCAGCGCCTGCTGCACGACGGCGGCGCCAACCGGCCCACGGCCGTGTTTGCCTGCAACGACCTGATGGCGATGGGCGCGCTGCGCGCCGTGCATGAGGCGGGCCTGCAGGTGCCGCGCGATGTGGCCGTGGTGGGCTATGACGATATCGAGCTGGCCAGCTATACCCAGCCAGCGCTGACCACGGTGGCCCAGCCGACCCGGGCCATGGCCCAGCAGGCGTTGGCCTGGTTGCTGGAGCGCATCCAGGCCGGCCGCAGCGCCGGCCCGGCCGCCGCTGCCACGCAGATGCTGGTGCCGGCGCTGGTCACCCGCGAGAGCAGCCGGGCGCTGGCCCGGGCTGCCGTGCCGATTGTGAGTGGAGAAACAGTGTGAATGTGCCTATCTTGAGCCAGGCGCCGCGTATCGTGGTGCTGGGCAGTTTGAACATGGACCTGGTGCTGCGCGTGCCGCATATGCCGCGCGCTGGCGAGACCATGCTGGGCCAGTCGCTCAGCCAGGTGCCCGGCGGCAAGGGTGGCAACCAGGCCGTCAGCTGTGCGCGGCAGGGGGCGGCCGTCAGCCTGCTGTCCTGCGTGGGCGAGGACGCCTATGCCGACCAATTGCTCGCTGGTCTGGTGGCCGACCATATCGATGTGCAGCATGTGCAGCGCAGTGCGCGCGATGCCACCGGCGTGGCCGTCATCAGCGTCGATGACAGCGCCCAGAACCAGATCGTGGTGGTGCCCGGTGCCAACCTGCGGCTGCAGGTGACCGAGCCGGTGCTGCGCCCGCTGCTGCAGGATGCCGACTATGTGGTGCTGCAGTTCGAGACCCCTTTGCAGGAGGTGGACCAGGCCTTGCGCAGCGCGCGCGCCGTGGGCTGCAAGACTGTGCTCAACCCGTCACCGGTGCAGCCGCTGCCCGATGCCTGGTGGCCCATGGTGGATGTGCTGGTGGTCAACGAAGGCGAAGCCGCCCAGCTCAGCGGCAGCCCGGTGGACAGCCCCGAAAGCGCCGCCCGTGCCGCGCGCTGGCTGCAGGCCAAGGGCGTGGGCCAGGTGGTGGTGACCTTGGGCAGCCAGGGCGCCGTTTGCTGCGGCCAGCCGGCCCAGGGCAGCGCAGAAGCCGCCGCCCATTGGCACCGCGCCCCCCAGGTACAGGCGGTGGACACCACGGCCGCTGGCGATACCTTCCTGGGCGCACTCACCGTGCAACTGGCGGCTGGCGCCAGCCTGGACGACGCCACGCAGTGGGCCATCCGTGCGGCGGGCATCTGCGTGACCCGCGCAGGCGCACAGCCTTCCATTCCTTTCCATGCCGAGGTCGCCACCCGCACCGAAGCCAGCCTCTGGAGCCCCGTATGAAGCGTGCCGCATTGTTGAATATCGAGTTGTCGCAGATCATCGCCGCGATGGGCCATGGCGATCTGTTGGTCATTGGCGATGCCGGCCTGCCGGTGCCCCCTGGCGTGCGCCGGGTGGACCTGGCCGTGGCGCGCGGTGTGCCCAGCCTGGACCAGGTGCTGCAGGCCATTCTGAGCGAGCTGCAGGTGGAAGCGGCCGTCGTCGCCAACGAGTGCCTGGACGGGCCGCAACTGCCGGCCTGGTACCAGCAGCGCCAGGCCGATGGCCTGCCCAGCGCGCCGCAATGCGTGCCGCATGAAGCGTTCAAGGCGCTGAGCCGTCAGGCCGTGGCCGTCGTGCGCACTGGCGAATGCACGCCTTATGCGAATATTGCGCTGCGCTCCGGCGTCGCTTTTTAAGCGCTGACATCCACCGTGCCATCAACAAGGGCCTCTGCTGCAAAGCAAGAGGCCCTTTTTCAATGCGTTCACAGCTGGCTTAGACGCTGGCCGGCGGCAGGGTTTGCGCAGGCGTGCTGCGTGCCAGCGGTGCCAACGGCAGGCGCAGCACAAAGACGGCGCCGCCGCCCTCACGCCCTTCGCAATGCACGCTGCCTTCATGGCGCTCGGCAATCGAGCGCACGAGGGCCAGGCCCAGGCCCACACCGCCATGGCGCTCGCTGGCGCCGGGCATGCGGTAGAAGGATTCAAAAATGCGCTCGCGCTGGTCGGGCGGCACGCCGGGCCCCCGGTCGGCGACGCGGATTTCCGCATACGCGCCCTGTTTGTCCAGGAACAAGGTGATCGGGCCCTGGGAGTAGCGGCGGGCGTTTTCCAGCAGGTTGCGCACCGCGCGGCGCAGCAGCTTGGCAATGCCACGCACCTCGATCGCATCGCCATGCGTGTCGGCCACTTCCAGGTCGGCCTCCACCCGTGCGCACTCTTCGGCGCACAGACCGATGATGTCGATCATCTCGGCGGTGCCCACATCGGCCTCGCGCGCACCGAGACGGCTAGCCAGCAGAATTTCGTCAACCAGCTGGTCCAGCTCGGCGATATTGCGCTGGATCTCCTGCTTGAACGTGGGCGAGGGCTTCTCGCCCATCAGCTCCACGCCCATGCGGATGCGGGTCAGCGGGCTGCGCAGCTCATGCGAGGAGTTGGCCAGCAGCGATTTGTGCGATTGCACCAGCGCCTCAATGCGGGCGGCTGCGGCATTGAATTGCTCGGCCAGGTCGCTGACCTCGTCATTGCCGCGCACATCGACGCGCACCGACAGGTCGCCATCGCCAAACTGCTTGACGCCTTTGCGCAGTGCCTCGAGCCGGCCCATCAGGCGCCGGATGATGGGGAACACGCCCACGACGACGACGACCCCAATGAGGCCCAGCATCCAGAAAAAGCCAAACGGCGGCTTGACCCAGAACCACCAGGGCCCCAGATTGGGCGGCGGCGGGCGGTGGCCTTCGCCCCGGCCGGAGCGGCGCTGCAGCTCCATCTCGTAGGTGCGGCCCTGGTCGTCCTCGATCAGGTACAGCACCAGTTCGCTGGGGTCGCCGGGCTGGCGCACCGCCTCGCCATGCAGCAGCAACGAGCCATCGGCACTGCGGATCAGCAGCTCGCGCGCCGGGGGCTGCAGTGGTGTGGCGTTCTTTTCCGCCGCTGCCTGCCAGGCCCAGCCAATCACCAGGATCAGCACGGCCACGCCGCCCACCACGGTGAGCCAGATACGCAGATAAAGCCGTTCGGCGAAGTATTTGTACAGATGCATGCGGGCGGCGGGGCGCTGGAGCCAGTCCTCAGTCCTGCTGTTTGGCGAACACGTAGCCGACGCCGCGCACCGTCAGAATGCGGCGCGGGTTCTTGGCATCGGCCTCGATGGCGGCGCGGATGCGGCCCATGTGCACGTCGATGGAACGGTCAAAGGCTTCGAGCTCGCGGCCCCGCACGGCTTCCATGATCTGGTCGCGGCTGAGCACGCGGCCGGCGCGTTCGGCCAGGGTGACCAGCAGGTCAAACTGGTAGCTGGTCAGGTCGGCGGGCTTGCCGCTGATCGTGACGGAACGGGCGTCGCGGTCGATCTCCAGGCTGCCAAAGCGCAGCACCTGGCTGGCGGGGGCCGCCGCGCTGCCGCCATCGACCCGGCGGCGCAGAATGGCGCGGATGCGGGCGAGCAGCTCGCGCGGCTCGAACGGCTTGGGCAGGTAGTCGTCGGCGCCCACTTCCAGGCCGATGACGCGGTCCATCGGGTCGCCCTTGGCGGTCAGCATCAGGATGGGCACCTGGGCGGCGGGGCCGTTCAGGGTGCGAATGCGGCGGCAGACCTCCAGGCCGTCGAGATCGGGCAGCATCAGATCGAGGATGACCAGGTCGGGCGACTGGCCGCTGGCCGGCTCCTGCAGCGCTGCGAGGCCGCTGGCGCCATCGGCCATGTGGCTGACCTGCAGCCCCGACTGGGCCAGATACTCGCTCACCATATTGGCCAGACGCTCGTCATCTTCGATCATCAACAGTTGGTGGGTATGCATGGCAGTCATGGTTAGGAGCGGGAGGACCCGCAGATTTTGCTATAGGGGCGATCGTGGCACGCCGGGGTCGCGCCGGATTGTCCCTGCCGTAAAGTTTGGTAAACCGCGCATCGGTCGTGCCAAGCGGGTCAGGGCCTGCCGGGCACAGGCCTGATGCGCGACGCCAGCCAGACCAGCACCAGCACCGGCAACCCCAGCAGCGCCGTCGACACAAAGAACTGCGCATAGCCGAAATGGTCCACATAGACGCCCGAGAAGCCGGCAATCCACTTGGGCAGCAGCATCATCATCGAACTGAACAGCGCATATTGGGTGGCCGAGTAGTTGACGTTCGTGAGACTCGACAGATAGGCGATGAAGGCCGCCGACGCAATACCGCCGGCCAGGTTGTCGGCGGAGACCACCGCAATCAGGCCCACCAGGTCATGGCCACGGGTGGCCAGCCAGGCAAACAGCAGGTTGCTGCCGGCCGACAGCACCGCGCCCAGCATCAGCACCCGCATCACGCCGATGCGCATCGAGATCACCCCGCCAATGAAGGCGCCGACCAGTGTCATGATGACGCCGAAGATCTTGCTGACCGAGGCGACCTCGGCCTCGGTGTAGCCCATGTCGACATAAAAGGGGTTGGCCATGATGCCCATCACCACATCGGAGATGCGGTAGATCGCGATCAAGGCCAGGATCAGCGCCGCATGCCAACCGTAGCGGCCCAGAAAGTCGGCAAACGGGGCGACCAGCGCCTCCCGCAGCCACTGGGCGGCATTGCGGGCAGGGGTCAGCGCCTTGGCCACGGGCTCGGGCGACAGCAGCACGGTGACCACGCCCACCAGCATCGACGCGGCCATCACCAGGTAGGCAAAGCTCCAGGCCTGGCGCTGGTAGTCGCCCGCGCCTTCTTGCAGCCCCAGCGCCACCAGCCACAGCACGCCAGCGCCGGCCCAGATCATCGCGATGCGGTAGCCCGTCTGGTAGGTGGCGGCCAGTGCCGCCTGGCGCTCGGCGTCGGCCGATTCGATGCGGTAGGCATCGAGCGCAATATCCTGCGTGGCCGAGCCAAAGGCCACGGCCAGCGCGCACCAGACCACGTGGTTGAGGTGCAGTTGCGGATCGGCCCAGGCCATGCCCAGCAGGCCGGCGATCACCAGGCCCTGGGCCAGCAGCAGCCAGCTGCGCCGGCGCCCCAGCAGGCGCGTGAGGCCTGGCAGCGGCAGCCGGTCGACCAGTGGCGACCAGACCCATTTGAACGCATAGGCCAGGCCCACCCAGCTGAGGTAGCCGATGGTGCTGCGGTCAATCCCCGCCTTGCGCAGCCAGAACGACAAGGTGCCCAGCACCAGCAGCAGCGGCAGGCCGGCAGAAAAGCCCAGCGCCAGCATGCGCAGGCTGGCCGGCTCGGTGTAGACGCGGAACGTGTCCGCCCAGGAGCGGCGGGCGGCAGGCGCGGGAGCGGAAGAAGAGAGGGGCGAAGAGGTGTCGGCCATGCAGACGGAAAGCTGTGCAGTAAGCGGGGCGGCCCGGGCCAGTCCCGGACCATGCGCCAATATACGCTGATCCGCACGGCCAGGCGGGGCAAGCGGCGCAACAGGGAGCAACCGCCGGCGCCTGGCTACACTGTGCGCTATGCACTGATGCACCGCTGCCATGGCCGACCACTCTCACCACCGCTTGCTGGCTCCTGACTACTCTGTTCGCCATTACGAAGGCGAGCAGCAGGCGCACAGCCATGACCATGTGCAGCTGCTGTACGCACTGGCTGGCCGCATGGAGCTGGAGGTCAATGGCAAGGCGGCCTATGTCGATACCGCCAGCGGCGTGGTGATACCGGCCGGCTCCACCCATGCCTACCTCGCGCAGAAGGGCAGTGCACTGGCCGTGGTGGATGTGCCCGATGGCGCAGACTGGACGCAGATGCGCCGCTTTGCCGCACCACCGCGTGACTGGCTGGCCACCCATGCCTCGGCCTTGACGGTGGCCCAGGCCCATGTGGCCTGGGTGCAGCAATCGCCTCAGCTGCTGCTGCGCCGTGCGCTGGATGTGCAGGCCATCACCGCTGCGGTGCGGGCCGATCTGGCCGGCGACTGGCGCACCCCCCAACTGGCGGCCCTCGCGCACCTGAGCCCGCAGCGCTTCCATGTGCGCTGGCTGGAGCTGACCGGCAGCACCCCCCAGCAGTGGCTGCGCGACCTGCGCCTGACCGAGGCCAGCAAAGCGCTGGCCGCCGGCCAGCCGCTGGAGACCACGGCACTGCGCTGCGGCTACAGCACCGCCAGCGCGCTGGCCTATGCACTGCGGCGCGACCGTGGCGTGGGCAGCCGCAGCCTGCGCAAGAGCGCGGCGCGCTGATGCATGGGGCCTGTGGAGCAGCGCAGGCACAAGCGTTTCTCGACATTTGCCCGGGTCCCGCCGCAGCACCATAGCGGTATGACACAGACATCCAGCGGCATGGTTTCCCCTGCACCTTCTTCTTTCTTCAGCGCCTCCGCCCAGGGCATTGCACTGGTCGCCATTGCCGGTGTGCTCTGGGGCACCAGCGGCACCGCCCAATACTTAGGGGCGGCGGGGCTGTCGCCGTTCTGGGTGGGTGCGGCGCAACTGGCGGTGGCGGCGGCCTTCCTGGGCCTGAGCCTGCTCTGGGCGCGGCGCGGCAGCACTGGCAGCCTGGTGCTGCGGCCCCGCCAGGCGGGGCTGCGGCTGTCGTCGTTCTTCTGGGCATCGCTGGGCATTGGCGGCTACAGCGTGTTCTTTTATGCTGGCCTGCAGATGGCCGGTGTAGGCGTGGGCACGGCCGTGGCCATTGGCAGCAGCCCCATCTGGGCGGGCCTGCTGCAGGCGCTGGTGCTGCGCGCGCCGCTGTCGCCGCTGTGGTGGCTGGGCACCTTGGTCAGCGTGGCCGGTGGCGTGGCGATGGTGATGGGCGAGGGCGGCAGCAGCCAGGTCTCCTGGCCTGGGCTGGCGCTGTGCCTGCTCGCGGGGCTGTCCTATGCCGGCTATGCGCTGGTCAACAAGCGCCTGGTCAGCCATATGTCGCCCAAGGTGGTGAACTTTTATGTGTTCAGCGGTGCTGCGCTGCTGGCGCTGCCTGTTGCCGCGCTGTATGCGGGTGCGCCGCAGTGGAGCCTGTCTGCCGTGCTGGTCGTCGTCTACCTGGGCGCTGTCGTCTCGGGCATTGCGCACTTGCTGTTCTCGATGGGCCTGCGCCATATCTCCGGGCCCACCGGTGTGGCGCTGAGCCTGATCGAGCCAGTGGCGGCCTTTGTGCTGGCGGTGTGGATTGTCGGCGAGCACCAGCCCTGGGTGGCCTGGGTGGGCTTGGCGGCGGTGCTGCTGGGGCTGTGGGTGGTGGTGAAGGCGGAGATGCGGGGCTGAAATCCAGGTCACGCATTCGCTGGTGCCGCCCGCAGGCCCAGCGATAGAATGGCGCTCTTGCCACCATGGACTGCGTTTGCTGCCCCTGTATGACCTTGCCCGAAGCCACTTACCAACTGGATGATGCCGTATGGTCGCGGGTGCTGACGCAGGAGATGGCCAGCCAGCTCCAGGGCCAGTCGCTGGTGTTCCTGGCTGGGGATACGGCGGGGCATACGCACCAGATTCCGCTGCTGGTGACGGCCTTTGAAACGCAAGGCCGAACGGCCCCAGGCATGGCCGCATTCCGGCTTAATTTTCAGGGCCCGGCCGCCCCGGTGCTGCCCAGCCAGACCTACCGCGCACGCCATGCGGACTGGGGCGACTTTGCGATCATGGTGTCCGCAACCGGGGCCGATGCGCAAGGCGTGTACTACGAGGCCCACTTCAGCCATGCCCTCTGAGCTGCCTGCGGCGCTGCAGCTGGGCCGCTTGCAACTGCGCCAGTCTTTGGCGTCGGATGCGGATTTTTTGCGTGCTCTTTACCGCGATGTGCGCAAGGATGAGCTGGCGGCCACCGGCTGGCCGCCTGAAGCCATCGATGCCTTCTGCCAGTCGCAGTTTGATTTTCAGCGTCAGCACTATGGCAGCTACTACCCCGATGCGCTGCATTACCTGGTCGAACAGGATGGCCAGCCGATCGGGCGTTTGATTGTGGAGGACGGGCCCGATGAGTTACGGGTCGTCGATATCTCGCTGCTGGCTGCACAGCGTGGCCAAGGCCTGGGCAGCGTGCTGCTGCGGTGGCTGTGCGACTGCGCTGATGCCCAGCGGCAGCCGCTGGCGCTGAGTGTGGAGCCGCATAACCGCGCGCGCCATTTATACCTGCGGCTGGGCTTTGTGCAACTGCCAGGCGATGGGCTGTACGTGACCATGCGCCGCGCGCCCACCAAGACGGAGCCTGCCGAATGAAAGACCATCCAGAACCCGCCGCCGCCATCTTTCCGCCTGGCCAGGCGGTGCTGCCGGCCCAGCGCGCCGCGCTGATGGGCCATGCGCCCTGCTGCATCTGGCTCACCGGGTTATCTGCCTCGGGCAAGACCAGCCTGGCCCATGCGCTGGAGCGGGCCTTGCACCAGCGCGGCTGCCATACTTATGCGCTCGATGGCGACAACCTGCGCCAGGGGCTCAATGCCGATCTGGGTTTCAGCGCCGAGGCGCGGGCAGAGAATATCCGCCGCATGGCCCATGTGGCGCGGCTGATGGCCGATGCCGGCCTGGTGGTGATTGTGGCTGCCATCTCGCCGTTTGCGGCAGACCGGGCACAGGCGCGGGCCTTGTTTGCGCCGGACGCCTTTGTCGAGGTGTTTGTCGATACGCCGCTGGCTGTGTGCGAGGCGCGCGATCCCAAGGGCTTGTATGCGCGCGCCCGGCGCGGCGAGCTGCGCGACTTTACCGGTATCGACAGCCCGTATGAGCGGCCGCTGCAGCCGGAGCTGCATTTGCAAGGCAAAGACCTGGCGCCTGAAGCTGCGCTGAGAGCTGTACTGGCGTATCTGGATGCGCTGGGCTTGGAACAGAAGCGGCCCGGCTGAGCGGGCCGCTTCTGAAATGCCCAATGCTCAGTTGCGCGATGGGAAGACGCCTTCCAGCGCAATGATGAAATTCACGGCTAGATAAGGTTGCATGATGGAGAACGGAATGGATCCGCCTGCCTGCCCTATGGTGACAGTTGGAGCAGGTGCATTACCTCCCAAGGGGACCGTTGTGCCGGCGCTTGCCGAATCAATGTACTGTGAATCCCGCTGGTTGGATTGCGCCAGTAAAGAGCCCGTAATTGGTGCCTGCAATGTGCCTGCAGACGTGCTGGCCATGATGCTACCGTTGGGGGTAACGGTGGCGGGGTGGGTATGGATGGGCATATTCGAACTGGTCAACGTGGTGTTGTGCGTGCCTCCCACTTGTCCCAGGACAAAAGGCTCGAGCCCTGGACCCTGACCGGTACCCACGGGCACGCGACTACTCAAATTTGGAAGTTGAAAAGTGCTCTGTCCGTTGCCACCATAGGTGGTCCCTAGAATGGAGAACAGCGCCACATTTTGTTGGATAGCCAAAATCTGCCCCTGACAGAATGCCCAGCCTCGTGGGGCGAAATTGCCAGCAAACATGACGATTTGGCCAATAAACGGGTCCATGGTCGATTCCTTTAAGGTAGTTAGGTTTGCAGATAGCCATTAAGCCATCCGCTGATAAGTGGGGTGTTCGGGCGGTTGTTTACGCGGCGGCTTGAGATCGCTGTGTGTGGCCGGATAGCGAGCGGTCCCCGCAACACTGACTTTTGCCAAGCTTGGTGCAATGCAGAAGTCGATGGTTGCTGAGTAACATTCTCGATCGCGGCCGCAATGCTGTAACCTGCCTCGGCACCCATCAGCGCGGCAGCAGTCCAAGGCACTGCTGCCAGCTCAAAACGATGCTTCCAAAGCGGTTCGGCTTGAGCAGCGCCGGGCCATGCACCGGCGGTGACGGCATTGGCCCCGGTATGTACATCCCCCAACCACGGAAAACCAGCCAGCCCCCAATCACCCTGCGACTGCGCATGCGCCTGCCACCAGTGAGCAAAGCGGGCCAACTGCGGACCTGAGTAGAAAGCGACAACGGCATCAGGCCGGTGGCTGAAAACGGCAGTACGCAGGCCGTCAAATTCCTCGCTCTGCGGCCCAAACTGACCCACATGGCGGGCAAGCACCCGTCCACCCAGCGCACGGTAACTATGTTCAAAGGTATAAACAAAGTCGTAGCCACCTTCCATATGGCCCACCGCCAGCACGGCCCGTGGGCCTAGTTGTTGGTAGACGGCCTGCGCCAGCTGCGCGGCGCTGCCGCACAGATCCAGGCTGTGGCGCACGACGGCCTGGGGCTGGCCCGGCTTGGCATCGGCAGGCAGATCGGCACCGGTATCGCTGGCCCACAGAGGCAGCCCCCTGGGTTGCGCATGGGCGGCCACCCTGGCTTCGACGGCGGGCGGCATCCAGCCGACAACGCCATGCAGTTGGGGCAGCTGATCCATTGCCGCCGTGATGCTGCGGGCGGCACGGCTGGGGGTGGGTGGGGCTTCCACCCAGTGCAGCTGTAGAGCGATCTCCGGCCGCTGGGCCAGGCCCAGCTCCAGGCCTCGGCGGTAGTCCGAGCCCAGAGTGGCCACCTTGTGCGACTGCGGCGCCACGGCCAGCAGCTGCCAGGCCTTGGCCGTTTGCGGGGCCGGGGCGCTGTGGACCAGCGCCTGCGCAGCACTCCAGCCGCCGGTCGTGCTGACGGCCACGCTGGTGGAGGCGAGAAAATGGCGTCTTGGAATCATGGTCATAGAGCGGCCTCGGTGAGAGTCTCTGCGCGGTCATGGGCGTCGCACCGGGCCCGCAATTGCTGGTAATGGGGGGCCATCCATTGCGCGGCCAGCGCGCGCAGTGCGGCGTCGGCCTTGGCATGTTTGTCGTTGGTGTCCTGGGCAAAGGGTTCATGCGGCCGCTTGCCGTGGCGCGACAGGCGCTCGCGCAGCGCCTGCATGGCTTTTGCATCGGGTTGCCAGGACATGCGTGGCAGCACCCACTGCTCGATGGCCTCGGGCAGCTGGGCATGGTCCAGCACCAGCGCTTGCGCCGGATCGGCCACCCGGGCCATGTCCGCATAAATGTGGCCCAGCATGCGTGCGCAGTACTGTGCGGGCGGCATCGTGGCCTGCTCCAGCAGGCTCAGGCCCGGCAGGCCGAACGTGGGGCCAAAGGCGCCGGGAACGAGGTAGAAAGCGCGCTCCTGCATCTGCGACACCAGCACCGCCAGCGGCTCGCGGGTCAAAAAGACCGGCAAGGCCTCAGGCCAGGCCTGCATCAACAGCGGTGCCTGGTCGGTGTTCCAGGCGTCGATCTTGAGGCTGGCCGATTGCAGCGCCGGGCTGGCCGCATCGCTGCGCTGGGCCCAGGCGCTCATCCAGGCACGCAGCGCGGCAATGGATTGCGCGGGGCTGAGCCAGCCATTGACCCGTGCCTCGCGCAGCAGGAAATCGACCGGTGGCGGCTCGGACATCGCCAGGTGGTGGGCGCTTTGCGCCAGTGCCTGGGGGAACAAGGTGGAGCCGCAGCGCGAGACATGGAACACCAGCAGGCAAGGAGTGATACCCGGCGACTGCGCCTGCCAGTCCAGCAGCACTTGCAGCGGGGTCTGCCGGCGGAAGGCCTGGTTGAACGGCAGGTTGAGCAGCGGCTTGAGGCTCTCCTGGTAGAAGGGGGCGCGCAGCGGTGCATCGCCCAGGCGCGCCCAGTCCACCATGGTCTGGTTGCCATCGTGGTACAGCCGAACGGGCCGCCAGCCCTGGAGTGTCAGAGCATCCATTGGGCATTCCAGGCGCGGCGCCCGGCCTTCATCGCCGATTCGACATCGGAGGCATCAAACACCAGGCCCTGGGCCTGGCCCAGCGCAATGCTGCGGGCGCTCAGGCTGGCCAGGTCGGCGCAGCCGGCCAGCGCATCGGCCAGTGCTTCTTGCGCAAACACGCGCTCGCGAAACTGTTCAAATGCCAACCAGGGATCTCCGTCATCAGGCGCTGGCTCGCCCTGGTCACCGGCGGCAAACGCCTGTGCCAGGCGCTCGTCCACCAGCGCATCTGCCACCAGGTGGATGCGTGCCTTGCCGCTGCGGTTGCGCACGCGGTGGGGCAGGGACACATCGGTGTACCAGCATTCACCCACGCGCATCGGCACCCGCTGGCCACCTGAATGGAAAAAAACCCGCTCTTCGGTCTGCAAGGGAATGTGCAGCCGGGCATCGCCCTCGGCGGCGCACAGGCCTGCATCGGTGTGCTCCATGATTTCGCTGTCAGGCTGCAGGCGCATCAGGCGCACCGATTTCCACTGCAGGTCCAGGCTGTGCAGCAGGGCGGCAATGGCGGGGCAGGCCTGCAGCGTCTCGCAGTCGGCATACGCGTCCAAACTGGCATCCATCGGCATGATGTCCGACGGCGCCTGGGCCGATGCCCGCAAGGCCAGCGCCTGCCAGCCACCATCGTGCCGGCCCTGGTTGAAATGCATGCGCCACAGGGATTCGGGCAGTTGCTGGGCTTCTTGCAAGGCAGCCGCTACCTCCAGGCGCCATGGCAGGCGCATGGTGGTGATGCCCTGCAGGCGCAGACCCTGGCGGGGCTGGGCTTGCAGGTCCGGAGCGGCCGTGTGGGTCATGGCGTGGTGACAGGGGCGCAAAGCGCGTAGGCCTTGCAGGTCAAAGAATTGTCGCCTTTGAACGAGTTCAGGATCTGTACCGACCAACCACGGGTACCGCTGCAGTTGGTCGGCGAGCCGGGTGCACTGACCGAAACACGCACATCGAAGACAGGGTTTTGTACGGTCCCGCTAAAAGCCGAATGGCCGCCACCGATCACTTGCTCGCCAACATTGCAGCAGGCGACTGCTTGGCAGAGTTCACCCGTGCCATCGCCTTCGACAGTGCGTACAGCGGCAATCGAGCCGGCGGGTCCTTGAATACCTTGGGCACCAGGCGGGCCTGGCTCGCCCTGAGGTCCTTGCAAACCGGTCGCGCCCGTCAGCCCGGTCGCGCCAGTGGCGCCTGCGGGACCAGCAGGGCCTTGAGCGCCTGTGGCACCTTGGGCGCCGGTAGCACCGATGGGACCGGCAGGCCCGGTCGCACCGGTAGCACCTGTTGGACCTATGGGGCCTGTCTGGCCCGCAGGGCCGGCAGCGCCGGTGGGGCCCGCAGGGCCTGCAGGACCTGCTGGGCCCGTTGTACCCACAGCGCCGCTTGGGCCGGTTTCACCCGTGGGGCCTGCCGGCCCAACCGGGCCAATGGCGCCTGCGGGGCCAACCGGGCCTTGCGGACCGGTGGGACCGGCCGGGCCTGTAGCGCCCGTGCCAATGCCATCGGCACAGCGCAGCAGGCGGCCGGTGGCAGGGTCCATGCACAGCTGCTCGGTGCCGGTCTCGGGCGCGGTGCGGACTGGCGGCACATAGGTTTCGCCGGTGCCCTGCACCCGGAACAGATCCTGGTTGGCCTGGTCCTTGATGACAAAGCCGGAGCCTGCCGCCGGCTTGAAGCTGGTATCGGCAGACCATGCGGCGCTCGCAGCCAGGGCCATGATGCCGCCGGCCAGCCAACGGCTGTGGAAGAAGGAGGTGACGAGGTTCATGGCTGGGTTCTCAGAAAAGAGCGGATGCGGGCAGAGCGCAACGCGCCCCAGGACAAAAGCGAAAGCAGCAGTGCGAGGCTGGCCGTCCAGCCCAGGCCGGAAACCGGCACCGCAACCGGCGCCGCGCTAGGCGGTGGGCCGATGTAGACATTGACCAGGTTGACGTTCTGCTGCGTGACTTGTGCGCCCGGGCCCAAGGTGAAGGTCGCTGGCTGGCCGGATGCGGTGGTGATCTGCAGCGGCTGGCCCGGCTGGCCTTGCAGCACCAGGTTGCCCGTAACGACGATATTGGCGCCGTTGGGCAGCACAAAGCTTTGACCGCTGCTGGAGCTGAAGGTGAGATTGGCCACCGTGGTGACGCCGGAGACGGTGAGGCTGGCGCCCGGCGCGGCGCAGGAGCCGTCGAAAACCATGGTGCTGGCCGCTGCGTTCAAGCTGCCCTGGTTGCGAAAATCGGAGCCCAGTTGGATGCTGCCCTGGGCATCGAGCACGCCACCCGTTTCGATCAAAAAGGCCCCAGCGTTTTGCAGCGTGCCACCGTCCAGTGCATAGCTGCCCGCAATGGTGACGGCCTCACAGCCCAGGTCCTGGCTGCCACCGCCTAGGCTCCCTTCAGAGCCAGCAGGGATCTCCATCTGCGCATGCGCAGCAGAGGCAAGGCCAAGCGCGATGCTCGCGGCGGCCAGAAAACGCAGATGAGGCATGGGCGGGCCTGTTTTGCTTTGGAGCAAATGTAATTGGGTGTAGATTTGTACCAGAGCGAAACATAGTTTGCAATTTATTTATTAAATATATTTATTAATGTGCTAAGCGAAATCGTATTTGGGGATACAACCGCTGTGCAATCATCGCGTTTTCATGATTGGAACTGGAATGCCTGACCTGCCTCACCCGACACCGTTGTTCAGCTGTGCCTGCCACGGGCGCCGCGCCTGGTTGCAAACGCTGGTGGCGGGTGCCGCCGTGGTGGGGGCGGGCAGCGCCTGGGCGCAGGTCGATGTGGGCAAGTCGTCCGCGCTGCGCAATCTGGTGCCGGCCGAGACGCTGGAGCAGGCGGCGCAGCAGCAGTACGCCGAGCTGCTGGCGCAGGCCAAAGAGCAGGGTGCGTTGGCGGGGCCGGGCAATGCGCAGCTGCAGCGGCTGCAGACGATTGCCCAGCGCCTGATTGCGCAGGCCCTGC
Organism: Comamonas sediminis; assembly: GCF_041107495.1. NCBI lineage: Bacteria > Pseudomonadati > Pseudomonadota > Betaproteobacteria > Burkholderiales > Comamonadaceae > Comamonas > Comamonas sediminis. The sequence goes on from NZ_JBGBDC010000007.1 coordinate 311,391, forward strand.
CCTGGAACCCGCGCGCCAAGGACTGGCAGTGGCAGGTGAACCTGATCGGCAGCAAGCAGATCAACGCGTTTTGCATGCCCGGCGGCAAGATCGTGTTCTACACCGGGCTGATCGACCAGCTCCAACTCAGCGATGATGAGATTGCGATGGTCATGGGCCACGAGATGGCGCATGCGCTGCGCGAGCACTCCCGCGAGCAACTGGCCAAGACCCAGGCCACCGGGCTGGGCATCCGCCTGGGCGCGGCCATTTTTGGGCTGGGCGATATGGGCACGGCCGCCGCCAACCTGGGCGGCCAGCTGCTGACGCTCAAGTTCAGCCGCTCCGACGAGTCCGATGCCGATCTGGTCGGGCTGGAGATCGCTGCACGTGCCGGCTATGCGCCGCAGGCCGCCGTGACGCTGTGGGAAAAGATGGGTGCTGCCACCGGCAAGGGCGGCATCGGCTTTCTGTCTACCCACCCGACCGGGCCGGACCGCATCGCCAACCTGGAGGCGAATGTGCCCAAGGTGCAAGGTCTTTACGAGCGCGCCAAGCGCTAGAGCCCCGGCCTGAACGCGCTCACACCCATTCCACCTGCATCGGGTTCTTGCGCGAGAACAGCGCCACATGCGCATCGATGGCATGGCGCACCCGTGCCAGCGCCAGGGCATCGTCTGCGAGCGTGCATTCGTCGGCCCGCAAACTGCAGTGGCCCCAGGGGAACTGCGCTTCGCCCTGCAGGCTGTCGTACTGCACCTTGATCTTGCGGCTGAAGTGGTAGCACAGCCGCTGCAGGTAGCGGCTGGCCTCTGGCGTCGCTACCTGGCCTTGGGTGCTGAATGGGGTGTCGGTCGATGAAGTCATGGCGTCGGGCGATCAGTCCTGCAGAGCCATTGCCAACGCCTGCTGCGCCGCTGGCAGCATCGCGCCGCCGTGGTCGGCTCCGGGAAAGCTGGCATAGCGCAGCGCCAAGCCGGGCGCGCCGCGCAGACCTTCCATCAAGGCCGGAATGCCGGGCGCGTTCTGGCGCTGGCGCCGTATCGCATCACGGGCCGGGTCGCTGGCGGATGCCGGCGGCGAAGACTGCGTCGATGGCGCGGCAGGCCGGGCTTCCCGCTCACCCTGCGTCAGCAACAGCTGCAGCGCCGCTGCATCGGCAGGCCGGTTCGCGGCCTGTGCCAAAAAGCCGGGCAAGGCCTGCAGCACCAAGCCATCGCGCCACCAGATCGAGGGGCTGGCGGCGACATAGCGCTGAAAACTGCCCGGCCGGGTCAGCAGCGCATGCAGCACGCAGAGGCCGCCATACGAGTGGCCAAAAAAGGTCTGGCGCGCCCGGTCGATCGGCCAGCTCGCCTCCACCAGCGGGCGTACCTGCTGGTCGATGAAATCCAGAAAATGGTCGGCGCCGCCTTCGGCACGCCCGCGCGCATCGGTGGCCGGCCCGGGCGCAGGCGGCGTGTAGTCATAGCTGCGGGCGCTCAGGTCCAGCACCGCGCTGTCGGCATAGCCCAGGCCGACGACCACCGCGCCTTGCGTGGGCACCGAGGGGCCGCGCGCAAAGCGGTTGCGCATCAGCTGCGCGGTGGGTGTGAACAGCAGGTTGCCGTCCAGCAGATAGAGCACCGGGTAGCCTTGGGGCGGCGGCGGGGCGGGCGGCACGGCCACCATGATGCGGTGCACGCGCTCCGGTGCGCCCGGGCCCGGCATGCCGGGCGCGCGCAGGTCCAGCTGCCGCGTGCCGGGCAGGGTCACGGGCGGGGCGTCCTGCAGGCTGCTTTGCCAGGCGCAGCCGGGCAGCGCAAGCGCGGCGCCCAGGCCCAGCAAGCGGCGCCGGGTCCCATCGGCCAATTGGGCCAAGGGCAGGGTGGGGAAGGGGGACAGGGCAATGTGCATAGGGGCGGGGCTTGCGGCAAATCAACCATGAGCTTGAGAATGATTTGCATTAAGAAATTATCATGGCAAGCATGGCACAAACCCGCTTGGCCCATGTTTGCTGCAGCAAGAAAAATGTTTGCGCATGCCGGGCACCCCTTCCACCCGCTACCGGCCTGGCCCATGCACAGCGCTGATCCTGCATCCAGCCCAGAGGCGGATCAGGCGGACCTGCGCGCGCATGTCTCGCGGCTGCGCGAACTGCGCCCGGGCCTGCACCTGCACAGCGAGGACGGTTGCGACCTGCGCGACCAGACTGCGCAGGCCGAGATCGGTGCCGGGCTGCGCCTGGTGGTGCTGCTGGAAGGGCGCATTGATGTCTCCTACGGTTTGACCCGGGTGGCGCTGAGCCATGCAGGCGCGGGCGCCAGCGCGGCGCTGGTGTCGGTGGCCGAGCGCGAACGCTTTGAGCGGCGCGCGCGCTCGGGCGTGTATTCCCGCCGGGTCAGCCTGGGGCTCACCCCCGCCTGGCTGGCCCAGGCCGGTGGTGGCGACGGGGCCGGCTGGCCCGGTCTGCAGCGCTTCATGCATGAGCACCTGGCCACGCGCCGCTGGCAGCTGTCGCCCCGCGCCGCCGTGATTGCCGAGCAGATCGTGCATCCGCCAGGCTTGGCGCCGCTGCTGCAGCACATGTACCTGGAAAGCCATGCGCTGGAGCTGCTGGGCGAGGCACTGGCCACCGTGGGCGATGGCGAGGCCGCCGCCCCAGGCGCCAGCGCGGCAGGCCTGCTGCCGCGTGAACACCAGCGGCTGCGCGAGCTGCAGGCGTTTCTGGCCTCGGGCCAGGCCGATGCGCTGTCGATGGATGCGATTGCGCGCCAGGCCGGTGTCAATGCCAGCACCTTGCAGCGCCAGTTCCGCAGCGTCTACGGCACCACCGTATTCGAGTTCTTGCGCGAATGCCGGCTGCAGCGCGCCCGCCAGGCGCTGGAGCGCGACGGCATCACCGTGGGCCAGGCGGCGCTGCTGGCCGGCTACACCAGCGCCGCCAACTTTGCCACCGCCTACCGCAGGCGCTTTGGCCTGGCGCCCAAGCTGGCGCGGGCACGGGTCTAAAAGCGCGCGCTCTTCCGTCCGCATCCATGGCCTGGTCTCCGCCGGACGGCACTGCCGCTGGCGCAAACATCTTTGTTGCCCGCGCAAACCACGGCGCGTCCCCCAGATGGAAGAATTCAGTACTTGGTAATGAAAATCATTTGTCTTTCAAAAAGGGGCGGTATGTCGATCCAGGCAGGGGAACAGGGGTGGCGCTTGCGCGCCGTGGCAGCAGCGGTGCTGGTAGTGGGTGTGCAGGCGGCAGCGCAGGCACAGACCCAGGCAGCGGCAACCACACCGCCGGAGCAGGATCCGACCTTGGAGACCGTGCAGGTGCTGGGCACGGCAGAAAGCGCCTGGAAGCAGGCACCGGGCGTATCGACCGTCACGCGCGAAGACCTGGACAGCCAGCCGAGCAATGACCTGGCCGATGTGCTGCGCCAGCAGCCCGGTGTGAACCTCACCAGCAACTCCAGCAGCGGCCAGCGCGGCAACAACCGCCAGATCGACCTGCGCGGCATGGGCCCGGAAAACACCTTGATCCTCGTCGACGGCAAACCCGTCAACAGCCGGGGATCGGTGCGCTACGGCTGGCGCGGCGAACGCGACACCCGGGGTGACATGAACTGGGTGCCGCAAGAGGCCGTCGAGCAGATCGAGGTGCTGCGCGGCCCCGCCGCGGCCCGCTATGGCAATGGCGCCGCTGGCGGCGTGGTCAACATCATCACCAAGGGCATCCCCGACAAGCTGAGCGGCAGCGCGACGGTCTACTACAACCAGCCCGAAGATTCGCGCGACGGCAGCAGCAGCCGCACCAGCTTCTCGCTGGCCGGGCCCATCTCGGAGCAACTGGGCTTTCGCCTGAGCGGCAATATCGACAAGACCGATGCAGACGCCTGGGACATCAACCAAGGCCATGCCTCGACCCGCACCGGCATCTATGCCGGCACCTTCCCTGCGGGCCGCGAAGGCGTGCGCGACCGTAATCTGTCGGGGCGGCTGAGCCTCAAGCCCGCAGCGGGGCACCGCATCGACTTCGATGCCAGCTTTGCGCGCCAGGGCAATATCTATGCGGGCGATACGCAAAACACCAACAACTACACGGTCGACGCGAATGGCAACCTGGTCGCCACCTCGCAGCGCGTGCTCGATGCGCTGGGCACCGAGACCAACCGCATGTACCGCTCCACCTATGCTGTCACGCACAAGGGCGAGTACGACTTTGGCAGCTCCACCGCCTACCTGCAGTACGAAACCACGCGCAACACCCGCCTGAACGAGGGCCTGGCCGGCGGCACCGAAGGCCTGTTCTCCAGCGATGCCTATGGCACCTCCAAGCTCGACATCCTGACCGCCCATGGCGAGGTCAGCGCCCGGGGCACATGGGGCAGCCTGCCCCATGTGATGACCGTGGGCGCCGAGTGGGTGGAGCAAAAGTTGGAAGACAGCAACTCGGTATCGCAGACCACGACCGAGGCCGGCAGCGTGCCGGGGGTGGACAACACCGGCCGCAGCGGCAAGATCTCCTCGCGCATTGCCTCGGTCTTTGTCGAAGACAACATCGAGCTCAACGCCCGCACCTTGCTGACCCCCGGCCTGCGCCTGGACCAGCACAGCGAGGTGGGCACCAACTGGAGCCCGTCGCTGAACCTGTCGCACTACCTGACCGACAAGGTCACGTTGAAGGCTGGCGTGGCACGGGCCTACAAGGCGCCCAACCTCTACCAGATGAACCCCAACTACCTGCTCTACAGCCGCGGCATTGGCTGCTGGGGCGCGGGCGGTGCCTGCTATTTGATGGGCAATGCCGACCTCAAGCCCGAGACCAGCATCAACAAGGAGCTGGGCATCGAGTACGCCGACGAGGGCCTGCTGGCCGGTGTGACCCTGTTCCACAACGACTACCGCAACAAGATCGATGCGGGCATGACCCCGGTGGGCAGCGCTACTGGCGGCACCGGCGCCTATGCCAATGCCGATGTGTTCACCTGGACCAACATCCCCAAGGCGGTGGTGTCTGGCGTGGAGGGCACGTTCAACATCAAGCTGGGCCCTGCAGTGCGCCTGAGCAACAACCTCACCTACATGGTGCAGAGCAAGAACAAGACCACCGGCGAGCAGCTGTCCATCATCCCCAAGTACACGCTCAACTCGCGGGTGGAATGGCAGACCACCAACGCCTTGCAACTGCTTGGCTCGGTGACCTGGTATGGCGGCCAAAAGCCCAACAAGCTCGACTACCAGGGCCTGCCGCTGACCGGCGAGGAAACCCGCCGCCTGGCCCCCTATGCGCTGGTCGGCGTGGGCGCGCGCTACAGCTTCAGCAAGGATGTCACCCTGACCGCCGGCATCAAGAACCTGTTTGACAAGCGCCTCTACCGCATGGGCAATGCCGTGGGCGTGAACAACCCGCGCACCATCTACGGCGCCGGTGCCGCGACCTACAACGAGCCGGGCCGCTCGTTCTATGCCTCGCTGACCGCCAGGTTCTGATCGGCGTCTACGCAAAAAAGGCCAGCGGCATGCCGCTGGCCTTGGGCGTTAGACCCTTCGCTGGAGATCAGGTCCCACCCACATAGGGGTTGCTCTGGCGTTCGCGGCCAAAGCTGCTCTCGGGACCATGACCGGGGATGAACACCGTCGCATCGCCCATGGGCCACAGCCGCTGGGTGATGGAGTCGATCAGCTGCTGGTGGTTGCCCTGGGGAAAATCGGTGCGGCCGATGCTGCCGGCAAACAGCACATCGCCGACAAAGCAGCGCGCGATTTGCGGCGCATGGAAAACCACATGGCCAGGGGTGTGGCCGGGGCAGTGGCGCACCTGCAAGGTCTCCTGCCCGATGCTGACCGTATCGCCATCCTGCAGCCAGCGCGTGGGCACAAAGCTTTGCGCGGGCGGAAAGCCAAACATCTGGCTTTGCTGGGGCAGGCCATCAATCCAGAACTGGTCGCCCGGGTGCGGGCCAATGATGGGCAGCCCGCGCTGCTCGGCCAGCTCACCGGCGCCACCGGCATGGTCGATATGCGCATGGGTCAGCCAGATGGCCTTGAGCTGCAGACCGAGGCGTGCAATCTCCGCCTCGATGCGGTCCAGATCGCCGCCGGGATCAATGACGGCGGCCTCCATCTGCTGGTCGCACCAGACCAGGGAGCAGTTTTGCTGAAACGCGGTGACGGGAATCGTGTGGTAGTGGAGCATGGTTTGTTGGGAGGCTGGCGGCAGCGCGCAGGCCGCGGATGCGGGGCGCAATCCGGCTATTGTGCGGCAAGCTGCGGTGGGCTTGGGGCTGGCTGGGGTTCAGAGCCGCCAGTGGCGGGTGCCGCTTGGGGGATGCCCCGTAAAATCAGTGCTTCGCCCATCGGTTCTACGTCTTTTCTGGAGGTTTGATGCCCCGCCCTCCTGCCTTGCCCCGTTCGGATTGGGTGCTGCGCAGCCCGGCCTCCGGCGCGATGGAGCGCATCGAGGCCTGGTTCCAGGGCCCTGCCTACGCGATGCACCGCCACGACACCTATGCGATCGGGCGCACCTTGGCGGGCGTGCAGAGCTTTCACTACCGGCGCGGCCGGCGCGACAGCCTGGCCGGCAGCACCCTGGTGCTGCATCCCGACGAGGCGCATGACGGGCAGGCCGGCACGGACGAGGGCTTTCGCTACCGCATGGTCTATGTGGAGCCCGCGCTGATCCAGGACATTCTGGGCGGCAGCGCGCTGCCTTTTCTGGAAGGCGGCATCACCCACGACCCGGCGATATCGGCCGCTGCCCAGGCCTTGCTGCAAGGTGTGGATGATGTTGTCGAGCCCTTGGAGCAAAGCGATGCGCTGGCACAGCTGGCCCATGCGCTGGCCGCTGCCACCGGCGGGCCCGGCACGCGGCGCGCCAAGGCCAAGGGTGACTACCAGGCCGCCCGCCGCGCGCGTGACTACCTGCAGGCCCATGCCACCCGGGTCGTGGCACTGGACGAGCTGGAAGCGGCCACCGGCCGCGACCGCTGGAGCCTGTCGCATGATTTCCGCATGTTCTACGGCACCAGCCCCTACCGCTACCTGACGATGCGCCGGCTCGATGCCGTGCGGCGCCTGCTGCTGGCGGGCCTGTCACTGGCCGACGCCGCCCAGGATGCCGGCTTTGCCGACCAAAGCCATATGACGCGGCATTTTCTGAAGACCTTTGGCATCACGCCAGGGCGCTGGCTGCAGGTGATGCGCCATGCACGACCTCGCTGAACCCGGCACCACAAACGTTCAATACGTCCGGGCTGCGCATGCTTAAGCTGGCTGCTGTTTTCAACACCTACAGCACCACCATGTCAGCACCTGCCGAAACATCTCCCGCACCCCACCACCGAGGCCAAGGCCAGTCCATCGATCTGCTGGGCAAGATCGCCCAGCTGCAGGGCCATTGGCAGCCGCGCGTGGTTGCAGAGATGAACGACTACCAGTTCAAGGTCGTCAAGATCGCCGGCGAATTTCTGTGGCACCAGCACAGCGACACCGACGAAACCTTCATCGTCCTGGGCGGCCAGCTGCGCATCGACCTGCGCGATGCCAGCGGCAGCATCCGCGCCCTCCACCTGCAGGCCGGCCAGATGGCCGTCATCCCCCAGGGCCTCGAGCACAAGCCCTTTGCGCAGGCCGAGGTCAAGCTGCTGCTGATCGAGCCGCGCGGGGTGGCCAATACGGGCGATGGGGAGGCGGGGGCGCGTACGGTGGCGAATGACCTTTGGGTGTAGAACCCCACCCATGCAAAGACAGAAGATGCCGGGCCTCGCGGCATCTTCGCTAGAATTTTTGCTTGGAGAGTCGCCTGAATAATCGGCCATTCTCTAGCGCAATAAAGCACCAAAAACAGCGAGGGAGATATTGGCGATGAGCGCAGTATTGCGGGTTTCAGCTTTGAATGTGGAAGCTTGTTTGGTGAATACCACGATCCAACCCTATCGGCTGGAAAGCGGCACCGCCCATTTCCTGGTGAGCGACTGCGACTTCGATGATGTTCCCGGCCAGCTGCAGGATGCGTTGGCATTTCTAAGTGGCCATGCCGCCGATATCCGATGGATGATGCAGACGCCGGAGTCGGCCGCGACGCTAGACTTTGCGCGAGAGGCCAGAGAGGAAGGGTTTCAATATCTGGCCTTTCCTGCTGTGCTCGTACAGCTTGCCGGAGCCTTGGGAATCGGGCTGGAAATTTCTTTATACCCGGTGCACGCGCCTTGAGTAGTACGCCATGCATTTGCACAACTGCATGGTATGTATTGGCAAATGCAATATTGCTGAATTGCTGTATATACTGCCTCAATAATCAAAGGAGGCAGAAGGTGAAAAAAGCGCTGGGTATTCCATTTTTACAATCCGTCGTTCTGGCGGGCGCCGCGCTGTTAAGCAGCCCTGGTTGGGCGGCGCGCGACTTCACGCCTCAGGCGGGCACCTGGGTGGTGAGCGATGAGCTCGACGGCAAGCCCGGCCGAGGCCTGGCGATTGATGTGCAGGGCAACACCTTCTTCATGCAGGTGTTTGGCTATGAGAAGAATGGGGATGCCACGTTCTACACAGCCACCGGCCAGATGGACGGAAACAGCGTCACTGCGCCACTGATGCGCTACAAGGGCGGCCGCAGCTTTGGCAGTGAGGCGCGCGATGCCGTTGAAGACCAATCCATTGGGAATGTGCGTGTGAGTTTTCGCAATGGCGTCGCGGGCACGGTGCAGTTCCCCGGCGAGCCGGAGTCGGCTATCGAACGCTTTGTGGTGCGCAGCGATGACGCCAACGTCACGAACCCCCGTGCACAGACGGGGATTCGCGTTCTGAGGATGCTGGTGCAGGATGCCCAGGGTGATGTGAGCAACCAATGGAAGAGCGAACTGACGCCGATGTCGGATGGCCGCTTCCGACTCACTTTGATGGAGGCCCAGGCAGGGTCCTACAGACCTGTCTTTACTGTTTTTGAAGAGCTGAACTGCGAACTGCAGGGTCAGCGCGCGCGTTGGCATTGCTCGCACCCCAACACAGCCACACCGGCCAATGATGCGGCGAGCTATCGCGTGGCGGCATTGACTTTTGAGCTGGTGGGCTATGACCTGGTGGGCAGCGTGCAATGGCAAGGTGCACCGGCGGGAAAGGCGCAAACCATTACCGGCCATAACCTGGGAGCCTACGAAGTAGGAGGCCGCCGCCAAGAGGGCAACACAACATGGACCACCTCCATCGAGCAGAACTACCAGCGCGGGCTTTTTATGCGAGGTGGAGTCTGCCAGGTCAGCTGCTTTTCCACGGAAAACGTCTCGACCTTGATGCCGATCAATGGCACCTGGGTCGTGGAGGATGAGCTGACCGGCAAGCCGGGCAGAGGGCTGGCGCTGGACATCCAGGGCAATACGGCCATCTTGCAGGTCTACCATTACCGCGACAATCTGCAGCCGAGCTTTCATATGGGCAGTGCGCCCTATCTGAGCAAAGGGGTGAAATCCATGGCTTCGGTGGCGGCCATTCCAATGGACGAGTATGCAGGCGGCCGCAGTGTGGGCGGCGCCAAGCAGTCAGCGCAATGGCGCAGCCAGGCAGGCCATGCGCAGCTGGAGTTTGCCTACGACATCGCCAATGACCGCTCTGATACCCCGCCCAACGAAGCGTCGTTGTGGTGGACGGTGGGCCAATTGCAATTGCCGGGAGAAAGCCCGGTTCGTATCCGCCGTTTGCAGTTGGAGAAGCCGACCAATTTTCCCGAAGCGATGCTGGGCAAGTGGTTTCTTCACGGTGCTCAGAAGACCTTGGAGCTGACCCAGGTGGTCGGGGACGTGGTGACCACCGCCGATGGCTCGGTGTTTTGTTCTTTGGTGAGCGATCGATACGATGCGGACGTCAGCTGTGGGCAACTTGCCCCCGAGGTGGGTTGGGCATGGCACCAGTTCTTGCAAATGCCGATCATGAACCGTGGTGGCACGATGACCCGTTTGCGCGACCGCCACGGCAATGCGATGGGGCTGGGTGTATTGGACTGAAGGGCGCGATGCGCGATGGGCGGCCCTAGGCAAAAATGCGCGTAGCCCAAACCGCTGGCCCGTGATACAAGGGGTTCTGCGCTGCAGGCATGGCCGGGCACACCGGCGCGCTGCAAGCCCATTGATCCCTGAACCAGGAGCGCGCATCCATGTCCAGCACCTCGCCACCGATGTCAGCAGCAGCGGCGCCGCAGCCACCGCCAGCCAACCCGCAATGCATAGGGGTGCCGCGCGAGATATTCGCCGGTGAAAAGCGCGTGGCCACCGTGCCTGCGGTGGTGGAGAAGCTGGTGAAACTGGGCTTTCGCGTCAGCGTGGCGGCAGGCGCTGGCGAGGCGGCCAGTTTTGGCGACGAGGCCTACCGCGCAGCGGGTGCGCAGGTGCTGCCCAGCTCGGCGATCTGGGCGGGGGCCGACATTCTCTTCAAGGTGCGGCCACCTACTGCTGAAGAATGCGAATGGATGCATGCCGGCCAGATGCTGGTCGGTTTTGTCTGGCCCGCGCAAAACCCGGAGCTGATGGCGCAGCTGGCAGCCAAGGGGTTGACGGTGCTGGCGATGGATGCGCTGCCGCGCACCTTGAGCCGCGCGCAGAAGATGGATGCGCTGACCTCGATGGCAGGTGTCAGCGGCTACCGGGCGGTGGTCGAGGCGGCGCATGCCTTTGGGCGCTTTTTCAGCGGGCAGATCACCGCGGCCGGCAAGGTGCCGCCTGCGCAGGTGTTTATTGCTGGTGCCGGGGTGGCGGGCTTGTCGGCGATTGGCACGGCCGTCAGCCTGGGCGCGGTGGTGCGCGCCAACGATACGCGGGCCGAGGCGGCGGACCAGGTGGTGTCGCTGGGCGGTACCTTTGTACCGGTGGATTACGCCGAAGAGGGCGGTGGTGGCGGCGGCTACGCCAAGGTGATGAGCGAGGGCTTTCAGGCAGCGCAACGCCAGATGTATGCGCAGCAGGCCGCATGGGCCGACATCATCATCACCACGGCCCTGATCCCCGGCAAGCCGGCGCCGCGCTTGATCACTGCCGAGATGGTGCAGGCGATGAAGCCCGGCAGCGTGATTGTGGACATGGCCGCCGAGCAGGGCGGCAACTGTGAGCTGATGGTGCCCGGCGAGGCCGTGGTGCGCCACGGCGTGACGATTGTGGGCTACACCGACCTGGCCTCGCGCCTGGCGGCGCAGTCCTCCACCTTGTACGCCAACAACCTGCTGCGCCTGACCGAGGAGCTGTGCAAGGCCAAGGATGGGCATGCAGTGGTGAACATGGACGACGATGCGATCCGTGGCCTGACGGTGGTCTACCAGGGCAGCATCAGCTGGCCCGCGCCTGCGCTGGCGGCGGCGCCCGTGACCAAGCCGGCAGCGGCTACTACAACAGCTGCAGCGGGCACGGCAGCAGCCAGCCCGGCAGCGGCCAAAAAGCGGGGCCATGGCCATGGTGCCGGCAGCCCTTTGCCTGCGCGCACCTTGGCCATGCTCTTTGCGGTGCTGGCGCTGCTCTTCTGGCTCATTGGCGCGCATGCGCCGGCGGCCTTCCTGGGTCACCTCACGGTGTTTGTGCTGGCCTGCTTTATCGGCTACATGGTCGTCTGGAATGTGACGCCCGCCCTGCACACACCGCTGATGAGCGTGACCAATGCGATATCCAGCATCATCGCGATTGGCGCGCTGGTGCAGATAGCGCCGCCCGGCGTGGTGGGCACGGACCGGCCGGGGCTGCTGATTGGCGCACTGGCCTTTGTGGCCCTGGTGCTCACGGCGATCAATATGTTTGGTGGTTTTGCGGTGACGCGCCGCATGCTGGCCATGTTCCGCAAATAGGCCGGGGGGTAGAACCGCATGACCGAAAGCCTTGCAACCGTTGCCTACCTGGGCGCTGCCATTTTGTTCATCCTCAGCCTGGGCGGGCTGTCACACCCCGAGACCGCGCGGCGCGGCAATCTGCTGGGCATGCTGGGCATGGGCCTGGCGGTGCTGGTGACCGTGTTCGGCCCGCGCGTGTCGCAGTCCGGCGTGGTGGCCATTGTCATCGCGCTGGTGCTGGGTGGCGGCATCGGGCTGTATGCCGCCAAGCGGGTCAAGATGACCCAGATGCCCGAGCTTGTGGCGCTGATGCACAGCCTGGTCGGCCTGGCCGCCTGCCTGGTGGGTTTTGCCAGCTATGTCGATACCTCCCATCCGTTGCAGGGCGCTGAGAAGGCCATCCACGCGGCCGAGGTCTATATCGGCATTCTCATCGGCGCTGTTACCTTCTCGGGCTCGCTGGTGGCCTTTGGCAAGCTCAATGGCCGCATCGGCGGCAAACCGCTGCTGCTGCCGGGGCGGCATCTGCTCAACCTGCTGGGGCTGGTCGTGGTGGTTGCGCTGGGCTGCTGGTTTGTGCAGACCGCATCGCTGGGCCTGGGCATGCTGGCGCTGCTCGTGATGACGGCCATCGCACTGCTGTTTGGCGTGCACATGGTGATGGCCATTGGCGGCGCCGACATGCCGGTGGTGGTGTCGATGCTCAACAGCTACTCGGGCTGGGCGGCCGCCGCCACCGGCTTCATGCTGGGCAATGACCTGCTGATCGTCACCGGTGCGCTGGTGGGCTCGTCGGGTGCGATCCTGAGCTACATCATGTGCCAGGCGATGAACCGCAGCTTTATCAGTGTGATCGCCGGCGGCTTTGGCAGTGGCACGCCCGCAGCAGCGGGCCAGGCAGGCGCAGCGCCCCAGGGCGAGGTGGTGGCGGTCACCGCGGCCGAGACCGCCGAGATGCTGCGCGAGGCCAAGCGCGTGGTCATCGTGCCCGGTTACGGCATGGCCGTGGCCCAGGCACAGCACACCGTCAACGAGATCACCCGTAGCCTGCGCGAGCGCGGGGTGGAGGTGCGCTTTGCGATCCACCCGGTGGCGGGCCGCATGCCCGGCCACATGAATGTGCTGCTGGCCGAGGCCAAGCTGCCCTATGACATCGTGCTGGAGATGGACGAGATCAACGACGACTTTCCCGATACCGATGTGGCCATGGTCATCGGCGCCAATGACATCGTGAACCCCGCCGCGCAGGACGACCCCACAAGCCCCATTGCTGGCATGCCGGTGCTGGAGGTCTGGAAGGCGGGCCAGTCCATCGTGATGAAGCGCTCGATGGCGGCCGGTTACGCCGGCGTGGACAACCCGCTGTTCTACAAGGACAACAACCGCATGCTGTTTGGCGATGCCAAGCAGATGCTCGATGAGGTGCTGGCCAGCCTCAAGGGCAGCGCCTAGGACGGATGCTTACCACTCGAAGGCGGAATCGCTGCTGGGAAAGTGCGCCACCGGGCATTCGCCGCTGCGCGCATAGCGGTCGGCATAGTTGAAGCGGTAGGCCATCTCGCTGCCATTGCGGCAGGGCAGGCCGCCGTACAGGCGTGCATAGGTGGCCCGCGCGCCACTGCTGCTGCGGTAGGTGTCCTCGGCCTTGAACACCAGCTTGCCGTCCTTGTCCTGGATGCGCAAGGTACCGAACGAGGCATTGTGGGGCGTCTCGTAGTCGACGAGCATGTCCGCGCCCTGCTGGCCCAGCTGCGAGATGATCAGAAAGTTGGCGCGCTGCTCGGCCACCAGTTGCTCCTGGCTCAGCACCCGCGTCGTTGGGGTGGATTGCAGCCGTGGCGCCAGGCGCAGGCCCTTGCCCTCCAGCATGACAATGGCGGCGGTGCTGGGCGGCGCATCACGCGTAGGGCCCGCCAGCAGCACCTTGGACAGGCGCTGGGTCAGCGCCTCGACCAGTTCCTGCGTGCTGTAATCCGATGCGTCCCGGGCATTAACGGCGCTGCTGGCCAGCAGGGCAGCCAGAAGAAGGGGTGCTGCAGTGACGCGCATGGAAAGCTCCCGGTGGGTGGTCTGGGCTCCCGGCCGCTGGGACGCGTGGCGGGACGTTGGGATCAGAGCTGGAAATCGTAATCGATCGTGATGGGCGCGTGGTCGGAGAACTTCACATCCTTGTAGATGTGCTCCTTGCGGGCCAGTGCTGCAATCGCTGGCGTGGCCAGGTGGTAGTCCAGGCGCCATCCCACATTGTTGGCATAGGCCTGGCCCCGGTTGCTCCACCAGGTGTAGCAGGCGTCGGTGGTATCGGGCTGCAGCACGCGGTACACGTCCACCAGGCCGCCGGTCTCGGTTTCCTTCTCCAGCAGCTGGGTCATCCAGCTGCGCTCTTCGGGCAGGAAGCCGCTGTTCTTCTGGTTGCTGCGCCAGTTCTTGATGTCGGCGTTGGTGTGGGCAATGTTGATGTCGCCGCAGAGGATGAAGTCGCGCTCGGCCCGCAAGCGCATCAGGTGCGGGTGCAGCTCGGCCAGAAAGCGGTACTTGGCAGCCTGGCGGATGTCCCCCGAGCTGCCGCTGGGAAAGTAGCAGCTGATGATCGACAGCTTGCGCGTGGGCGTGTCAAAGCGCAGCTCCACATAGCGGCCTTCGGCATCGAACTCGTTGGGCGAAAAGCCGACCACCACATCGCTGGGTGCATGGCGGGTGTAGATGCCCACCCCCGAGTAGCCCTTCTTCTCGGCAAACTGGAAATACCCGTTCATCTCGTCGATAACGTCGAACTTGTCCAGCATATCCGCTTGCTGTGCCTTGATTTCCTGCACACAAATACAATCGGGCCGGGTTGTCTCAATCCAGGGGATCACGCCCTTGGTGGCAGCGGAGCGGATGCCGTTGAGGTTGAGGCTGGTTAATTTGAACAAGGATTGGGTCATGGTCGATAGTCTCCCACAGCCAGGCGCGGATGCGCAGCTGGCGCAGGATTTTGTAGAGTTTGCCGTAGACGCTGGCGTGCTGCGCTTTGGGCAGTTCACCACCAAGGCCGGCCGCGTCAGCCCGTATTTCTTCAATGCGGGCCTGTTCGATGATGGCGCCAAGATGGCGCGCCTGTCCGAATTCTATGCAAAAGCGATTCTGGCCAGCGGTGTGGCGTTCGACATGGTGTTCGGCCCGGCCTACAAGGGCATTCCGCTGGCCGCGACCGTGGCCGTGGAGCTGGCGCGCCAGGGCAAGAACGTGCCCTTTGCCTACAACCGCAAAGAGGCCAAGGACCATGGCGAAGGCGGCAGCCTGGTGGGCGCACCGCTCAAAGGCCGGGTGCTGATCATTGATGACGTGATGTCAGCCGGCACCGCCGCGCGCGAATCGATTGCGCTCATCAGGGGCGCGGGCGCCATCCCCCATGCGATGGCCATTGCATTGGACAGACAGGAAAAAGCCACTGAGAATGGCAAGGACGTTGCCCATAGTGCGGTGCAGTATGTGCGCGACCAGCTGGGAATGCAGGTCTGCACCATTGCCAGGCTGGAGGACCTGCTGGCCTTCCTGGCCCAGGGCCCGGCCGCAGAATCGATGCGTGAACACCACAGTCAGGTGCTGGCTTACCGGGAACGTTATGGCGTTGGCAATTGATTATTAGAATTCGATAGTTTTGAATGATAAGGATCTAGCAATGCGGAAGGACAGGTGTGCAGCTGCTTTGGCCATCGGGATGCTGGCGCTCGCTGGCGCCAGCCATGCCCAGAAGTCCCCGTCGGCCTCCATGGTCTACAGCTGTGTGGATGCGGCTGGCCGCCGCCTGACGGCGGACCGGCCCATTCCTGCCTGTGCGGACCGCGAGCAGCAGGTCACGATGCCCGGCGGTGCAGTGCGCACGGTCGGGCCGGCCTATTCCGAGCGCGAGCGTGCCGAGCAGGCCGCGCAGCAGCGCCGTGAGGCAGAAGAGCGCTACCGCGCCAATGACGGCAAACGGCGCGAGCGCGCGCTGGCCACACGCTTTCCCACCAAGGCCGCCCATGACGCCGAGCGTGCCGAAGCCGTCGATGTGTTGCGTGCGCAGATCCGCATCGTGCAGGAGCGCCGCACTTTCTTGCTCGAAGACCGCAAGAAGATCGACCAGGACATGGAGTTCTACAAAAAGGACCCCAGCAAGGCGCCTGCCCCGCTGCAGGCCCGCCTGGATGGCAACCGACGTGACTTCAAGGAAGTCGACGAGCAGATCGCCACGATCAACGAAGAAATCAAGGCCACCAACCTGCGCTTTGACGCAGAGGCCCAAAGCCTCAAACCCTACTGGACCCCGGCTGCTTCCAAGTAGCCGCGCGCAACCTCCATGCCCCTCGACACCCTCGCCCCAGGCCTGGCCCTGGCCGACGACCAGCGCGCGCGTTGCAGCTGGTGCATGGCCTCGCCCCTCTACCAGCACTACCACGACCATGAATGGGGCTTCCCCGTGCATGAGGACCGCCGCTTGTTCGAGAAGATCTGCCTGGAAGGCTTTCAGGCCGGCCTGAGCTGGCTGACGATTCTGAACAAGCGCGAGTCCTTCCGGGCAGCCTTTGCGCAGTTCGATGCGCAGCAGGTTGCGCAATTCGGTGCCGAGGATGTGCAGCGCCTGCTGGCCGACGCCGGCATTGTGCGCCACCGGGGCAAGATCGAGGCGGTGATCAACAATGCCCAGCGCCTGGCCGAGCTGCAGCGCGAATTTGGCAGTTTTGACGCCTACCTGTGGCGCTTTGCGCCAGCGCCGGCAAGCCGCCCGGAGCGGATCACGTTGGAGGCCGTGCGCCAGATGGGCGTGGCGCCCGAGGCCGTGGCGCTGTCGAAGGATCTGAAAAAGCGCGGCTGGAAGTTTGTCGGCCCCACCACGGTTTACGCCTTCATGCAGGCGATGGGCATGGTCAATGACCACCTCCATGGCTGCCATGTGCGGGATGGCCGGCCGGCCTGAGCCCCTTTACGCTACAAGCCCGGTAGTTCGCTCACCAGCAGCGAATAGCGCTGCAGCGATACGTAGGCGCCATCGCGCTTGCTGCAGTCGCGCAGCAGGCCTTCATGGCAAAAGCCCAGGCGGCCCAGCAAACGGGTCGATGCCGCATTCTCGGGCTCCACATAGGCCACCACGCTGTGCAAGCCCAGCCGCCCAAATGCGCCGGGCAGCCACTGGCGCAGTGCCTGGTCCATCCAACCGTGGCCCCAATGGTCGGGCAGCAACCAGTAGCCCAGATCGGCGCTGTCGGCCTCGTCGTCATGGTCGTAGATGCCGACGGCTGCGATGACGGCCCCGTCCAGCAGCACCGCCTGCCACCAGCCGCTGCCTTCGCTGGCAACACTGGCATACCAATCGAGCTGTTCCTGCGCAATGACGCGGGCATCGCTGTGCGCCGTTTCCAGTCCGTAGAACGCGGTCAGCCGTGCGTCGCCCATGGCATGGGCGACGACGAACAGGTCGGCGGGAGAGAAATCACGGAAATGGAGGCGGGCGGGCTGCAGCATGGTGCAAGCCTAGCACCGCTGCGCGGCGGTGCGGTGTGGCATGGATGAGGGGCCGGCGCCTCAGGCCGCTACATGCCAGCGCGCGGGCTGATGGCTGCCCACCGTCTGGATGCCCAGCAGTGCCGCATTGCGCTGCAAAACGGCTTCAAACTGCGCGCCGCTGGCGCCGATCTGTTCGGCCGCGCCATCCCAGTAGTCATCGGCAATCTGGGCGGCGGTAAAGTCGCGGTGCGTGAACTTCTGCACGATATTGCGCAGTTTGTCGAGGTTGATGCTGTCGATATCGGTCATGGCAGGCCTCCAACTCAGGGGTAAGCACCAGTGTCGCGCAAATGGGGCGGCTGTCAATCGGCAATCGCCGCCAACCGGTAACGCCGCGCTAGCCGCGCATGGCCGCCATGCTGCGCAGCAGGCGCTGCACCAGCAGCGCGCCCACCCAGGCCACGCCGCCTATCCACAGCGGCACCAGCACATAACTGCTGGCGCGGGCCCATTGGCCCAGTTCATCCAGCTCGGTGAGCGGCCACAGCGCGAACGCAAAGCCAAAGCCCCACCAGACCAGCGCAAACAGTGCAAACGCCCACGGCAGCCAGGCCGGACGGCCTGCGGATGCCTGCTGCCGCGGCGCCCGGTTCTGCAGAAACATCCATAGCACGGCGCTCAGCACCAGCAGCAAGGACAGGCCGGTGGCCACCGGCCACCATAGCGCCAGCGGCAAAAAGGTCAGGGTCAGCGAATCCATGCGAGGCCCGGCCTTATTCCTTGTTGCAGAGCATCGCGTCAGCCAGGCTGCCAACGGTCACGCGCAGGTTCTTGCCCTTGTGCGCCTGCACCGCCCAGGTATCGCTCAAATCCTCGGGGACCAGGTCCTTGTCGTTCATCAGTTCGGGCTTCTTGTGTTCGGAGCGGTCCTGCTTGACCACCTTGGGCACGATCATCGTGATCGTGCTGCCATCGATGCGCCAATGGCCTGTGCCTTGCAGCACAAAGCGGTACTGCTGCTCGGTACTGGGCATGTCATAGGCCAGAAAGGCCTGCGAGCGCAACGTGTGGTCGGGGTTGAACTGGTTGGTGTAGGTGAAGCTGGCACTGTCCTTGCCCATGCTGATCTGGAACTGGCATTCCCAGATGCCGGCCAGGTCGGCCTCGCTGATGCTGGCCGCTGCGGCAGCAGGTGCTTGCGGCGCCGGTTTGTCGCTGGGCGCCTGCTGGGGCGCGCGGGGCGCAGGATCGGCCTCTTTTTTGGAGGGCCAAAGGCTGGAGCAGGCGGCCAGGCCGGGGACCAGCAGCAGGCAGAAGGTGGTGCGGAAGAGAGGAGTCAATGGCATCTGCGCACTCTACCAAAATACGGTGAAGCAGCGGCCCAGGCCTTGGCACAGGTTCTTTGTAGGCCCAGGCCGCCCAAGGCGCTTAGCCGGCAAGAGTGGGGTAGTCGGTATACCCCTTCTCGCCACCGCCATAGTAGGTGCTGCTGTCGCCGGTATTGAGCGCGGCACCGCTGCGCAGGCGCTCGACCAGGTCCGGGTTGGCAATGTAGGGCCGGCCAAAGGCGACGATGTCGGCCTGGCCGCTGGCCACGGCCTGTTCGGCCAGTTCGCGGTCATAGCCGTTGTTCACCACCCAGGCCGCCTTGCCGCCGGCGCGGCGGTATTCCGCCTTGAACGCTTCATAGTCGAAGGGGCGGCCTTCCACCTCGCGCGGGCCCCCGGTGGCGCCCTCGATCACATGGATATAGGCCAGCCCCAGCGGCGCCAGCTGGTGGGCCAGGTAGGTGAACAGGCTTTGCGGATCGGCGTCATCGATGCCATTGGCCGGGGTGACCGGCGAGAGCCGGATACCCACCCGGCCACGGCCGACCGCATCGATCACCGCGCGGGTGACTTCCAGGGTCAGGCGGGCGCGGTTTTCAATTGAGCCGCCGTAGTCGTCGCGGCGCACATTGGCGCCGGTCTTCAGGAACTGGTCCAGCAGGTAGCCATTGGCGCCGTGGATCTCGACGCCATCAAAGCCGGCCGTCTTGACCGCATTGCGGGCAGCCGCAGCAAAGCTGTGCACGATGCCGGGGATCTCCTCGGCATCCAGTGCGCGCGGCTCGGAGGTCGGCTCGAAGCGGCCTTCTCCCGTGGCATGGTCAATCAGGTAGGTCTTGGTCTTGGCAGTGATGGCCGAAGGGGCCACCGGGGCCTGCTGGCCCGGCTGCAGCAGGCGGTGGGAGACGCGGCCCACATGCCACAGCTGGCAGACGATCTTGCCGCCCTTGGCATGCACGGCGTGGGTCACCTTGCTCCAGCCGTCAAGCTGGTCCTGCTCGTACAGGCCCGGCACATCGGCATAACCCTGGCCCTGGTGGCTGATGGCGGTGGCCTCGGTGATCAGCAAGCCCGCGCTGGCGCGCTGGGCATAGTAGGTGGCCGTCATCGGTTGGGGCACGGCGTTGGGCGAACGGTTGCGCGTCAGCGGCGCCATCGCGATGCGGTTGGCCAGCGCCAGATCGCCCACTTGTATCGGGTCGAACAGGCTGTGGGTGGGGGCAGTTGTCATGCAAAACTCCTTGCGGTTGTGTCACAGAATCACCTGCTTTTTGTACCACGCAGCCTCACCCTTTGCAGGCCAGGGTTGAAGCCCGGCGCTTGTCGGCGAACCACCCGGGTGCTGAAAAACCAAGCAAATCAAGTGCTTCAGCTGTGCAGGGCGGCAGGCTTGGACAAGCGGCGGGTGGCGCCGGCTGCGCCGCGTAGGACCTAGGGTCAACCCGACAACACGTAATGGCAAAGGTTCTGCGCCATGATCGACCCGGGTCTGCCAGCTGCCGATCGCAGCCGTGGGGGCAGACCGCTGTTGTTTGTGAAAGAGAAAGCGCGCATTCATGACCAAAACATCGCTGGATAAATCGAAGATCAAGTTCTTGCTGCTCGAGGGCATCCACCCTTCCGCGCTCAAGGTGTTGCAGGCGGCGGGTTATACCCAGGTCGAGGCGCTGACCGGCGCCTTGGAGGGCGAGGAGCTCAAGCGCAAGATCGCCGACGTGCACTTTGTCGGCATCCGCTCCCGCACGCAGCTGACAGCCGATGTATTTGCCGCGGCCAACAAGCTGGTCGCCGTGGGGTGCTTTTGCATCGGCACCAACCAGGTCGATCTGAATGCGGCGCGTGAGCGCGGTATTGCAGTCTTCAACGCGCCTTTCTCCAACACCCGCTCCGTCGCTGAACTGGTGCTGGCCGAAGCCATCCTGCTGCTGCGCGGCATCCCCGAGAAGAACGCGGTATCGCACCGGGGCGGCTGGAAGAAAAGCGCCGACAACGCCTTCGAGATCCGAGGCAAGACCCTGGGCATCGTCGGCTACGGCTCCATTGGCACGCAGCTGTCGGTGCTGGCCGAAGGCCTGGGCATGAAGGTGGTGTTCCATGATGTGGTCACCAAGCTGCCGCTGGGCAATGCGCACCAGGCCGCCAACCTCTATGCGCTGCTGGAGCAGTCCGATATCGTGACCCTGCACGTGCCCGAGCTGGCCTCCACCCACAACATGATCGGCGCTGCCCAGATTGCAGCGATGAAGGCTGGCAGCATCCTGATCAATGCCTCGCGCGGCACCGTGGTGGACCTCGATGCCCTGGCCCAGGCACTGAAGGACAAGAAGCTGCTGGGCGCTGCCATCGACGTGTTCCCGGTCGAGCCCAAGAGCAACAAGGATGAGTTCCAGTCGCCGCTGCGCGGCATGGACAACGTGATCCTGACACCGCACATCGGCGGCTCGACAATGGAAGCCCAGGCCAACATCGGCCTGGAAGTGGCAGAAAAGCTGGTCAAGTACAGCGACAACGGCACCACCACCTCGGCGGTCAACTTCCCCGAAGTGGCCCTGCCCGAGCACCCGGGCAAGAACCGCATCCTGCACGTGCATGAGAACCGCCCCGGCATCCTGTCGGCCATCAACCAGGTGCTGGCCGACAACGGCATCAACATCGCCGGCCAGTACCTGCGCACCGATGAGAAGGTGGGCTACGTGGTGATCGATATCGACCAGGAATCGTCGGCGCTGGCGCTGGAGAAGCTGGCCCAGATCGCCGGCACCATCCGCTGCCGCGTGCTGTTCTGATGCGGCATCCACCGCACAGCGTCCCAACGGCGCCGGTGGGGTGGATGGCTTTAGAAAAGGTTCTTAGACATCGAAGAAAGAGGCTTATGCCTCTTTTTTCTTAGCTGCTGTTGGCATATCGATGCATGAAATGCGTCGTTGTGGCGGCGCGCACCCCTGCCTAGCATGAAGGCTTCTACCTGATTGCCAGCCCTTGAGGAGCGCCCATGAATGCCATCACCAATGTTCGCCACCTGAGCCCCGCGGTCCAAGCCGCTGCAGGCGCCGCCCTGCACATCGAGCCCCTGGCGGGCCGCATTGGCGCGGTGGTGCATGGCGTGTCGCTGTCGGGCGCGCTGGAGCCCGCGCTGTTTGCCCAGATCAAGGCGGCGCTGCTGCAGCACCGGGTGATTTTCTTCCGGGGCCAGCAGCACCTCGATGACGCCAGCCACCAGGCCTTTGGCCGTCTGTTTGGCGAGATCGAAGCGCATCCCACCGTGCCCGCACCCGATGGCACGGCCTTCCTGGAGCTCAATTCCCAGCACGGTGGCCGGGCCGATTCCTGGCACACCGACGTGACCTTCAAGGCGGTGTTCCCGAAAGTCTGTGTGCTGCGCGCCGTCACCTTGCCCGGCCATGGCGGCGACACCGTCTGGGCCAATACTGTGGCCGCCTACGAGAGCCTGCCCGCCCCGCTGCAGCAGCTGGCCGAGCAGCTCTGGGCTGTGCATGGCAATGACTACGACTATGCGGAGAACTTCCGCCAGAACACCACCGCCAGCCAGAGCGAGACGCAGGGCCGTGCCAGCTACCGCAAGGTGTTCACCAGCAAGACCATCGAGTCCGAGCAACCGCTGGTGCATGTGCATGCTGAGACGGGGGAGAAAGCGCTGCTGCTGGGCCACTTTGCCAAGCGCATCAAGGGCCTGCGCAGCAACGAGTCTGCCGCGTTGCTGCAGCTCTTCCATGAGCGCATTGTGCGTCTGGAAAACACCGTGCGCTGGCACTGGCAGCCGGGCGATGTGGCCATCTGGGACAACCGGGCAACCCAGCACTACGCCATCAATGACTACGCCGACGCCCACCGCGTGATGCGCCGCGTCACGGTCACCGGCGATGTGGCCACTGCGGTCGATGGCCGCACCAGCGTCGACCTGACGGTGCGCGAGCCGGCCGCAGCCTGACCCGCCGCAGACCGGCCGGACCTGGCGGCTGCCTGGACTGGCGCTGCGCCTGCCTCCCTATCCGACAGCAGACGGCCCTGAACGCCTGCGCCCGCTGGAGAAGAACTTCGATGACCCGAACCACCTACCACTATGAAGGCGGCCTGCTGGTGCCGCGCCGCAAGCTGCTGGTCTCAGCGCTGGCCGCCGGTGCCGGCAGCGCGCTGGGCTTTCCCGCACTGGCGCTGGACAGCAAGCCGCTCAAGGGCGTGACGCTCAATACCTCGCTGTACAGCTCGCCGTACTCGAAGCTGCTGCGCCCCTGGATTCCCGAATTCGAGGAGGCGACGGGCGCCAAGGTGAACTTCGACACGCCCGGCTTTCCGGTCTACAACCAGCGTGCCGATCTGGAGTTGTCCACCAAGGGCGCGGCCTTTGATGCGGTCAATGTCACCTTCATCTATTCGAGCCGCTGGATCAACTCGGGCTGGCTGACGCCGCTGGACGGCTATATCAACGATCCGAACAAAACGCCGGCGAACTTTGACATCCGCGACTTTCTGGAAGGCGCGCTGGCGCCCGAGCGGGGCCGCGACGGGCAGCTCTACGGCATCCCCTGGCAGGCCGAGGTGACGATTGCCGCCGCCTCGCGCTTTGATGTGCTCAAGCAGTCGGGCCTGGCCTTTCCCGATACGACAGACGCCTGGCTGGAAGCGGCCAAGCTGCTCAACCGCAAGGAACGCGCGGCCGGCTTTGTCACCGACAACCACTATGGCTGGACCTTCATCCCCTTCCTGCAGGCCTTTGGCGGCGATGTGTTCCGCAAGGCGCCCGATGACCTGTTCCCGACCCTCGACAGCCCCGAAGCGATAGCGGCGGCCGACTACTTTGCCCGCCTGCTGCGCGAATACGGGCCTGACGGAGTGGTCTCCTACACCTCGGACCAGGCGGTGCAGTCGCTCAAGGCCGGGCGCAGCCATTTGAGCGTGCAAGGCCAGATCAACCTCTCGCAGCTGGCCGACGCATCGAGCAGCAAGGTGGCGGCATCGGCGGCCTGGGGCCAGGTGCCCAAGGGCGTGGCCGGCCGCTTTCCAGGCACCGCCATCCATGGCTGGGGCATTCCGGTGGGCAGCAAGAACAAGGACGCCGCCTGGCAGTTCATCCGCTGGGCGACGTCCAAGGAAACCTTGCAGCGTGCCGTGGCCGCCGGCTATGGCTCGCCGACGCGCCGCTCGGACATCGACTCCCCCATCTACCGCGAGCGCCAACGCGCCAATGGCTATGACATTGCGGCGCTGGTGACCGCATCGGTGGACCTGTCGGCCAAGCAGGGCCATATGAAATACCGCACCGTGGCCGCCTACCCGCAGGTGGACCAGCAGATCAACAAGGCCATCGAGTTGATCGTCACCGGCCAGCGCACGCCCGAGCAGGCCATGAAGCAGGCGCAGACCGCGTCGATTGCCGAGCTGCGCCGCGCTGGCGTCTCGGTCTGACAGGCCAGGAACGCGCCCATGCCGCCCACCGCTTCCATCGCGCCGCAGGCGCTCAACACGGGGCCTGCGCAGCCCTTGCCGCTGCCCGGGCCAACACGCGGCAAGCACGCTGAAACGCCCGCCACACAGCGCTGGCAGCGCGCATCGGCGCGGGCCTACGGCCTGGGCCTGGCACCGGCGCTGGTGGTGCTGGCCGCCATTACCCTGCTGCCGCTGATCACCCTGGTGGTGGTGAGCCTGACGCCGCTGAGCCTGACGGACCCGGCAGCCACCTTCCACTTTGGGCAGCCCGCTGGCAACTATGTGCAGCTGCTGCAGGACCAGCGCTTTCTGGATTCGCTGTGGGTGCAGGCCAAGCTCTCGTCGGTGGGGGTGCTGCTGCAGCTGCTCGTCGGCCTGGGCCTGGCCCTGCTGCTGCACAGCGGCAGCCGGCTGCTGGCGGGCTTGCGCACATTTTTCCTGATCCCCATGGTGCTGCCACCGATCGTGGTGGCCCTGGTCTGGAAGATCATCTACACGCCCGACATCAGCCCGCTGCATGCGCTGCTGGAGCAGTGGGGCTGGCCGGTGCGCTCGCTGATCGCCAATCCCGATACCGCGCTGTGGGCCATTGTCGTTGCCGATGTCTGGCAGTGGTTCCCGTTCACGATGCTGATGGTGCTGGCGCAGCTGCAGATGGTGCCGCGCGACCCGGTCGATGCCGCCCGCATCGATGGCGCCAACCGCTGGCAGGTGTTTGTCTACATCGTGCTGCCCTATCTGCAGCGCACCCTGGTGGTCTGCGCGCTGTTCCGCTTGATCGACAGCTTCAAGGCCTTTCCGCTGCTGTATGTGCTGACCAATGGCGGGCCGGGCACCGTGACCGAGGTGACCAATTTCTACGGCTTTATCCAGGCCTTCAACTTCTCGTACTGGGGGTATGGCAGCGCCATTGCGGTGGTGATGCTGGCCATCATCTTTGTGCTGAGCGCGCTGATCAGCCGCCTGGGCAAGGCCAACGGAGAGCGCCATGCACGCTGAGACCTGGCACAGCGCAGCATCTTCATTGCCGCTGTGGCAACGCTTAGTGCAGGGCGCACAGCGCCATCTGCGCAGCACCGTGGCTGTGGGGGTGCTGATGCTGGTGCTGCTGCCCTTTTTGTGGATGCTGCAGATGGCCTTTCGCCCGGCGGGCGATGCGCTGTCGCTGGATCTCATCTTCAGCCCCACGTTGGAGGCCTTTGCCGGCCTCTGGCAGGACAACTTTGCGCGCTCCTTTGGCAACAGCCTGCTGGTGAGTGTGCTGTCCACCGGGCTGTCACTGCTGTTGGGGGTGCCTGCGGCCTATGCGCTGTCGCGCTGGCGCTTCAAGCAGCGGCGCCAGGTGGCGCTGTGGGTGCTGAGCACGCGCATGGCGCCGCCCATTGCGTTCACGATTCCGTTCTTTCTGGCCTTTCGCTGGCTGGGTCTGCTCGACACGGTCTGGGCGCTGGTGCTGGTCTACCTGACCTTCAACCTGGCGATCGTGATCTGGATGATGCAAGGCTTTTTTGACGCGATTCCCACAGCGCTGGAAGAGGCGGCCTGGATGGACGGCTGCGGCATCTGGTCGGCCTTCTGGCATGTGACCTTGCCGCTGACCCGGCCGGGCCTGGTGGCCACGGCCGTGCTGTGCTTCATCTTCTCGTGGAGCGACTTTTTCTTCGCACTGATTCTGACCCGCACCCAGGCGGTGACGGCGCCGGTCGCCATCGTCAATTTTCTGCAGTACGACGGCTGGGAGTGGACCAAGATTGCCGCAGCCGGCACGATGGTGATGCTGCCGGTGCTGCTCTTCACGGTGCTGGTACGCAAATACCTGGTGCACGGCCTCACCGCCGGTGGCGTAAAGGACTGAGATGGCTTCGATTGCATTGAGACAGCTGCGCAAGCACTTTGAGGGGCACGATGTGCTCAAGGGCATATCGCTCGATATCGCCGAGGGGGAGTTTGTCGCGCTGGTCGGCCCGTCTGGCTGCGGCAAATCCACCTTGCTGCGCATGCTCGCCGGTCTGGAGGAAGTCAGCAGCGGCCAGATCGTGCTGGGCGGACAGGTCATCAACGACGTGCCGCCGCGCGAGCGCAATATCGCGATGGTGTTCCAGAACTATGCGCTCTACCCGCATATGACGGTGGCCGAGAACCTGGGCTTTGCGCTGAAGCTGCAGCGCCAGGCGCCGGCGGCCATCGCGCAGCGCGTGCAGCAGGTGGCCGAGATTCTGGGCCTGGAGCCGCTGCTGGGCCGCCTGCCTGCCCAGCTCTCGGGCGGCCAGCGCCAGCGTGTGGCGATGGGCCGCGCCATTGTGCGCGAGCCGCTGGCGTTTTTGTTTGACGAGCCGCTGTCCAACCTCGATGCCAAACTGCGCGTGCAGATGCGCACCGAGATCAAGTCCCTGCACCAGCGCCTGCGCACCACCACGGTCTATGTCACCCACGACCAGATCGAGGCCATGACCATGGCCGACCGCATCGTGGTGATGCGCGACGGCGTGATTGAGCAAGTCGGCACCCCGCTGGAGCTGTATGACCGGCCGCGCAATGCCTTTGTCGCGCAGTTCATCGGTTCACCCGCGATGAACCTGATTGCCGCCCGCAGCCAGCCAGCGCAGGACGGCTGGCAGCTGGTGACCGACGACGGCCAGCGCCTGCCGCTGCTGCCTGGCCTGCAGGCCCAGGGCGCGCGTGAACTGTGGCTGGGTGTGCGGCCCGAGCATGTGCAGCTGGAGGTGGCGCCGCTGAGCGGTGTGGCCACCAGCGCTGCGACGGTCGAGGTCGTCGAGCCCACCGGCGCCGAAACCCAGGTGGTCAGCCGCTTTGGCCAGCAGCCACTGATATCGACCGTCAAGGAGCGCCTGGCGCTGGCCCCCGGCCAGGGCCTGCATTGGCACACGGCGCCGCAGCATTGGCATGTGTTTGACCGGCACAGCGGCGAGCGCCTGAACGTCGCATAAAGCCTGATGTCTGAAGCACAAAGGCTCCCGGTTGGGAGCCTTTGCGTTGCTGGAGGCAGCCGTTTAAGCCAGCGGGCCTGCGCTCAGGATGTCCGACAGCGCCTTGCGTGGCGATGGTGTTTCGCGCTCTGCCAGGTCGGCTGGCAGGCTGGACTTGTCGCCGCGCTCGCCGATCGCGACCAGGCATTCGACCTGCCACTGCTCGCCCAGTTGCAGCACCTCGCGTGCGGCAGCCAGCTCGATGCCGGCCATCGCATGCGTGGCCAGGCCCATGGCATGCGCTTGCAGCGCCAGGTAGCCCCAGGCACAGCCGGTGTCAAAGCTGTGCATGGCCGATTCGGCCTTGTTCGACAGCACCACCAGCAACGCGCCGGCGTTCAGGCACCAGCGGCGGTTGAACTCGTTGGGGATGGTGGAGAACGCTTGCCAGTTGGCATCGCCATGGATCGAATACGCAAAGTGCCAGGGCTGCTTGTTGCTGGCCGAAGGGGCCCAGCGTGCGCCTTCAACAATGGTCTCGATGTCCTTGGGCGTCAGTGCCTTGCCGGAGAAGGCGCGGGGCGAGGAACGGTCCAAAAACTGGGGATGGATGGCATGGGTGGATTGGCGCGTCATGGTCAAAATTGGAGCAATAAGACCGCCAGCATGCCATATCTGCCGGTTTTTTGCAGGCTCAGATTTTCTGTTTGTCGACCAGCTTGAAGGTGCCGGTGGCCAGCCCCAAAAGGTTGCCGGCATCGTCATGCAGTTCGCCTCGCACAAACGACAGGCTCCTGCCCCTTTTTTCGCAGACGGCGGTGCAGACTACATCGCCGCTGCCCGGTGCGATGTAGTGGATGGTCAGGTCCACGGTGATGACGCCATAGCGCGACGGGTCATGCGCGCGTGCGGCGCAGGACAGGCCCACATCGAGCAACGTGGCGATGGCGCCGCCATGCATGTCGCCCCGGCTGTTGGTGTATTGCTTCTGGTAGGGCATGCGCACCCGGGCGCGGTCATTGCCGATCGCCTCGCCCTTGAGCAGAAAGGCCTCGGCCATGGCCATGCTGAGGCCGAAGATCTGGTGGGCCGGCTCATCCACGGTGTAGGCGGGGATGTCGTTGGCAACAGCGGTGGATGGGGCGGTGGTGGTCATGGGGCAGGGCGCAGCAGGTTCAAAAGCCAGCATGTTAGCGGCTGGGGCAGCCGTGCGGGCAAGGCGGCTGACGCCTGGGAGTCGCCCACCTGGCGGCGCCCAGCTTCGTTTGCAAAGCGGGTTCCCGGGCTCCTGGGGCCACGGTTTATCATCGCTGGCTTATGCCTGCCTGGTCCCCCGCATCCTCTCTGATGTCCCCGTATTGCCCGCGCTGCGGCGCTGCGCACTGCCGCAGTGCAGGCGTGCCCCATGCCTTTGCCTGCCTGCAGTGCGGCGCGCAGTTCCGGCTGGAGCAGTTGCAGGGCCAGGCCTACCCAGGCATGCCCGCCTCTGCAGGCGCAGCCAGCGGGGCGCGGCTGCGCCGGCATCTGCCCTGGGTCCTGGTGCTGCTGGCGATGCTGGTGTCCATACCCTGGTGGCTGCCCCGGTTGCAACCCGGGCTCCGACTGAGCCTGCCCGCTGCCTGGCAAGCCAAGGCACCGCCGCTGGCCCTGGGCCGCAGCGAGGCCACCACGCTCATTGAGCGCAACGGCCAGCGCCTGCTGGTGCAGCTGTATGAAAACCGTGAGCACGATGATGTGGTCTACCGCACGGTGGTGCGCGATGCGGCCACCGGCACCAGCCTGGGGGAGCCCCAGCGCATGGCGATGCCCTGGGCCGGCAGCTCGGGCAGCGCAGCGCTGCAGTTCTTCTCCGACGGCCAGCTCTACCTGTTCTTGAAGGAGCGCGGTTTCTGGCGTTTTGACCCCGGCACCTTGCGCTTTGTCGATCTGCAGCCCCAGCTGAGCGCGCGCTTTGCAGCGCAGCTGGGCGAGGGCATCGTCGGCGTGGCGCCCAAGGGCCGTGACCGGCCCGACAGCCTGGAGGTGACCAGCCGCAATGGCAGCAAATACCTGGTGTACTGGCTGCTGGGCCAGATCTGGCCGGCGGCCGACAGCAGCAGCCTGTATGAAAAGGCGCAAGCCGGCTACCGCCAGGAGACCGCCTTTTACCGCTATGAATCGCTGCCCCGCCCGACCGGCGAGGAGAACCGCGCCGTGCTGGTGCAGTCCTGGTGGCGGCACGAGCCCGGTCAGCCTCTTCACTTTGGCTACTTCGACCTGCAGCCCGGCGACAGCCGCGAGGTGCAGACATCGTTGCGCAGCTATGTGCCGATAGGCGATGGTTACTTCACGCCCCGGTATGCCACCCAGGACCGGGGGCTGCTGCGCATCAAGGTGGTGCAGCCGGCGGTGCCGCGCTTCCATGCCGATGTGATGGCGGAAAACGCGCGCCGCCTGCTGCTGGCCTACAACCCCAGCCCGGTGCGGCAGGAAGGCCGCGTCATCCAGCTGCTGGACAAGGCCAGCCAGCAGGTGGTGTGGAGCCGCACGATCGACCAGCTGCCCCCACTGGGCATGCGCGAAGGCGGTGCCTATGTCACCGGCCAGGCAGTCAGCGGCGGCTTTTTGCTGCTCAACGACATGCGCCAGCCTGCGCTGCTGATCGGCGAGGACGGTGCAGTGCTGCAGGACTTTAGCGCTGCGGCTGAAGGCGCCGCGCGATGAACATCCCCCGGCGCGCCATCGGGCCCCTGGGCATCGCCTTGGTGGTGTTTTTTGTGCTGCCGCTGCTGGTGCCCGCCACGGTCCGCCTGCTGCGCCCTGCGGACCAGGCCGAGGAGCTGGGCGAGGTCGAGGCATCGGCCATCTACCAGGGCGAGGATGGCAGCCTGCGCATGCTGCGGGTGATGAAGCACAGCACCACGCAGGACGATGTATTTGTGCTGTTGGACAACGACCTGCAGGCCAGGCAGCTGCTGGGCCAGCCCCAGCGCATCGTGCTGCCCCGCGCGCAGCTGCGCCAGCCCGCCCGCCTGCGCAGCGAGGCCGATGGCCAGCTGTCGCTGCTGCTCAATGACCGGCACTGGTGGCTGCGCCAGCCGGCGCAGACCGCGTTTGAACCGATGGATGCAGCGCTGCGCCAGCGCTTTGCGGCAGCGCTGGGCACGGGCGTGTCCAGGTACGCATTTGGCGAGCAGCGCGAACCGGGTTTGTTGGAGGTGACCAGCAATACCGGCGACCGCTATGCGCTGTACTGGGCCAGCGGCGAGCTGTACCCCTGGGCGGAGCGGCTGCAGCGCTGGCAGCAGCGCCCCTGGGCACAGTACCAGCAGACGGTATCGCGCATCGATTACGCCGACTTTGACACCGACGTGGCCCAGTACGGCTTGCCCACCATGCTGCTGCAGTTTGCGCAAAAAGTGCGGCCTGGCGAGTTTGAACGCTGGCCACGGCTGAGCGTGCATTCCAGCGCAGACCAACAGGTGCGCGCCGCGCCCAGGCTGTACCAGCCGGTGAGCGATGGTTTCGTCGTCAGCCGCCAGGCGCTGCGTGATGCAGGCATCACCCAGATCGCCGCAGTGGCCCAGGTGCCGGTGCAGTTCAGCGGCGAGGTGCTGGCCCGCAATGCCGACCGGGTGCTGATGCGCTACGACGAGACGCCCACCACCGCTGCCGAAGTCGTGCTGCAGATCGTGGATGCGCGCAGCCTGCAACTGGTATGGCGCAAGTCGTCACGCGATATGCCGCAGCTGCTGCTGGACGGGGCGCAGCTCGCTGCGCAGGCCTGGCCAGGCGGCTTTTACCTGACCACCAGCGCGAACCTTCCGGCGCTGGTGATCGACAACGCCGGCCAGACCTTGTACGACTTTCAGCCGCAAAAACGCCTTCCATCCCCGGGCGAAGACTGAGCGGCGGCAGACCGGCCCTTGCAGACCACTCCGCAGCCCGGCGGTGGGGCCATAGCCGGTCCCAAAAACGGCCCTTGCGTCGATAGTTATTGGCTGGGATAAGCTGCTGTTTTGAAAAGAAATTTTGCAAATCGAACGGCTCGTTTACGTAAAGCCATTCAGATCTCCAAAACTCCTACAAGCGCGGCGCAGCACCTGCGGCACCATCTAGTTACGGCAGTGTCCAGCGCCTGCCGCCCCTCTCAACTTGACACTGAAGGAGATAGCGATGACTCAGCAGAACCGCCAGGCGTCCACCCAACAGCCTGCGCAGAAAAAGGAACAGCAGCAACAGCAGCAGTCCCCCAAGCAGCAGCAACAGGGCCAGCAAGACCGCAAGCAGCAGTCGCAGAAGTAGATAGCGACGGCACGCAGCCAGATCACACGGAGCCAGCCATGCAACACCTGCCTTTGCCGATGACCAAGCAGCAACCTTGGCCCCTGCAACAGGGGCAGCCATTGCGCGAGGCCAAGTACTCGCAGCAGCAGTGCAAGTGCAACCGCCGCCAACTGGGCACCGAGCCCAAGACGCCGAGCAATGCACAGATGTGCTGATCTGCTGAATGCTGCGCCACAGCCCGCTTCCAGCGGGCTTTTTCGTGGGCGCAGCAGCGTTGGCAGCGGCGATACTGGCGTCCTCGACCCCCTCGCCAGCAGATTGCCATGAACACCGGTTTCTTCGCGCAGCCCAACCCCCCGTACCGCCGCGCCAACTACCCCTTTGCCTACCAGTGGCTGGAGGAGGTGGCCAGCCTCGCTGCACTGCTGGCCCATGTCGAGGCGCTGCGTGCCGCCGACCCCGGCCACCGCTACCTGAGCACCTTGGACGATATCCAGCAGGCCAGCTACACCAGCGGCCATGCCAGCCAGGACGATCGGCTCTCCCTGGCCAGCCCGCCGGACATGGACTGGGACGATCCGGCACAGGAGGCCGCCTGGGAGCTGCAGGCGCTGCAGCACCGCGCGCGGCAACTGCGGCAGGTCCAGAGCCCGCAACGCTGGGCACAGGTCTGCGGCAGCCTGGCGCTGAGCGGCAGCGATATCGACGCGCTGCTGGCCGCCAATCGCTGCCCCGATCTGCTGCTGGACGAGGTCATCTACATCCAGCGTCTGCCCCTCGCCGATGCCGACCCGCTGATCGCCGGCCAGCCCAATGGCTATTTCAGCGCCGACTGGGACAGCTTTCAGAACCATGCCATCCACCAGCATCTGGCGCAGCAGCATGGCTACCAGCTGTATGCGATGGGCGCCGCCTGGATGGCGCTGGCCCGCCCGCAGCCGCCGGATGCGGCGCAGGCCCAGGCGCTGGTAGAGGATTTGCGGGCGCTGTATGCCTCGGCTGATGAGGCGTTGCGGGCCCACGCAGGCTGGCAAGCCCTGCCAGCGGTGCTGCAAACGCAACGCAGCTTGGTGTTGGGCTATACCGAAGACATGGCCGACCGCTGGGAGTCAACCCAAGCTTGAACTTCTGTGAAGGAAGGAAAGGAATGTTGTGGACTTGCGCTGATCGCCCCAGGCAAGAGCGCCATGCGGCTTTGCAAAATGTGTGCAGAGAAACGTCTCGATGCAGGCGGCGCGTCAATTCCTACACCGGCCCCTGGGCTGGGGCGCGACTATAGAGCCATGGCAGGGCAATGTCGCCCCGTCATCATCTTGAAGGAGCTAATGCTATGAACCAGCCAAACAGCCAACGCAATCCCAACCAGGTGAACCAGCAGCAATCGGGCCAGAAATCCGGTTCGCAAAAAGAGCAGCAACACCAGCAGCAGTCGCCGCAGCAAAAGCAGCCTGGTCAGCAAGACCGGTCCCAGCAGCAGCGCTAAAGCCCGCGTTGGCCTAAGCAACTGGTAGTTGCCCCCGCGCGATAGCCAGCAGGGTCAGCCAGGGTGCATGCCTGGCAAGCCCGTAAAAAAGCCTCCATCGCTGGAGGCTTCTTGCTGTCTGCGGTTTGCGGTTGCGGGATCAGGCCAGCTTGGCCTTCAGCAGCTCATTGACCTGGCCCGGGTTGGCCTTGCCCTTGGAGGCCTTCATCACCTGGCCGACCAGCGCGTTGAAGGCCTTGTCTTTGCCGGCCTTGTACTGCTCGACATTGCCGGGGTTGGCGGCGATCACCTCGTCGATGATGGCTTCGAGCGCGCCGGTGTCATTGGATTGCTTCAGATCCTTGGCGTCGATGACGGCGTCCACATCTGCGCCTTCACCGCTCCACAGCGCCTCGAACACCTGCTTGGCGCTGTTGTTGCTGATGACATTGCCGTGGATGCGGGCGATCAGGGTGCCCAGCTGCGCGGCGCTGACCTTGACCTGGTCCATGCCGATCTCTTCCAGGTTCAGGCGGCGCGAGATCTCGCCCATCACCCAGTTGCTGGCCAGCTTGGGCTGGCCGCTGGCCTTGGCGGCGGCTTCAAAGTAGTCGGCCATCGCCTGGCTTTGGGTCAGGGTGGTGGCGTCGTACTCGGGCAGGCCGTAATCGGCGACAAAGCGGTCGGCGCGCTGGCGCGGCAGCTCGGGCATCTCGGCCTTGACGGCTTGCACCCAGCTGTCGGCCACCACCAGTGGCGGCAGGTCCGGATCGGGGAAGTAGCGGTAATCGGCCGCGTCTTCCTTGGTGCGCATCGCGCGGGTCTCGCCGGTGTCGGGGTTGAACAGCACGGTGGCCTGCTGGATCGCGCGGCCGTCTTCGATCTCTTCGATCTGCCAGCGGATTTCGTAATCGATGGCGATCTGCATGTTCTTGAACGAGTTCAGGTTCTTGATCTCGCGGCGGGTGCCCAGCGGCTGGCCGGGCTTGCGCACCGACACGTTGGCATCGCAGCGGAACGAGCCTTCCTGCATGTTGCCGTCGCAGATGCCGATCCAGGTGACGATCTTGTGCAGTTCCTTGGCATAGGCCACGGCTTCGGCGGTGCTGCTCATGTCGGGCTCGGTGACGATCTCCAGCAGCGGCGTGCCGGCGCGGTTCAGGTCAATGCCCGATTGGCCGATGAATTCGTCGTGCACGGATTTGCCGGCGTCTTCTTCCAGATGGGCGCGCACCAGGCGCACGGTCTTTTTCTGGTCGCCGACGAAGAAGCTCACCTCACCGCCTTGCACCACCGGGATCTCGAACTGCGAGATCTGGTAACCCTTGGGCAGATCGGGGTAGAAGTAGTTCTTGCGCGCAAAGATGCTGACGGGCGCAATGGTGCTGCCCAGCGCCAGGCCGAGCTTGATGGCGCACTCGACGGCCTTCTTGTTCATCACCGGCAGGGTGCCGGGCAGGGCCAGGTCCACGGCGCAGGCCTGGGTGTTGGGCTCGGCGCCAAAGGCGGTGCTGGCGCGGCTGAAGATCTTGCTGTTGGCGGCCAGCTGGGTGTGGGTTTCAAAGCCAATCACCACTTCGTAGCCGTTGATGAGCTTGACGGTTGTTTCGGTCATGTTCTGTGTTCCTCCCTGCGTTACTTCGCGATGCCGGTGGGCTGGCGCAGGTGGTGGTCGGTGGCTTGCTGCAGCTGGTGGGCCGCGTTCAGGAGCTTGGCTTCGCCAAAGTAGTTGCCGATCAGCTGCAGGCCCACGGGCATGCCGCCTTCGCCAAAACCGGCGGGCACGCTCAGGCCGGGCAGGCCGGCCAGCGACGCGGGCAGGGTGTAGATGTCGGCCAGGTAGTTGGCAAGCGGGTCGCTCTTGCCGCCTAGCGCCCAGGCCACGGTGGGCGCCGCGGGGCCGGCGATCAGGTCGCAGTCCTTGAAGGCGGCCTGGAAGTCGTCGGCAATCATGCGGCGGATCTTTTGCGCCTGCAGGTAGTAGGCGTCGTAGTAGCCGTGCGAGAGCACATAGGCACCGGTCATGATGCGGCGCTTGACTTCGTCGCCAAAGCCTTCGGCGCGGGTCTTCTTGTACATGTCGACCAGGTCGCTGTAGTCCTTGGCGCGGTGGCCGAACTTCACGCCGTCAAAGCGCGAGAGGTTGGACGAGGCTTCGGCCGGGGCGATGATGTAGTAGACGGGGATGGACAGCTCGGTGCGAGGCAGGCTGATCGGCACCAGCCTGGCGCCCAGCTTTTCGTACTCCTTGAGGGCGGCATCGACGGCGGCTCGCACATCGCTGCTCAGGCCGTCGCCAAAGAACTCGGCGGGCACGCCAATGCGCAGGCCGGCCAGCGAGTCGTTCAGGTGAGCGCTGAAGTCTTCGGCCGGGTGGTCGAGGCTGGTGGAGTCGCGGTCCAGGTCGGGGCCGCACATCTCGCTGAGCAGCAGCGCGCAGTCCTCGGCGGTGCGCGCCATCGGGCCGGCCTGGTCCAGGCTGGAGGCAAAGGCGATCATGCCGTAGCGGCTGGCGCGGCCATAAGTGGGCTTGATGCCGGTGATGCCGCAAAACGACGCGGGCTGGCGGATGGATCCGCCGGTATCGCTGCCGGTGGCTGCGGGGGCCAGGCGCGCAGCCACGGCGGCTGCCGAGCCGCCGGACGAACCGCCAGGCACGCGGCTGGTGTCCCAGGGGTTGCGCACCGGGCTGATGGCGCTGTTCTCGTTGGCCGAGCCCATCGCGAACTCGTCCATGTTCAGCTTGCCCAGGGTCACGGCACCGGCAGCGGCCAGCTTGCTCACCATGGTGGCGTCAAACGGCGACTGGTAGCCGGCCAGCATCTTGCTGCCTGCGGTGGTGGGGAAGTCCTGGGTGACGAACAGGTCCTTGTGGCCAATCGGCACACCGGCCAGCTTGCCGGCCGTGCCCGCTGCAATGGCGGCATCGGCGGCACGGGCCTGGGCCAGGGTCACCTCCTCATCGATATGGACATAGGCGCCCAGGTCCTGGTGGGCCTTGGCGCGGGTGAGGAAATGTTGCGCAGCCTCGACGGAGGACACTTCGCGGCTTTTGAGCTTGGCGGCCAGCTGGGCCACGCTCAAGTCATGCAATTCGGTAGGGATGCTCATGCAAATCTCGCGATCTTGGCGATCTCGGTGAATGGGATAGGGCGCTGCGCGCCGGTCTCAGGGCCGTGGTGCAGCCTGGTGCCGCCACCACGGCCGGGGGCCGGTTGTTGCCAGGGCCCACCAGGCCTGAAGATGCTGTGAATTACTCAATCACCTTGGGTACCAGGAAATAGCCTTTTTCCACGGCAGGGGCACTGCGCTGGTTGGCCTCCCGGTTATTGGGTTCGCTGATGACGTCATCACGCAAGCGCAGGCTGATTTCCTGGATCGCGGCCACGGGGTGTGACAGGGGCATGACACCGGAGGTATCCACAGCCTGCATCTTCTCCACAATGCCGAAAAAGTTATTCATCTGCGAGAGCATGCGCTCACTCTCGATTCCGGATAATTCGAGCCGCGCCAGGTTGGCGATGCGGGCAATGTCATCTTTTGTCAGGGCCATAGATAGTCGTATGTAAACCAGTCGTAAAAAAACGGGGCCGGAAAGCGTTGCCCTGTAAGTTATTCACAGGGGATAGAGTATTATCCCGTCTTTGACGCAATAACGCGGCAACGTCGGTCATTGCGCATCAAAAACCCTTCTGTCATCTCACCACACACCAATGAAGGGCGATGGAGCGCCGAAGCGCGACCCATGCCCTAGAGGAAACCTGCATGTTCGGAGCGTTCCGTCGCTACTTTTCCACCGACCTGGCCATCGACCTAGGCACGGCCAACACCTTGATTTTTGCACGCGACAAGGGGATTGTGCTGGATGAACCGTCCGTCGTTGCGATTCGCCATGAAGGCGGCACCCATGGCCGCAAGGTCATCCAGGCCGTAGGCCGCGAAGCCAAGGCCATGCTGGGCAAGGTGCCTGGCAACATTGAAGCGATCCGTCCGATGAAGGACGGTGTGATTGCCGACTTCCTGATCACCGAGCAGATGATCAAGCAGTTCATCAAGATGGTGCACCCCCGCACCTTGCTCTCGCCCAGCCCCCGCATCATCATCTGCGTGCCCTGCGGCTCGACCCAGGTCGAGCGCCGTGCGATCAAGGATGCGGCGCTCAAGGCCGGCGCGACCCAGGTCGAGCTG
Source organism: Comamonas sediminis (assembly GCF_041107495.1). Classification (NCBI taxonomy): domain Bacteria; kingdom Pseudomonadati; phylum Pseudomonadota; class Betaproteobacteria; order Burkholderiales; family Comamonadaceae; genus Comamonas; species Comamonas sediminis. The sequence continues at coordinate 348,222 of NZ_JBGBDC010000007.1, forward strand.
ATCGAAGAGCCGATGGCTGCCGGTATCGGCGCGGGCCTGCCGGTGTCCGAGGCTTCCGGCTCGATGGTGGTCGACATCGGTGGTGGTACCACCGAAGTGGGCGTGATCTCGCTGGGCGGCATGGTCTACAAGGGCAGTGTCCGCGTGGGTGGCGACAAGTTTGACGAGTCCATCATCAACTACATCCGCCGCAACTACGGCATGATGATCGGCGAGCCCACCGCCGAGCTGATCAAGAAGAGCATTGGCTCTGCGTTCCCAGGCTCCGAAGTCAAGGAAATCGAAGTCAAGGGCCGCAACCTGTCCGAAGGCGTGCCGCGCAGCTTCACGATCAGCTCCAACGAGGTGCTGGAAGCGCTGACCGAGCCGCTCAACCAGATCGTCTCTGCGGTGAAGAACGCGCTGGAGCAAACCCCGCCCGAGTTGGGTGCCGACATTGCCGACCGGGGCATGATGCTGACCGGTGGTGGCGCCTTGCTGCGCGACCTCGACCGCCTGCTGGCCGAAGAGACCGGCCTGCCGGTGCTCGTGGCCGAGGAGCCACTGACCTGTGTGGTGCGCGGCTGCGGTATTGCACTCGACACCCTGGATCGCAAGGGTGTCACGATTTTCACCAGCGAGTAACAGAGGCACCCTTCGCGGCGGTTACGCAATAATGGCGTGCGTCAGCGGCAGTGCTTGCATCGCATGCCGCAGGCCCGCCCGACGCGTATCCGGCAGCTGGGCCGCTTGCGATGTGCAGGCAGTCTGGCTGGATGCTTCGCCGCTGTGATGCGCCCGTTTCTGATTTTTCGCCTTTCTCCGATGTCCCTGCCATTGCCTTTTGTCCACCGTGCTGACCGCCGACCGGCGGACCGGCACGCGTCCGGGCCGGGCGCTGGCCACCGGGCCCGGTCCTGCTGAGGCACCGCATGGCACGCAACGTCTTCTCCGGCGGTATCCCCACTTTCCGGCCCCAGGGCCCCAGCGCCAATGTGCGTCTGGCGCTGTGCGTAGCGCTGGCGGTGTTCCTGATGGTGGCGGACGTGCGCTTCAAGCTGACCGAGCCGCTGCGCAAGGCCGTCGCCACCGTGCTTTTTCCGCTGCAGTGGGTGATGCTGCAGCCGGTGCTGCTGGCCCAGGGCGGCGCCAAGTATTTCGAAGACCTGCATACCGCCCAGGCCGCCGCCGTCACGGCCGAGAAAAACGCGATTGCACTGACGCACCGTGCCAACCTGGTCGAGACCCTGGACCACGAGAACCAGCGCCTGCGCCAGCTGCTCAATCTGGTGCCCCGCCTCAAGACCGAGGGGCGCGCCGCCCAGGTGGTATACGAGACGGCAGATGCGTTCAACCGCCGTGTGGTGATCGACAAGGGGGAGGTTGCCGGCATTGCGCGTGGCTCCCCCGTGATGGATGAGATGGGTGTGCTGGGCCAGGTAACCCGGGTGTTTCCGATGTCCGCCGAGGTAACCTTGCTGACCGACCGGGAGCAGGCCATCCCCGTGCTCAACCCGCGCACCGGCGCCCGGGCTGTCGCCTATGGCGACCCGACCAATGCCTACGGTGGCGGCATGGAGCTGCGCTTCATGCCCAGCAATGCCGATATCCAGGAAGGCGATCTGCTGACCACCAGCGGTGTGGACGGCGTCTATGCGCCCGGCCTGCCGGTGGCGCGCATCGTCAAGATCGAGCGCCGCGCGGATTCGCCGTTCTCGCGCGTCTACTGCGAGCCGCTGGCACAGATGTTCGGCACGCAGTTCGTGATGGTGATCAACCCGCTGCCCGAGGACGCGTTGCCGCCGCGCCCGCCGGCGGAAACCAAGACCCAGGAAGGTCCGGCCTCCACCCCCCGCAAGGGCAAGCGCGGATGATGCCGGCTCCGATGAACCGAACCCCAGGAATGCAGCCATGATCATGCCGCGTGGGCAGCCCTTGCTGCTCCCTGTTCCCCCAGGCTTTGTGGCGCTGACCCTGGTGCTGGCGCTGATGATCAACATGCTGCCGCTGGGCCGCGCGCTGTGGCTGCCCGACGTGCTGCTGCTGGTGCTCGTCTACTGGGGCGTGCATGAGCCCGGCAAGATCGGCATGGGCTGGGCCTTTGTGCTGGGCCTGTGCATGGATGTGCACCAGTCGTCCCTGCTGGGACTGCATGCGCTGGTGTACTCGGGCGTGCTGTATGGCGTGGCGCTGCTGCGCCAGCGCATCACCTGGCTGAGCGTGATGGCCCAGGCGGTGCAGGTGATGCCGCTGTTCCTCGCCTCCGACGTGGTGCTGATGCTGTTGCGGCTGTTGCTGCGCGGCAGTTTTCCGGGCTGGGGCTTTCTGACGCCTGGCCTGTGGTGCGTGCTGCTGTGGCCGCTGGTCAGCTGGCTGCTGCAGCTGCCCCAGCGCCAGCCGCCCGACGATGACGAAAACCGCCCCTTGTAAGCGGGGCGTTTGCGCAGACCATGACCGAGATCCAGAACTCAGACCGTGCCTTCAGCCGTTTTCGGCTGCGGGTGGTCGTCATCGGTCTGGTGGTCGTGCTGTGCTTCGGCATTCTGCTGTCACGCCTGTATGTGCTGCAGATCGAGCGCCATGATGACCTGCTGGCGCAGGCCGAGAGCAACCGCACGGCGGTGGTGCCCATCGTGCCCAACCGGGGCCAGATCTATGACCGCAATGGCGTGCTGCTGGCCACCAACTACTCGGCCTACACCTTGGAGATCACGCCCTACAAGGTCAGCGACGTGGAAGAGACCATCGATGCGCTGTCCGAGCTGATCGAGATCACGCCGCGTGACCGCCGCCGCTTCAAGCGCCTGCGGGAGGATTCGCGCAACTTCGACTCGCTGCCGATCCGCTCGCGCCTGACCGACCAGGAAGTGGCCAAGTTTGCCGCCCAGCGCTACCGTTTTCCGGGTGTGGATGTGAAGGCACGGCTGTTTCGCTCCTACCCGATGGGTGAGACCGGTGCCCATCTGATCGGCTATATCGGCCGCATCAACCAGCGCGAGAAGGAGCGCATCGACGACTCCGACGAAGCGGCCAACTACCGGGGCACCGAATACATCGGCAAGACCGGCGTGGAGGCCAGCTACGAGAAGGAACTGCACGGCCACACCGGCGTCGAGCGCATGGAAACGTCGGCCGGCGGCCATGCGGTGCGCAAGCTCGACAGCTCTCCAGCCACCCCCGGCGAGAGCGTGGTGCTGTCGGTGGACATCAAGCTGCAGAAGATGGTCGAGGACCTGTATGGCGAGCGCCGGGGCGTGGCCATTGCGATCGACCCGCGCAGCGGCGAGCTGCTGGCCATGGTCAGTAAGCCCACCTTCGACCCCAATATCTTTGTCGAAGGCATTGACCAGGAAAGCTGGAAGGCGCTGAACGAATCCATCGACCGGCCCCTGCTCAACCGGGCGATGCGCGGCACCTACCCGACCGGCTCGACCTACAAGCCCTTCATGGGGCTGGCCGGGCTGGAGACGGGCAAGCGCACCCCGTCGACCATCATCCAGGACGGCGGCAGCTGGACCTTTGGCGGCCACACCTTCCGCTCCGGCCATGCGCTGGGCCCTGTCGATCTGAACCGCGCGATCCAGCATTCGAGCAATGTCTATTTCTACACCCTGGCCAATGAAATGGGCGTGGATGCGATCCATGACTTCATGAAGCCGCTGGGCTTTGGCCAGATCACCGGCATCGACCTGCCCGGTGAAGTGCGGGGCGTGCTGCCCAGCACCACCTGGAAGCGCGAAACCTACAAGCGCCCCGAGCAAAAGCGCTGGTATGCCGGTGAGACCATCTCGCTGGGCATTGGCCAGGGCTACAACAACTTCACGATTCTGCAACTGACCCATGCGCTGGCGACGATCCTGGACAACGGCAACAGCCGGGTGCCGCATGTGGGCCGTTCGCTGATCGACCCGGTGACCGGCGAGCGCCGCCCCATCGAGCAGCCGCCGCCCGTGAACCTGGGCTACAAGCAAAGCAATATGGATGCAGTCAAGCGCGGCATGGTGTCGGTGGTGACGGGTGGCACCGGGCGCGGCTCCTTCGGCACGGCCCGCTACACGGCCGGCGGCAAGACCGGCACGGCCCAGGCCATCAGCATCGGCCAGAAGGAAAAGTACAATGCCGCGCGTCTGGCCGAGCGTCAGCGCGACCATGCGCTGTACATCGCGTTTGCACCGGCCGAAGACCCGAAGATCGCCGTCGGCGTGATCGTGGAAAACGCTGGCTTTGGCGCCGGCTCGGCTGCCCCGATTGCCCGCCGCATCATCGACTACTGGCTGCTGGGTGAATACCCCAGCGAGGCCGATATTGCCGCGATGCAGCGCGGCGATGGCCGTGCGCCGATGGGCACGCCAAGGCGCGTCGAAGATATCCAGCTGAAGCCGCAGACCGAGCCACCGCAGTAAGCCCGTGGGCCCGTGGCGGGGCAGCGCACCAGGCCACAAAAAACCGCCTCAGAACCAGGCGGTGAAGGACGAAGGGCCATGCCCGGGCAGGGCTGGCCATGCAGGCCAGCACCCAGGCCGCCGTTCAGCGCAAAAAGGCGTCGTAACCGGTCTTGAGGATCAGCGCGGCCACGACGACGATGAACATGCCGCGCACAAAGCCCGAGCCCTTTTTCAAGGCCATCCAGGTGCCCAGCATGCTGCCCAGGATGTTGGCAGCGGCCAGCGGAACCGCAAAGTGCCACCAGACATGGCCCTTGGCGGTGAACAGGATCAGCGCTGCCACATTGGTGGCGATGTTCAGGATCTTGGCACTGGCCGAAGCGTTCAGAAAGTCGTAGCCCAGCCAGCGCACCATCAAGAACACGAAGAAGCTGCCGGTGCCGGGGCCAAAGAAACCGTCGTAGAAGCCGATGGTGGCGCCAATCGCGCAGGCCACCCAGGCCTCGGTGCGGCCGCTGTAGCGCGGCGCATGGGTCTGGCCCAGCTGCTTTTTGTACAAGGTGTAGGCCAGCACGGCGATCAGGATGATCGGCAAGGCCTTGCGCAGCATGCTCGGATCGACCACGGTCACCGCCCAGGCGCCCAGCAGCGAGGCGACAAAACCTGCGCCTGCCGCCGGTGCAATGGCTGCCCAGCGCATGTCCACGCGCCTGGCGTACTGGCGCGCCGAGATCAGCGTGCCCCAGACGCCGGCGCTCTTGTTGGTGCCCAGCAAGGTGGCCGGTGGTGCAGCGGGGAAAGCGCCAAACAGTGCGGGCACCAAAATGAGGCCGCCGCCACCGACGACCGCATCCACAAAGCCCGCGAACATGGACGCGAGCGTAACGAAGATCCATTCCATGGGGCGAGATTGTCGCACCGCCAACGGGGGGCTGGCACCGTACCAGGGCGGCTAAATGCAAGGCCGCCAACGGAACAGCAGCGGTGTTGGACGGGGCAGGCGCGTGGCCTTGCCGGGTCGCGATGCAAGGCCTGGGACAGAGGAGGGATGGCGCATGGGACGCCAGAAAAACAAAAGCGCCCGAAGGGCGCTTTGAAGGAGCATCTCGTTTTTATTGATGCCTTATATAAATGTTCGAATTGTTGAGATGTCTCCTCGGTCCTCTCGCAGAGCACTGTTTCAGTGCCTCGAGTGCCTCTACTATAGGCCATCGCACCTGCATGGTGCATTGGGATTTACCCCAAAGGTAACTGATTTGGTGCAGATTGCAGGATGGCGCCACTTTTTGCCCCATTCGCGCGCCCAGCCGCCCCGGAACAGCAAAAAATGAGACAAAACTGCCGTTTCAGCGCCCGTGAACCGGTCGGTAGCCCCCCAAAGGGACGTGGTCAGCGCAGCAGCGGCCGTAACCGGGCTGAAACTCTGTAGCGCACCATCATGGCCCATGGCTGGCGCGGATCCACTCCGAAGCCCGCTCGGCCAGCATCAACGTGGGCGAGTTGGTGTTACCACTGGTGATGGTGGGCATGGCGCCAGCGTCGACCACCCGCAGGCCACGCACGCCGCGCACGCGCAATTCGCTGTCGAGCACGGCCATTGGATCGTGGTCCGCACCCATCTTGGTGGTGCCCACCGGGTGGAAGATGGTGGTGGCGATATCGCCGGCCAGGCGCGCCAGGTCCTCATCGCTCTGGTACTGCGCACCAGGCTTCCATTCCACCGGCTGGTACTTGGCCAATGCGGGCTGCGCGGCGATATGGCGGGTCACGCGCAGGCTGTCGGCTGCCACCTGGCGGTCCTCGGCGGTGGACAGGTAGTTGGGCGCAATCGCAGGGGCGCTGCGAAAGTCTGCGCTCTTGATCTGCACGGTGCCACGGCTGGTGGGGTTGAGGTTGCAGACGCTGGCGGTGAAGGCCGGGAAACGGTGCAGCGGCTGGCCAAAGGCATCGAGCGACAGCGGCTGCACGTGGTACTGGATGTTGGGATGGGGCTGGCTGGGGCTGCTGCGGGTAAAGGCCCCCAGTTGCGACGGTGCCATGCTCATCGGGCCGCTGCGCTTGAGCAGGTATTCCAGCCCGATCTGTGCCTTGCCCCACAGGTTGCTGGCCAGCACGTTCAACGTGGGCGCGCCATCGATCTTGAAGACCGAGCGGATCTGCAGATGGTCCTGCAGGTTGGCGCCGACGCCGGGCAGGTCATGCTGCACGGCAATGCCATGCTGCTGCAGCAACGCGCCGGGGCCAATGCCCGAGAGCTGCAGGATCTGCGGGGAGTTGATGGCGCCCGCGCTCAGCACCACCTCCTTGTCGGCCTTGACGATGGTCATCTCGGTGCCGGTCCAGACCTCCACCCCGGTGCAGGCGAGCTGGCCGTCGGCCTGGCGCTCCAGCACCAGGCGGCTGACCTGGGCATTGGTCCACATCTCGAAGTTCGAGCGCCCATAGCAGGTAGGCCGCAAGAAGGCCTTGGCGGTGTTCCAGCGCCAGCCGTTCTTCTGGTTGACCTCGAAGTAACCCACCCCTTCGTTGCTGCCCCGGTTGAAGTCATCGGTGGCGGGGATGCCGGCCTGCTGGGCCGCCTGCGCAAAGGCATCCAGAATGTCCCAGCGCAGGCGCTGTTTCTCGACCCGCCATTCGCCGGTGCTGCCAGTGCGGCGGTTGCCATGCCACTGCGCAAAGCTGGGGCTGGTCTCGCCCTCCTGGTCCAGGCGCCAATGGTCTTCATGGCGCTTGAAGTAGTTGACCGTGTCGTTCCAGCGCCAGCGGGCGTCGCCGGTCAGCTCGGCCCACTGGTCGTAGTCGCGGGACTGGCCGCGCATATAGATCATGCCGTTGATGCTGGAGCAGCCGCCCAAGGTCTTGCCGCGCGGGTAGAGCAGGCTGCGGCCGTTGAGACCGGCATCGGGCTCGGTCTTGTAGAGCCAGTCGGTGCGCGGGTTGCCGATGCAGTACAAATAGCCGACGGGGATGTGGATCCAGTGGTAGTCATCGCGCCGTCCCGCCTCGATCAGCAGCACCCGGTTATGGGTCTTGGCACTGAGGCGGTTGCACAGCAGTGCGCCCGCAGTGCCTCCACCGATGACGATGTAGTCGAAACTTGTGTTGTCTCCAGATTGCATGTGCGGTCTTCTTATCAGGGGGAGCGCCGGGCGCCCACGGTCCATCGAATGAATCGGCAAGTTTGTGGTCAGTATGCCGGGCTTGCCAAGCGGGAAAACCAATGTCCTGTCACCCACCGCGCCTACTGCCGGTCCCTGGCCGCCAAGCGTGGTGTAGATGCCGCAGTGCTGCGGCTCGGCGATACCTTCCTACAGAGGCACGCGCTGTGATCGCCAGCGCGCAGGGTGCGGCTGGGTAACAGACCGGCTATAGTGCGAATGGCGTGCGCGCAGGGCGACACGCTTTGTTTTTAGACCCATGGACGATACAGCCCCTCATCTACAGCAACACCAGGACGGCACGCAGCGCTGGGCGCAGCTGCGCGGACGCTGGGGCGCGGCTGAGCTGGGCCAGCGCTCGCTGTGGCGCGATCTGCGCCGCCAGCTCGATGGCGCGGCACCGGGCAAAGAACAGGGCTGGGACCTGTCCGAGGTGCAGTGGCTGGACCATGTGGGCGCGCAGCTCTTGTGGGACCACTGGGGCCAGCAGTGGCCTGCGCAATTGCGCACCACCGATCTGCAGCGCCAGATGCTGGAGCGGGTGGCCTCGTTGACGATGGGCTGCCCGCCGGAGACCCAGGTCAACTGGTGGGGCTGGCTGATCCAGCTGGGCCTGGTGCTGCTGGGCTTCATGGCCCATGTGCGCAGCATGGTCGAGATGGTCGGGCAGCTGCTGCTGGATGTGCTGCGCCTCATCAAGAACCCGCTGCGCGGCCCCTGGCGCGATGTGTCGGGCCATTTGTATGCGATGGGCGCCACGGCGCTGCCGATCACGGCCCTGGTGGGCTTTCTGATCGGGGTGGTGCTGGCCTATCTGATGTCGCTGCAGCTGCGCCAGTTCGGTGCCGATGCCTTCATCGTCAATATTCTGGGCATCTCGCTGGTGCGCGAGCTGGGACCGCTGCTGGGTGCGATCCTGGTCGCCGGCCGCACCGGCTCGGCCATCACTGCGCAGATCGGCGTGATGCGGGTCAACGAAGAGCTCGATGCCATGCAGGTGATGGGCATTGCGCAAGGCTACCGCCTGGTGATGCCGCGCGCACTGGCGCTGGCGCTGGCGATGCCGCTGGTGTCGATGTGGACCACGGTCTGCGCGCTGGTCGGCGGCATGATGGCGGCTGATGCCGCAATGGGCGTATCGCCCGCCTATTTCCTGCAGGCGATGCCCGGCGCGGTCGATATTGCGAACCTCTACCTGGCACTGGCCAAGTCGGTCACCTTTGGCGTAGCCATTGCGCTGATTGCCTGCCATTGGGGTCTGGAGGTCGAGCCCAACACCCAGAGCCTGGGCCGGGGCACGACTTCGTCGGTGGTGATCTCGATCACCGCAGTGATCGTGCTCGATGCGATCTTTGCGATTGCATTCCGCAAGGTGGGGTTCTAGTGATGGACAAGGCGGTATCTCCCCCACCCAACGCAGCGGCCAGCGATGAGAAGGTCGTTGATATCCGCAAGCTGTGGACCGTGTTCGGCCAGGGCGAGCGGGCCTTTGCGATCCACCAGGATCTGGACATGTCCGTCTACCGGGGCGAGATCCTGACCCTGGTCGGCGGCTCGGGCACCGGCAAATCGGTGCTGTTGCGCCAGATGCTGGGGCTGCTGCAGCCCGCCAAGGGCGAGGTGCTGATCATGGGCCAGCCGGTCCGGGAGCTGAGCCTGCGGGGCGCGGCCTCGCGCATCGGCATGCTGTTCCAGCAAGGGGCGCTGTTCTCGGCTTTCAATGTGCTGGAGAACATCGCGTTTCCGCTTAGCGAGCAGGGAACCTTGCCCAAGGATGTGGTGCGTGATGCAGCCATGGTCAAGCTGCAGATGGTGGGCCTCAAGCCCGAGCATGCAACGCGGATGCCCTCCGACCTGTCGGGCGGCATGATCAAGCGCGTGGCACTGGCGCGCTCGCTGATCATGGACCCGCCGCTGCTGCTGCTCGACGAGCCCACCGCCGGGCTCGACCCCAACAGCTCGGATGAGTTCTGCGATCTGCTCAAGGACCTGCATGCCGAGCTGGGGCTGACCGTGGTCATGGTCACCCATGACCTCGATACCTTGTTTGCGCTGTCCACCCGCGTGGCAGTGCTGGCCGAAAAAAAAGTGATTGTCTCGGGCACACCGGCCGAAGTGGTGCAGTTCAAGCATCCGTTTATTGAACATTTCTTCCTGGGTGAGCGTGGACGCCGTGCAATGGCTCCGGTGGCGCTTGGTGGGGTGAAGGGATAGCTATGGAAAACAAATCACACGCACTGGCGGCTGGATTGTTTGTGGTCTTGCTCACGGCGCTGGTCATCTTCCTGAGCCTGTGGATGGGCCGTGACAACACGAACTACACGCGCTATGAACTGTCCACCCGTGAGACCGTCAGCGGCCTGCAGCCGCAGGCAGCGGTGCGCTACAAGGGCGTGGCCGTAGGCCGCGTGACCAAGATCGAGTTCGACCCGGCCAAGGACGGCACGGTGCTGATCATCATCGCGGTCAACTCGGAAGCGCCCATCACCACAACCACCTACGCGATGCTGGGCTACCAGGGTGTCACGGGCCTGGCCCATATCCAGCTTGATGACGACAACACCGAAACCACGCCGCTGCCGCCCGGCCCCGATGGGATTCCGCGCCTGCGCGTTAAGCCTTCGCCCTTTGGCCAGATTGCCGAGCAGGGGCCGATCATCCTGCAGCAGGTGGAAGATGCGACCCGCAAGGTCAACGACCTGCTCAGCCCGGGCAACCAGCAGGTGCTGGTGGACAGCATGAAGAGCCTGGGCCAGGCGGCCCAGAGCCTGGACCAGCTGAGCAAGCGCCTGGTCGTCACCGTCGATACCAAGCTCGATCCGGCGCTCGACAGCCTGCCTGCCGTAGCCCAGGATGCGCGCAAGACGCTGGCCGGTATCCAGAAAACCTCGAACGACGTCAGCGCTGCAGTCGGCAGCCTGGCGGCCAAGGGTGGGGTTGTTGACCAGATGGGCCAGGCGGTCGAGAAGGTCAGCGACGCGGCCGACAACTTCAACCGCAGCACCCTGCCCGCCATGGGCCGCACGATGCACGATGTGGGCGCCGCCGCGCGCCGCATGGGCGATACGGCCGATGCGTTCAAGAACAACCCGCAGTCTCTGATCTATGGCAGCTCCAATGCGCTGCCAGGCCCTGGCGAGCCAGGTTTTGTAGCCCCGCCCGCCGTGGGCAGCGGCCGATAGGATGGATGCCATGATTTCTACTTCTCTGCGTCGCCGCCTGCACGGCGCTGGCCGTGCCGCCCTGGTGGTGACGGCCGTGGCGGTGCTGGCCGCTTGTTCGGCACTGCCGCAAAAGCCCCAACCGGTGGCACGCTATGACTTCGGACCGGCGCAGGCCCTGGCGGCACCGGCCACGCCCGCCGCGACGACCGAGCCCCTCGTTCTGGCCGATGTGCGCGCGGCCGGGGTACCCGATGCCAGCGCTTCCATCTACTACCGGCTGGCCTATGCGGATGCGCGCGAACTGCGGCCCTACACCCAGGCCAGCTGGGTGCTGCCGGCGATGCAGCTGATCCAGCAGCGCATGCGCGATGTGCTCAGCGGCCAGCGGGCCGTCGTGCTCGATGACGATGGCGCCACGCCGCTGCTGCGCAATACCGCGTACCCAGCGATGCTGCGCCTGGAGGTGGTCGATTTCAGCCAGGTATTTGACTCTGCCCAGTCCAGCCACGGCGTGCTGCGCATGCGCGCCACCTTGAGCGAGATCACGCCCAAGGGTGAGCGCTGGCTGGCCCAGCAGGTGTTCGACGCCCGCCAACCGGCCACCAGTGCAGATGCTGCGGGGGCTGCAGCATCGCTGGCGGCCGCCACCGACCAGGTGGCCCAGCAGCTCGATAACTGGCTGCGCCAACAGAACCGCTGATGCGCGCAGCATGGAGGCGCCCGCTGTGGCGCGCGTCGGCCGCCTGGATGCTGGGTGCCATGGCGGTGGTGCCGCTGTTGGCCGCAGAGATGGGCGACGATGCCTACCGGGAGGCGGTGGCGCAGCTCGATGCGCAGGCGGACCGGGCGCTGGCGCATTGCAAGCAGCTCGCTGGCGGCCCCAATGCCCAGCGCCGCTGCCTGCTGGAGGCAGAGACCCAGCACCAGGTCGATGCCGCTGCGCTGCAGGCGCGGCGCCACCCCAGCGGTAACAACCATTTCAAGGCGCTTGCGGCCCAGGTGGAACGGCGCCATGCGCTGGCCGCCGAGGACTGCAAGAGCCGCCATGCCGGCAACGACAAGGACAGCAAGAGCGCTCAGCAGGCATGCCTGCGCGAGGCCAAGCAAAAGCGTGCGGCCGGCATCCAGGATGCGCACCAGCAGGCGGCCAGCGAGGTTTCCATCTTCACGCCACCCAAGAGCCAGGCCGAACGCCAGCGCGAAGCCGATCTGGACACCGCCATCCGCAAGTGCGACAGCCTGCTGGGCGATGCCAATGTGCAGTGCGTGCGCGGCCTGTCTCCGGAGGCACGGTTGCGCGCGCTGAGCCGGGGCAGTGGCGCGCCGCCTGCCAAATAGGCACCCACCTTTGAAACGCAACCAGGCAGCCCGAGGGCAGCCTGGTTGCATGGGGTGGTAGCGGCGCTCAGAACCGCTGCTGGGCCAGCAGCAGCGAGCAGCGCAGCCGCAGCCACATCAGGCGCCGGGCATTGGCCTGCAGCGGCAGCTGGCTGCCACGCTCCAGCCACTGGTCACGCAGCGCACGCAACTGGCTGCGGCTCATCTGGCGCTGGGCCAGGCGCCATTGCTGGCGCTGCTTTTCCATGCGGTGGTCGGTGTTCATGCGTGCTCCTGCAGGCCTTGGGCCCAGGCCTTCGGGGCGGGCTCGGGGTTGTCGCCTTTGCCAAACGCATACCAGTCAACCTTGCGCGTGGCCACCATCACGATCGCCAGCACGGCAAACAGGGCGAGCGAGCCGACCGCCAGCGCCGTCTGCTCGAGCTGCAGCAGCACGAACAAGAGGCCATACATCACCGCAATCAGCGCCGCAAACGGCAGGCCGCGCCGCAGGCTGCCCAGGATGTGGCTGGCGTAGTAGCCCAGCAGCAGCACGCAGGCGCCGGCGCCAATCGCATAGGCCTGTGTGAAGCCCAGATGCTCGGACAGGCTGATCAACAGCAGGAAGAAAATGCACAGCGCCGAGCCCACCAGCAGGTACTGCACCGGGTGCACGCGCAGCTTCTTGAGCACCTCGAACATGGCCACGGCCACGAAGGTCAGCACAACGAACAGCACCCCGTACTTGGTGGCGCGGTCGCTCAGGCTGTAAGGGTTGACCGGGTCGATGAAGCTGGTGCCGAACTGCTCCAGGCACTGGCTTTCTTCGGCCGCATAGGCGTAGCTGGTATCGGCGATGCCCAGGCTGCACAGCGAGCGCTCCTGGACAAAAGCCTGGCGTGCCGACGAGGCCAGCGCAGGAATGCTCCAACTGGCGGTGAAGCCCTGTTCGCTGACCTCGCGGCTCAGCGGCAGGAAGTTGCCACCAAACGAGGGATGGGGCCAGTCGGCCTGCATGCTGACCTGGTTGGTGCCGCCCAGCGGCACAAAGGCCACGCGCTCGGTGCCCATCAGCTGCAGCAGCACGACCACCTCCATCGTGGCATTGCTGTCGCCGCCGCTGGTGCCGGCAGCCAGGGTCTTGGACTGCAGGCCCCGGGGGTAGACGCTGTGGCCGGTGCCCGGCTCCAGGGGCAGTGGCTTGCCATCGACCTGCAGGGTCGCGCTGCGGATGCCGCGCGGATCGCTCAGTGGCAGGACCAGACGCGGTGCATCGCAGTGGCGCACGGCGCTGCCCTCAGGCTTGCCTTGCAACTGGTTGCCCGGCGCAAAGCGCGCCACCAGCTTGTCATGCATCAGGAAGGTGTTGACCTGGTAGAGGCCACGGGCGCGGGGCTGCATCTCGGCACGTGTCTGGTGGCTGAGCTCGTCGGGCAACGCGTAGCGCTGAAAGCTGACCAGCCGCGTTTCCACGCGCCCTTCACTGTCCTTGCCGCTCACCTCACGGGTGCAGCGCTGGGCCAGCACCGGGCCGAACAAGGTCTGCGGACCGGCGGTGCTGTTGACCACACTTTGTACTGCGCGGTCTCGGTTGTAGATGCGGTCGCGCACCACATCGCTGATCATCATCAGCGCCACCATCAAAAGCGCCATGGTGATGGCCAGGCTCAGGGCCTTTTGCACCAGTCTGTTTTTCATGCATTCCTCGTTGCTCTGTGTATCGGTGCGGCGAGTGTCGGCGGCCCCGGTGAGCCGAGCATGAAGTCTGTGAAGGCAGCGTGAAGTGGCGGCGATGGGCGATGAAATGCTCAGCCCTGGGCCGAGAAATCGAGGCTGGCGCGCAGGCCGGGATGGGTGTTGGCAAACTGCAGCCGGCCACCATGCAGCAGCATGATGCGCTGCACGATGGACAGGCCCAGCCCGGTGCCGCTGCGCTCGCCATTGGGGCGCGGCGTGGTGAAGAAGCGCTCGCCCAGGCGGTGCAACAGGCTGTCGGGCACGCCCGGGCCGCTGTCCTGCACGCTCAGGCGCTGGGGCTCCAAGGTCAGCACGATCTGGCTGTGCGCCGGTGAGAAATCCAGGGCATTGGCCAGCAGGTTGCTGATGGCCAAGGTGACCAGCGCAGCATCCCAGGCGCCGTGGCTGTCGCCGCCCTGCAGCAGCAGCTGTATGCCTTTTTGTGCGGCGGTGGCCTGCAGCTGCGCGATGGCCTGCGCAGCACAGGCGCGCAGGCTGGTGGGGGTGCCAGCCTGGGCCAGCCCGTTGCGCTGCTCCAGCTGGCTCAGCTGCATCAGCTGGTCGATCAGGTTTTGCAGGCGCAGGCTCTGGTCCACCACCTGCTGGGCAAACATGGCGCGGTCGGCGGCGGGCAGATCGTCCTGCAGCAGCTCGCCTGCGCCCCGGATGGCGGCGACCGGGCTCTTGAGCTCATGCGTGAGGGCGCGCACATAGCCTTCGATGTAGTCGCGCCCTTCCAGCCGGCGGCGCATCGAATCCATGGCCTGGGCCAGGTCGCCCAGCTCGCCAGGAACATCGGGCACCTCGGGCGTCTTGTGCGGCAGCAGCTTGCCTTGCGCCTCCTGCAGGGTGGGGCCCTGCACATGCTGGGCATAGCTGCGCAGCTTGCGCACCTGCACCACCAGCCACCAGGTGATGGCAAAGCCGACGGCGGCCGACAGCAGCAGGAACAGCACGCCGCCGCGCAGCATCTTGCGCTCGCTGCTGTCGATGATGCTCTGCACCGCATTGGCCGGCTTGGAGACGGTGAGCACGCCGAGGATGGCGCCATCCCGCATGATGGGCGCGGAGACATACATGACGCTGGTGGCCTCGTCGGTGGCCACTTCGCGTGAGGTGCGGGCGCCGTACTCGCCGCGCAGGGTGAGGGCCACATTGCGCCAGCGCGCGTAGTCGGCCCCCACATCCTGGCCGGCGGAATCGAACAGCACGCGGCCCTGGTCGTTGGTGACCGTCACGCGCAGGTCCAGCGCGGCCTTGCGCGTGTCCCAGATCCACACCCGCAGCGGCTGCTCGAAGGCGGCCTGCACATGCTGGGCAAAGCGGCTGTTGCTGCTGCCGCTACCGCTGCCCAGCTTTCCACCGGCCAGGTCATCGCTGGCCTGGGCCGCCAGCAGGTAGGCGGTCTCGACCAAGGTGTCTTCGGTCACCTTGCGCACGCTGGGCTTGATCTCGGCCATGAACACGCGCAGCACAAAGAAGGCGGCCAGCCCATTGATCAGGAAGAAGGCAAACAGCAGGCGGATCCCCAGACGCATGGCCGGTCCTCAGCCGCCGTCGCGCAGGCTGTAGCCCATGCCACGGTGCGTGGTGATGAAGTCCTGGTCAGCGACGACGGCGCGCAGCTTGGCGCGCAGGGTCTTGATGTGGGTGTCCACCGTGCGGTCGGTGCTGTCGCTGTGCAGGCCCCAGACGGCATCGAGCAAATGGTGGCGGCTGAGGATGCGGCCCTGCGCGGCCAGCAGGCTGCTGAGCAGCTGGAATTCGCGCCGCGTCAGATCCAGCAGCACGCCTTGCAGGCGCACGCACTGGCCGGCCTCATCCACCTGGAACGCGTTGCGGGCGGCGTGGGGCGGGGCATGGCTGGCAGTGGCTGGCGGCGGTGAAAACTGCTGGGCACGGCGCAGCAGCGCGCGGGTGCGCGCCACCAGCTCGCGCGGGCTGAAGGGCTTGCTCAGGTAGTCATCGGCGCCCAGCTCCAGGCCCAGCACGCGGTCGACCTCTTCGCCCCGGGCGCTGAGCACCAGGATGGGCGCGGGCGAGCCGGCGGTGCGCAGCTGGCGGCACCAGTCCAGGCCATTGCCATCGGGCAGGCCCACATCGAGCAGCAGCGCATCAAAGCGGCCGCTGGCCCATTGCGCGCGGGCATCGGCCATCAAAAGGCTATGGGTGCAGCGGATGCCATCGCGCTCCAGCGCATAGCAGACGGTGCGGGCAATGGCTGGGTCGTCTTCCAGCAGCAGAACATGGGGGGTAGAGAGCATGTTGGCTTGGGTCTGAACGGCGGCCTAGCGCCCGCCACCGGCATCGATGAAGGAGCCGGTGCAGTAGCTGCTGTGCTCGGACATCAGCCAGTAGATGGCCTGCGCGATTTCGTCGGCGGTGCCGCCGCGCCCCAGCGGCACACCGGCCGACAGCCGCTGCACGCGGTCGGGCTGGCCGCCGCTGGCGTGGATGTCGGTCTCGATCAGACCCGGGCGCACGCCGTTGACGCGGATGCCTTGCGCGGCCACTTCATGGGCCAGGCCCAGAGTCATCGTGTCGATGGCCGCCTTGGAGGCCGCATAGTCCACATACTGGTTGGCCGAGCCCAGGCAGGCAGCCCGGCTGGACACATTGACGATGCTGCCGCCGGCGCCCCCTTCGGCCGTGCTCATGCGGCGCACCGCTTCGCGGGCGCACAGAAAGCTGCCCAGGACATTGATGTCGAACATGCGGCGCCAGCGGGCCATGTCCATGTCCTGCAGGCGCTGGGCGCGGTCCACCACACCCGCGTTGTTGACCAGGGCGCCCAGACTGCCCAGCTCGTTGTCGATGCGGGCGAACATCGCCAGCACCTGGGCCTCGTCGGCCACATCGGCCTGCACGGCCAGCGCGCGGCGGCCCAGGGCCTGCACTGCCTCTACCACGGTCTGGGCGGCAGCGGCGTTGCTGCTGTAGTTCACGGCCACATCCCAGCCATGGTGGGCGGCGAGCAGGGCGGTGGCGGCACCGATGCCACGGCTGGCACCGGTGATGAGGACGATAGAGGTCATGGCGTTGGGGCTCACAAAAGATGCACTATCTTAGGCGAGCTTGCGCCGCATGCCCATGCCGCATTCAAGGCGCAGGCAGCGCGGCCAGCCGGTCGAGCGCCTCGGCGTCCTGGTCGCTGACGGGCAGGTAGACCACCATGCGCATGCCGCTGCGCGGCGCCGACCACCAGTAGGTCTGGCGCAGATGGAGGATGCCGACCACCGGGTGGTCAAAGGTCTTTTCGTTGTTCTCCGGGCTGCGCACCTGGTAGCGCTCCCAGGCATTGCGGAAGACGGGCGAGTGCGCCAGAAAATAGTCCAGCCGCCGGGCAATCGCCGGGTCGCCGCTTTGCTGGGTGTAGGCGGCGCGGAACATCGCCACCATGCGCTCGATGCTCTGCGGCTCATGGCGCACCACGCGCTGCCACTGCGGATTGAACAGGTTCATGTGCAGGCAGTTGCGCTCCAGCGCAGGCAACCGCTGCAGCGATACACCCATTAGCCGCTCATAGGCGGCATTGGCGTCGAGCAGGTCAAACGCGGCGCTTTGCATCTGGGCGGGGTAGGGCAGCATCTTGTCCAGCAATTGCCGGTGCAGGCAGCCCGGTGCTTCCTGCATTGCAACCGCGGGCTGGTCGAGCTTGATGCCCGCCAGCACGAGCAAGTGACGCAGCTCGTCGTCATTGCATTGCAGCGCCCGGGCAATGGCCTCCACTGCCTGGCGCGACGGCTGTACCTCACGGCCTTGCTCAAGCTTGGTGTACCAGGTCACGCCAATACCGGCGAGCTGGGCGACCTCCTCGCGCCGCAAGCCGGGCGTGCGCACGCGTCCATGGCGCGCCAGGCCCATGGCGGCGGCCGACAGGCTCTCGCGCCGGGCGCGCAGAAAGTGGCCCAGCTCCTGCGCAGGGACAGAGGCCGCAACGGCAGGCGGGGCATGGGTGGGGGTGGCTGCAAGCATGGTCTTGGGCGGTTAGGGTAGCGGCAATGGTGCAGTGCAGTATAGGCCTTCCAAGCCTAGGCTACGTAAGATCTTGTACCAGTCTAAAAAACATAACACACTGGCGCCCTGTTTTATTTTCAGGCGCAGACTCCCATGCGAAGAATCACTGCTGACAACGCCACCTTCGGCGTTTTTCTGGCCTTCCTGCTGATCCCGCTGTCGGGCATTGGCACCGATATCTACCTGCCCTCGATGCCCGCCATGGCGCAGAGCCTGGGCGGCACCGCGTCCCAGATCCAGCTGACCTTGACCTTGTTCATCGCCGGCTATGGCCTGGGCCAGTTGGTGGTGGGCGTGCTGCTGGACCGCTTTGGCCGCTGGCGGCCGACGATGGTGGCGCTGGCCTTGTTTGCACTGTCAAGCGCGGCTATTGCCGTCAGCGACGACATCGTCGTCATCTGCGCGCTGCGCCTGCTGCAAGGCCTGCTGGGCGCGGTGGCCGTGGTCGGCAAGCGCACCTTTTTTGTCGATGTGTTCCGGGGCCCGGCGCTGCAGCGCTACCTGACCTGGATGACCGTGGTCTGGTCGCTGGGGCCCATCTGCGCGCCCTTCATCGGCGGCTTTGTGCAGACCCACTGGGGCTGGCGTGCCAACTTTGTGGTGCTGGCCGCATTCTCGGTGGTTGCGTTGGTGCTGGAGCTGCTGGGCGGCGGCGAGACCTTGGCCCAGCCCCAGCCCATCCGGCCGCGTGAAGTGGCCAGCCGGGCCTGGGAGATCATGCGCAACCGTGCCTTTGCGCGGGGCGTGCTCTGCGTCAGCGCTGCGTATGCGATGGTGATGGGCTGGAGCATGGCCTCGCCCTTCATCGTCGAGACGGTGTACCACCGCCCACCGACCACCACGGGATCGCTGGCGCTGCTGATGGGCCTGGCCTGGATGGGGGGCGGCCTGATCGCCCGCGCAGCGATGGCGCGCTCGCTGGCGGCCAAGCACCAAGGTGCCTTGCTGGCCATGGCCGGCTTTATCGGGCTGCTGGCGCTGACGACCTGGCTGCCCGCGTCCTGGCCATCGCTGGAGGTGATGGCGGCCGTCGCCTTTTGCATCCATGTGGCGGCGGGACTGGTGTTCAATATCCACTTCGCCCATGTGCTGTCGATGTTCCCCAAACACGCTGCCTTGTCGGGCGGCATTGCCGGCGGCCTGGCCTTCTTGCTGACCTCGCTGCTCGCGTCCTTGGGCATCCACCTGGTGAACCCGCAGACGGCGTTGGGCCTGGCGGCGGTGTATGGCGGGCTGGCCTTGCTGCTGGTGGCAGCCTGGCTGACGATGCTGGCGCGTCCGGCACCGGCAGCGGCCTGCGCCACGCCATAATCGGCGGGGCCCGAATCTTGAATCTGTTGAGCAAGGAGTGATCGCGATGGGAAATTTTGTAGATCTGAAGTCGGCCGACGGCCAGGTGTTTCCGGCCTACATCGCCGAGCCAGAAGGCCAGGCGCGTGGCGCCATCGTCGTGGTGCAGGAGATCTTTGGCGTCAACTCGCACATCCGCTCGGTGGCGGACCGCATTGCGCAAAGCGGCTATGTGGCGATTGCGCCGGCCACGTTCGCCCGCGTCAAGCCCGGCGTGGACCTGGGCTACAGTGATGCCGACATGCAAGCCGGCGTAGCGTTGAAGGCCGCTGCCGAAGCGCCCGCCGTGGCCCCTGGCGTGATGCTGGACCTGCAGACCGCGATTGACGAAGGCGCACGGCGCAGCGGCGGCAAGGTCGGCATCACCGGCTTTTGCTGGGGTGGACTGCTGGCCTGGCGCGCAGCCTGCGAGCTCCAGGGCCTGTCGGCATCGGTGCCTTACTACGGCGGCGGCATGACCACTGGCGACGAGATCGCGCGCCAGCCCCGGTGCCCGGTGATGGCCCATTTTGGCGACAAGGACCACTGGATCCCGCTGGCGTCGGTGGACGCCTTCCGCACCGCCCACCCCGAGGCCGAGGTCTATGTCTACGCGGCCGACCACGGCTTCAACTGCGACCAGCGCGGCTCGTATGACGCAGCAGCATCGGCCGCCGCACGGGCCCGCAGCATGGCCTTTTTTGCCAAACATGTAGGCTGAGCGGTCACTCCCGCCCAGCGCTGCACGAAGCCTTGCAGGCTTTGAGAACCCTGTTCTCAGCCTGCAAGGCTTTGTTGCATTTTCGGGGGCCGTTCGTAACACCGTCGTCATACCGCCTGCTGATGATGCGCGCATCGCTCACTTTCAACGATAACCACGATGCGCACCCCTTTTCCCCCTGCCTGCGACTTCCGGACCGCAGCGCTCACGCTGACCACGCTGGCTGCTGCGGCCCTGCTGACGGCCTGCGGCGGTGGCGGCTCCAGCAGCCCCACATCGGCGACCGCCACCTTGGCGGTGCTCGAGACCACCGACCTGCACTTCAACATCCGCAGCTACGACTACTTCAAGCTGGCGGATGATCCCTCGTATGGCTTTGAGCGCACAGCCACGTTGATCCGCCAGGCGCGCAGCGACTTTGCCAACACCTTGCTGGTGGACAACGGCGACACCATCCAGGGCACGGCGCTGGCCGACTACGAGGCGCAGGTGGCGCCGATCGCCTGCGACCAGCAGCTGTCCATGTACAAGGCCATGGGCGTGTTCAAGTTCGATGCCGGCACCCTGGGTAACCATGAGTTCAACTACGGCCTGCCCTTTCTCAACCAGGTGCTGGGCGGTGGCCTGCAGGTCGATGGCGTCGATGCCAGCAAGAAGTGCGCAGGCCCGGGCTACCCGATGGCACTGGCCAATGTGATCAGCAGCAAAACCAATGCGCCGCTGGTGCCGCCCTATCTGGTGCTCGAGCGCGAGATCAGCGGCACCGACAGCGACGGCAAGGCCGTCAAGCTGCCGATTAAGATCGGGGTGATCGGCTTTACCACGCCCGGCATCATGGGCTGGGACAAGCGCCATCTGGAAGGCAAGGTACAGGTGACGGGTGCGGTCGAGGCCGCACAAAAGTATGTGCCTGAGCTGCGCAGCAAGGGCGCTGACGTCGTCGTGGCGCTGCTGCATGGCGGGCTCGACGCCTCGGAATACCGAGCCGACATGGAGAACCCGGGCCTGTACCTGAGCAAGGTGGCGGGCATCGACGCGATGGTGATGGGCCACCAGCACGGCGTCTTCCCCGACACGGCGGCGCAACCGGCCTTCAGCATGGCCGGAGTCGACCACCAGGCTGGCACGGTCAACGGCGTGCCGGCGGTGATGGCCAGCAGCTGGGGCAAGGCGCTGGGCGTGGTGGTGCTGTCGCTGAAGTGGGATGGCAAGGCCTGGCGTGTGGACAGGACCCAGAGCAAGTCGGCGCTGCGCAGCACGGCCACCGGCAAGGATGCTGCAGGCAAGACCACCTATGTGGCCGTTGACAGCAGCATTGCACCGGTGGTGGAGCGCCAGCACCAGGCGGCCATCAGCTATGTGAAGACGCCCGTGGGCCAGACCGACTTCCGCATGGGCACGCAGTTTGCCGATGTGGGCGACCCCGGCGCAATCCAGCTGGTCAACCAGGCGCAGCAGGACTATGTGCAGCGCTATGTGCAGGCGAATCTGCCGCAGTATGCGCAGCTGCCGGTGCTGTCGGTGAGCGCGCCTTTCAAGTCGGGCTTCCAGGGCGGTGCGGACTACACCGATGTGGCCGCCGGCCCGCTGGCGATCTACAACGCGGCCGACCTCTACCTCTACCCCAACACCGTCTATGCGGTGAAGGTGAACGGCGCGCAGATCAAGCGCTGGCTGGAGGCCGCTGCCCAGCGCTTCAACCGCATCGACCCGGCTGCGACTGCAGACCAGTGGCTGATCAGCAGCTTTCCAGGCTACAACTTCGACATGTTCACCAGCGCCGACATGCAGTACCAGATCGATGTGACCCAGCCCGTCGGCAGCCGCATCGTGGACCTGCAGTACAAGGGCGCGCCAATCGACCCGGCGCAGGACTTTGTGATCGCCACCAACAACTACCGTGCCACCAGCGGCAAGAGCTTCCTGCCCGAGCTCGATGGCCGCGCCACCATCTATGCCTCGCCCGATGCGAACCGCGATGTGGTGATCGCGTACATCAAGGACCACCCGCAGGTTACCCGTTCGGCCAATGGTGCTGCCCACAGCTGGCGCTTTGCCAAGACGCCAACGACCGGCAAGGTGTTGTTCACGTCGGCGGCCAATGCGCTGCCGGTGGCGCAGGCAGCGGGCCTGGCCCATGTCTCGCTGGACAAGGCGGATGATGGGACGGGCACGCAGCGCGCGGTCTACCGCATTGATCTGGGCCGGTAAGCCTTCCAGCAGCGGCGCGCCATGCGCCGCTGGCTGGAGGCCGGGTAAGCGCTATCTGCCGGTGCGGGTCAGGTAGCGCTTGTACGAGAAAAAGCCGATCAGCGCCACGGTGATGAAGGCCATCACGCCCATGGCCCACCAGAAGCCGTCTTCCTTGTGGATAAGGGGGATGAACTCGAAGTTCATACCGAAGATCGCGGCAATCAGGTTGAGCGGCAGGAAGATGGCGGTGATCGTGGTGAGCGTGCGCATGATGTCGTTGGCGCGGTTGCTCTGTACCGAAAAATGCATCTGCACGGCCGTCTCGGTGCTTTGTTCGAGCCGGCGCACATGGTGCACCACGCGCTCGATGTGTTCGAGCACATCGCGGCTGCGCACCTTGAGCGCTTCGAGCTCGCGCTGGGCACTGGGGGCCTCCGGCTGAGGCCAGGTCTCCAGCGCGTCCACCCAGTCCTGCACGGCAGCGCGCTGGTCTTCGCAGATTTCGTCGAGCTGGTGCAGGGTCAGCCGCGCCTCCAGCAGCGCCTGCCAGTTGGCAATGCGCTTGCGCGGCGACAGCAGCGCGCTTTGCCACTGGTCCAGGTGGCGCGAGAGCTCACGGCGCAGGTCCAGGTAGTTGTCCACGATGATGTTGACCACACGCATCATCAGGTCAGCCGGGGACAACGGCAGGCGGATGGGCTGGAGGCCGCCCGGCGTGGGGCTGCTGCCGGGGTTGCGGAAGGCCTTGTCCTCGCGTGCCAGGCGCTCTTGCGTGGCATCCGATATCTGGCCCAGGTCAGGCGCCTCGGCAGCCAGCGGCGGCGTGCCGGTCTTGGCAAATTGCAGCAGGCGCCGTGCATAGCCATCACGCACCGTGCAGTCCTCGGGGTGTACCGACAGCAGCACCCGCTCCCACGCGGCAAAGCCCACCGGCGTGGTGCTGATGCGCGGTGCCTCATTGAGGGGTTTGGCCGCGGCGGTGCGCCGCGCCGCTGCCAGCGCAGCAGTGCCCACCTGGGATGGCGTGCTGGCCAGACGGCGTATCACCAGCAGGTCGTATTGCGAGGTGTAGTCATAGTGGGAAGGGAGCTGGGCGTTGAGCAGGTCGGAGACATGCAGGTCGACCAGCGGCGCGCCACTGAGCTTTTGCAGTGCCAGCTGCAGGCTGCCCAGCTGCTCGCTGAAATAGCTGCGGGTGCAGGCCAGCCACAGGAAGCCTTTGGCAGGGAGCTCGAAAGGCACCGAGGCCAGCTCGCTGGTCTCGTTGCCGATGATGTGAAAGATGCGGATGCTGCTGGGTGTACTCACCGGGATTCCTCGGTCGCTTCAGGCGCAGCATGGCAAAAAAAACGGGCCTGTGCAAGCCCGCTCTGGTATTTTTGCTATCAGTTTTTCTCTTTGAGCCAGCGCGCAGCGTCCAGCGAGAAATAGGTCAGGATGCCATCGGCCCCGGCGCGCTTGAAGGCCAGCAGCGATTCCATCATCACCTGGTCATGGTCCAGCCAGCCGTTTTGTGCGGCGGCCTTGAGCATCGCGTATTCGCCGCTGACCTGGTAGGCAAAGGTGGGCACCTTGAACTCGTCCTTGACGCGGCGCACCACATCCAGGTACGGCATGCCGGGCTTGACCATCACCATGTCGGCGCCTTCGGCCAGGTCTTGCGCCACTTCGCGCAGCGCCTCGTCGGTGTTGGCCGGGTCCATCTGGTAGACATTCTTGTCGGCCTTGCCGAGCGCGCCGCGCGTGCCCACCGCATCGCGGAAGGGGCCGTAGAAGGCGCTGGCGTACTTGGCGCTGTAGGCCATGATGCGGGTGTAGATGTGGCCCTGGGATTCAAAGGCATCGCGGATGGCGCCGATGCGGCCATCCATCATGTCGCTGGGGGCGACGATGTCGACACCGGCTTCGGCATGGTTGAGCGCCTGGCCCACGAGGATCTCGACGGTTTCGTCATTGAGGATGTAGCCGGTCTCGTCGAGCAGGCCATCCTGGCCGTGGCTGGTGTAGGGATCGAGCGCCACATCGGTCATCACGCCCAGCTGGGGAAATTCTTTCTTCAGCGCGCGCACCACGCGGGGGATCAGACCATCGGGGTTGAGCGCCTCCTTGCCGTCGGGCGTCTTCAGCGCCGTGTCGATCTGGGGGAAGAGGGCCATGACCGGAATGCCCAGCGCCACGCACTGCTCGGCCACCGGCAGCAACAGGTCCAGGCTCAGGCGGTCCACGCCGGGCATCGAAAGCACCGGCTCGCGCTTGCCTTGGCCTTCATGCACAAAGACCGGGTAGATGAAGTCGTGCGGGGTGAGCACGTTCTCGCGGACCAGGTTGCGGGTAAAGGCGTCGCGGCGCAGGCGGCGCGGACGGTTGTGGGGAAAGGGGGTGGGGCTGGACAGATGCATGCTGCGATTGTGCGCCAGATCGAGGGCATGCTGCACAGGGCAGCCCCGAGAGACTGCGCCGGGCATGGAGGTTTGCTACCCGGCGGGCCACTGCTTGCGCCAGATCAATGCCGCGCCGGTGCGCCCGGTGGCCCCCGTTTTTTAGCCGGGGTCCTGTGCTGGGCCATCGGCCGAGCCACTACACTGTGGCGCATGCTCATGCTGTGGATCAAAGCCTTTCATATCGTATTTGTGGCCAGCTGGTTTGCGGGCCTGTTTTACCTGCCCCGGATCTTCGTGAACCTGGCCATGGTGCCGGCCGGATCGCAGGCCGAGCGCGAGCGCCTGCTGCTGATGGCGCGCAAGCTGTTGCGCTTCATGACGATGATTGCCGTGCTGGCGCTGGGCCTGGGCCTGTGGCTGTGGCTGGGCTGGTGGCGCGGGGCCGGGGGCTGGCTGCATGCCAAGCTGTTCTTTGTGCTGCTGGTCGTCGGCTACCACCATGCCTGTGCGGTGCTGCTGCGCAAGATCGCCAATGGCACGGACCGGCATTCGCATGTCTGGTACCGCTGGTTCAACGAGGTGCCGGTCGTGGCCATGGTCATCATCGTGGTGCTGGTGGTGGTCAAACCCTTTTAATCCGCGCACACTTCGGTACCCCACCCCGCACTACGATCGGCGCACCCGGGCCCACGCACCATGCCTGATAGCAGTCCCGTTCCCTCGCACCCGCCGGCGCCTGCTTCGTCCGGCGAACACCGCACCATTGCCTGGCCGCTGGTGCCGGTGTATATGGCGTTGATCGTCTTTGCCAGCCTTTTCCCGTTTACGGGCTGGCGCACCCAGGGTATCTCGCCGGCAGAATTTTTGCTGGCCCGCATTCCGCCGCCGTACTGGACCTGGTTCGATGTCTGGATCAATGTGGCGGGCTATGCGCCGCTGGGCCTGTTGCTGAGCCTGGGCTGGTGGCGCCATGGCTGGTTCAGGACGGGCTGGTTCTGGGCCCTGTGCGTGGGCAGCCTGCTGTCGCTGTCGATGGAGTTCTTGCAGATTTTTCTGCCGCTGCGGGTCTCCAGCAACATGGACTGGCTGCTCAACAGCATCGGCACCTTGCTCGGGGCCCTGATGGTGCCCTTGCTGGCCTGGATGGGCATTCTGCGGCGCTGGCGCGATGTGCGGGCACGCTGGTTCGACGCTGATGCGCGTGGCGCGATCGTGCTGCTGATGCTGTGGCCTCTGGCGCTGCTGTTCCCGGCTGCGCAGCCCTTTGGCCTCGGGCAGGTGTTTGACCGGCTGGAGATGTGGCTGGTCGACATGCTCGAGAACTCGGCCTTCGAGCACTGGATGCCCAACTTCATGCAGGCCACCGAGCCGCTGTCGCCCATCGGGCAGCTGATGGCCGTGCTGCTGGGCCTGCTGATTCCCTGTTGGCTGGCCTTCAGCGTGATGGGCAGCGTGACGCGTCGCATGATCATGGTGGCGCTGGTGGTGTTGGCCGGGATAGGGTTTTCGGCGCTGTCGTCATCGCTGAGCTATGGGCCGGCCTATGCCTGGGACTGGCTGGACCAGACCACGCGCCTGGGCATAGCACTGGCGGTGTCGCTGGCGCTGCTGCAAGTGGGCTTGCCACGCCGCTATTGCGTGCTGCTGCTGCTGATGGGGCTGATGATCGATGTCAACCTGCTCAACCAGTCTCCGCCCAACCCCTACTATGCCGATGCCCTGCAGTCCTGGGAGCAGGGGCGCTTCATCCGCTTTTTTGGCCTGGGCCAGTGGCTCAGCTGGCTGTGGCCGTTTGCGGTGATCGCCTATGTGCTGCTGCGCCTGGGCCGGCTGCCTGCGGTGGTGGCAGCCCGCCGGCGCCAGCGGGTGACGGCCAGCCCGCCCGAGCAGCGCTAAACGCAGTAGCCCGTGGCGGTATTGCGGCCCGTGGGCGCCGCGCGGGCGCCAAGCTGCCACAATGGGGGATCGCATTCGAAGAGAGCTTGGCATGAGCGAGCAAAAACCTGGCAACGACGCCCCGTACTACCAGCACCACGTGTTCTTCTGCCTGAATGACCGCGTCAATGGCGAAGACAGCTGTGCCCACCATGGCGCCAAGGAGATGTTTGACCACTGCAAGGCCCGCGTTAAAGCGGAGGGCTTGAGCGGACCGGGCAAGGTGCGGGTCAACAAGGCAGGCTGTCTCGACCGCTGTGCCGGCGGCCCCATCATGGCGGTCTATCCCGAAGGCGTCTGGTACACCTATATCGACAATGACGATATCGACGAAATCGTCGAGTCGCATCTGAAGAATGGCAAGGTGGTCGAACGCCTGCTGACGCCGCCCGACGTGGGCCGCTGAGCGCCTGCCTGTTCTCCTTCGCCTTCACCACCACCGAATTTCCCGCCTAGATACAGGGCGCCGCTGCCGCTGCCGCCGGTGTGCGGCCCGCCATGGAGTTGACCGCAGCATGAACGCGCAAACCGAACGTTTCACCATCACCGGGCCTGCCGGCATTCTGGAAGTGGCCCGCGACCTCGCGGCCGGCGCTGACGGCGTGCAGCGCGGCACGGCCATCATTGCCCACCCCCATCCGCTCTTCGCCGGCACGATGGACAACAAGGTCGTGCAGACCTTGGCGCGCGCCTTTGTCGCCAGCGGCTGGACGGCGCTGCGCTTCAACTTTCGTGGTGTCGGCCAGTCGGCGGGCAGCTATGACGAGGGACGGGGCGAGCGCGATGATTTTCTGGCCGTGGTCGAGCAGTTGGCGCCCCAGGGCGCGCTGGCACTGGCGGGCTTCTCGTTCGGCTCTTTTGTGATGAGCCATGCGCTGACGGAACTTTGGTCCAGGCGCCAGATCGACAAGGCGGTGTTCGTCGGCACGGCGGCATCCCGCTTTACCGTGGCGACCTTGCCGCCTGAGGCGCATGAGCGCACCTTGGTGGTGCATGGCGAAGCCGATGACACGGTACCGCTGTCGGCGGTGATGGACTGGGCCCGGCCTCAGATACTACCGGTTACGGTTGTGCCCGGAGGCGGGCATTTTTTCCACGGACAATTGCCGCTTCTCAAAGGCCTGGTCACGCGCCACCTGCTCGCCCCCGCACTGTGACGGTGGTGTAGTATTGCTATTGTTTTTGATAGTCTGCAGCCTGCCATACTGCGCTGCAGGCACCTGTTTCTAAGAGTTGTACGACATGAAATCGAGCTTGATGCCCACCCTGCGTAACTGGGCTGCAGCAGCGCTGCTGGCGCCCACCCTGGCCTTTGCACAACTGGCTGCGCCCCAGCCGCCCGAGATCGCGGCGCGCAACTACCTGTTGTTCGACGTGACCACCGGCCAGATCCTGGCTTCCAAGGATGTGGATGCGCCGGTCGAGCAGGCGTCGCTGACCAAGCTGATGACGGGTTACGTGGTGTTCGATGCGCTGCGCAACAAGAAGATCAGCCTGGAGCAGACCATGCCGGTGAGCGAGCGCGCCTGGAAGATGCCCGGCTCGCGCATGTTCATCGATCCCAAGATGCAGGTGAAGGTGGACGACCTGCTGCACGGCATGATCGTGCAGTCCGGCAACGACGCGACGATGGCGCTGGCCGAAGCGGTGGGTGGCACCGCCGAGAATTTTGTGCGCCTGATGAACGAGCAGGCCAAGGCGCTGGGCATGACCAACACGGCCTACAAGAACCCCGAAGGGCTGACCGAGCCCGGCCACACGACGACGGCCAAGGACCTGAGCATTCTGGCCAGCCGCCTGATCAAGGACTTCCCCGAGTACATGCACTACTACGCGACCAAGCAGTGGTACTACCCCGGCACACCCAAGTCCAACGGCACCAATCGTAATACTTTGTTGTTCCGTGACCCGACGGTGGACGGCCTGAAGACCGGCCACACCAATGCTGCCGGCTACTGCCTGGTGTCCACGGCCAAGCGCCAGGTGCCCAATGCCGGCGAGCGCCGCCTGATCTCCATCCTGCTCGGTGCCGCCAGCGACAAGGACCGTGCCAACGAAAGCCAGAAGCTGTTGAACTGGGGCTATACCGCTTTCGATACCGTCAAGCTGTTTGACGGCGGCCAGGCCGTGGCCACCCCCAAGGCCTGGAAGGGCGCGCAGGACACCGTCAAGATCGGTAGCGTCACTCCCATCGTCGTGAATGTGCCAGCGGGCACGGGCGGCAAGCTCGAGACCCAGGTGGTGAGCCAGGAGCCGCTGATTGCCCCTTTCACCAAGGGCCAGAAGCTGGGTACCCTGAAGGTGATGGCTGGCGGCCAGCAAGTGGCCGAGGTGCCGCTGGTGGCGCTCGATGATGTGGCAGAAGCCGGCATCTTTGGCCGCGCCTGGGACGCCATCCGTCTGTGGATCAAGTAAAGCGGTGCTGATGCCGAGGCTTTAACGCCTGGCAGAGGCCCGTTCCTCCCCCTGCAAAGCGTGCCCCTGGCACGCTTTGTGGTTTCCAGGCTTGCAAAAATGAGAGCGGCTCGGGCAGATGGGCCGGCCTTTTTTGCCAGAAAGTAGCGAGATGCAGGCCGCTGTGCGGCGGGCTTGCGCGTAAACCATTTGCTCAATTTGGAGTCAGGTGGTACATTAGAGGGCTTTTCGGAATTTCCGAAGGGGCTGCCGTCTTTGCCTTTGAGGCAAGGGACTGGCAGCGAATCACGATAAGTTCACGGTAATTTCACGTTTAGGGACGTTTATTAATGCCAACCATTAACCAACTCGTGCGTCAGGGCCGCACGGTAGAAGTTGTTAAATCCAAGAGCCCTGCTATGGAAAACTGCCCCCAGCGCCGCGGCGTGTGCACCCGTGTGTACACCACGACGCCTAAGAAGCCTAACTCGGCTTTGCGTAAGGTGGCCAAGGTTCGTCTGACCAACGGTTTCGAAGTCATTTCGTACATCGGCGGTGAAGGCCACAACCTGCAAGAGCACAGCGTTGTGCTGGTGCGCGGCGGCCGTGTGAAGGACTTGCCAGGTGTGCGTTACCACATCGTGCGCGGTTCGCTTGACCTGCAAGGCGTCAAGGACCGTAAGCAGTCCCGTTCGAAGTACGGTGCCAAGAAGCCTAAGGCCAAGTAAGCCCTGGTTTTTTGAACGAATACAAAGGTGCTGTGTCCCGCGTGGCGCGAGATCCAGCGTAGTGACCCCAAGCGCAAGTGTTTTGTGTGGGTCGAGTAAGTGGGAGTCCTTGATTGGCTCTCGCGGTGTCTGAAAAGATGCCAACTGAAGCAAAGATAGAGGTAAAGAAATGCCACGTCGTCGCGAAGTCCCCAAACGTGAAATTCTGCCGGATCCAAAGTTCGGCAATGTAGAGCTGTCCAAATTCATGAACGTGATCATGGAAGGCGGCAAGAAGGCAGTTGCTGAGCGCATCATTTACGGCGCTCTGGAACTGATCGAGAAGAAGCACCCTGACAAAGACCCGCTGGAAGCTTTCGTTGTTGCCATCAACAACGTCAAGCCCATGGTCGAAGTGAAGTCCCGCCGTGTTGGCGGTGCCAACTACCAGGTGCCAGTTGAAGTGCGTCCTGTCCGTCGTCTGGCTCTGTCCATGCGCTGGATCAAGGAAGCTGCTCGCAAGCGCGGTGAAAAGTCCATGGCCCAACGCCTGGCCAACGAACTGCTGGAAGCTACGGAAGGCCGTGGCGGCGCGATGAAGCGTCGTGACGAAGTGCACCGTATGGCCGAAGCCAACAAGGCATTCAGCCACTTCCGCTTCTAAGCTGCGCGAGATCTGTCTCGATATTGCAAAGGCCGCATGCAACAATTTTTGCCTGCGGCCTTGCTCGGATTGAGACTGCCCTCACATCGAAGGCTGATGCCTGCGCAATCCGCCAGTCCGCATCGCCCCACACTTACTGATCAACAAAGGATCAACCATGGCTCGCAAGACCCCCATCGAGCGCTACCGCAATATCGGTATTTCTGCGCACATCGACGCAGGTAAAACCACCACGACCGAACGTATCCTGTTTTACACCGGCGTGACCCACAAGCTGGGCGAAGTGCACGACGGCGCTGCTACCACCGACTGGATGGAGCAAGAGCAAGAGCGTGGCATCACCATCACTTCCGCTGCAGTGACCTGCTTCTGGAAGGGTATGGACATGTCCTACCCAGAACACCGCTTCAACATCATCGACACCCCCGGCCACGTGGACTTCACGATTGAAGTGGAACGTTCCATGCGCGTGCTCGACGGTGCTTGCATGGTGTACTGCGCTGTGGGTGGCGTGCAGCCCCAGTCCGAAACCGTGTGGCGTCAAGCCAACAAGTACAAGGTGCCACGTCTGGCCTTTGTGAACAAGATGGACCGTACCGGTGCCAACTTCTACAAGGTCTACGACCAGATGAAGCTGCGCCTGAAGGCCAACCCTGTGCCCGTGGTAATTCCCATCGGCGCTGAAGACAACTTCAAGGGCGTGGTCGATCTGGTCAAGATGAAGGCCATCATCTGGGACGAAGCATCCCAGGGCATGAAGTTCGAATACGAAGACATTCCTGCAGACCTGGTGGAAACCGCCAACAAGTGGCGTGAAAACCTCGTGGAATCGGCAGCCGAAGCTTCGGAAGACCTGATGAACAAGTACCTGGAAGAAGGTACCTTGTCCGAAGAAGACGTGAAGGCCGGTATCCGCGCCCGCACGCTGTCGACCGAAATCCAGCCTATGCTGTGCGGCACCGCGTTCAAGAACAAGGGTGTGCAGCGCATGCTGGACGCCGTGATCGACTACCTGCCTTCGCCAGTGGACATCCCTGACGTTGCCGGTACCGACCCAGAAGACGAAGAAAAGAAGCTGACCCGCAAGGCGGACGACGGCGAGAAGTTCTCCGCTCTGGCGTTCAAGCTGATGACCGACCCGTTCGTGGGTCAGTTGACCTTCGTGCGTGTGTACTCCGGCGTTCTGTCCAAGGGCGACACCGTGTACAACTCGGTCAAGGGCAAGAAAGAGCGTATCGGCCGTATCGTGCAGATGATGGCGAACGACCGTATCGAAGTGGACGAAATCCGCGCCGGTGACATCGCCGCTTGCGTGGGCCTGAAGGACGTGACCACCGGTGAAACCCTGTGCGACGTGGCTTCGCCTATCGTGCTGGAACGCATGGTGTTCCCAGAGCCCGTGATTGCACAGGCTGTGGAACCCAAGTCGAAGGCCGACCAGGAAAAGATGGGTATCGCTCTGTCGCGTCTGGCTGCAGAAGATCCATCGTTCCGCGTGCGCTCCGACGAAGAATCGGGTCAGACCATCATCGCCGGTATGGGCGAGCTGCACCTGGAAATTATCGTTGACCGCATGAAGCGTGAATTCAACGTGGAAGCCAACGTGGGCAAGCCCCAAGTGGCCTACCGCGAAACGATTCGCCAAAAGGTCGTGGACGTGGACGGCAAGTTCGTTCGCCAGTCCGGCGGTAAGGGTCAGTACGGTCACGTGGTGTTCACGGTTGAGCCGCAAGAGCCAGGCAAGGGCTTCGAGTTCGTCGACGCCATCAAGGGCGGTGTGGTTCCTCGCGAATACATCCCTGCGGTGGAAAAGGGTGTGATCGAAGCGCTGACCTCCGGCGTGCTGGCTGGCTACCCTGTGGTGGACGTCAAAGTGACGCTGACCTTCGGTTCGTACCACGATGTGGACTCGAACGAAATGGCGTTCAAGATGGCCGCTATCTTCGGTTTCAAGGAAGCTGCCCGCAAGGCCAGCCCCGTGATCCTCGAGCCAATGATGGCTGTGGAAGTGGAAACGCCTGAAGACTACGCCGGTACCGTGATGGGTGACTTGTCTTCCCGCCGCGGTATGGTGCAGGGCATGGACGACATGGTGGGTGGCGGCAAGGCCATCAAGGCAGAAGTGCCACTGTCCGAAATGTTCGGCTACGCCACGTCGCTGCGTTCGCAAACGCAAGGCCGTGCTACGTACACGATGGAGTTCAAGCACTACGCTGAAGCCCCACGCAACGTGGCCGAGGCTATTGTCGCTTCCCGCGCAAAGGCCTAAAATATGCGCCCGCGCCTGGCTTGCCAGGTGCGGGCTGCTTTTTGTCTACGACCGGGTGCCGCTTTGTTTCCTGTGCGAAGCGACCCAGCAATTCGGTGTAGACGTTAAACCCAACACAGGTTTTGCTCTTTATTTGGAGAATTCTCATGGCAAAAGGTAAATTCGAACGGACCAAGCCGCACGTCAACGTGGGCACCATTGGTCACGTGGACCACGGCAAGACCACGCTGACGGCTGCTATCGCAACCGTGCTGTCTGCCAA